>DATNCP010000100.1:0-4183 GCA_035607175.1 Burkholderiales bacterium
CCGCCTGCTCGAGAGGGAAGGTCTTGTAGATCTCGGGCCTGATCCTGCCGCTCTCGATGAGCGGCCAGATTTTCTCGCGCAGGCTCTTCGCGATCGCGCCCTTGAACGCGACCGGCCGGGGGCGCAGCGTCGAGCCCGTGACGGTGAGGCGCTTGCGCATCACCAGCATGATGTCCAATTCGGTCTTCATGCCGCGCAGGAAGGCAATGAACACCAGCCGCCCGTCGTCGGCGATGCACTTCAGCTCCTTCGGCACGTAGTCGCCGCCGACCATGTCGAGGATGACATCGACGCCCTTGCCGCCGGTGGCGGCGAGGACCTCCTTCTCGAAATCCTGGGTCCTGTAGTTGAACGCTTCCGCGGCGCCGAGCCGCTTGCAGGCTGCGACTTTTTCGTCCGAGCCCGCGGTGGCGAAGACGCGATTGCCCATGGCCGCGGCCATCTGGATCGCGCTCACGCCGATGCCCGAGCTGCCGCCCTGGACGAGCAGCGTCTCGCCGGGGGCGAGCCGGCCGCGCTCGAAGACGTTGCCCCAGACGGTGAAGAAGGTTTCGGGGAGGGAAGCCGCCTCGACGAGCGAAAGCCCTTTCGGCAGCGGCAGCGCCTGCACTTCGGGCGCGACGCAGAACTCGGCGTAGCCGCCGCCGTGGACGAGGGCGCAGACCTTGTCGCCGACCTTGAAGGCTTTCCCCGGGGAAACCACCTCGCCCGCGACTTCCAGCCCGGGGAGATCGGAGGCATCGGGCGGCACCGCGTAGTTGCCGCTCCGCTGCAGCACGTCGGGCCGGTTGACGCCCGCGGCCGCGACCTTGATGAGGATTTCGCCGTCCCTGGGCGTGGGCTTCGGCCGATCGGCCGGCCGCAAAACCTCGGGCCCGCCAGGCTTGGATATCTCGACTGCGCGCATGGAAGGCGGCTATTATCGCCGAGGGAGAAGGAGGTTCTGTGGCCCAGTTTCGCGTCGAATTCGTGATGGACCCGGCGAGCGGCAAGTATCTCGCCGAGCTGTACAACCCCGAGAACCAGGCGGAGCTGGTCGCGCGCACCGAGGCGCTGTACGCGACGCAGGCCGCGGCGGTGCTCGGCCTGGTGCAGATTTTCAAGGATGCGGTGCTGAATTTCCCCGCGCCGCGGAAAGCAAAGAAGAAGACGGCCAGGCGCCGCAAGAAAACGCCCACGAGGAGGAAGAAAAAATGAGGGTCCTGATTCTGGCCGCGGCGCTCGCCGTCGCGGCGCCGGCATTCGCCGATTTCGGCGACAAGAAGCCGATCAACGCCACGGTCACCGGCGCGACGCCGAGCGGCTATCCGCGCACCATGGTGGAGGGCATGAATGCGGTGGTGCGCGACGCCTATCCCGGCTCCGCGGTGTCGTTCAAGCCGAACTCGCCCGGCGGCGGCGTGCTCGAGATCGCCGAGGGGCGCGCCGACTTTACCGCCACCGCCACCGGCACCGAGGTGCGCCTCGCCAACGAGGGCCAGTCGCCCTACAGCAAGCCGCTGAAGGGCAAGTTCAGCTACGTGATGCAGCTCTATGACAACCAGTTCATCCACTTCCTGATGACCAAGGAGTGGGCCGACGCGAACGGCATCAAGTCCTGGGCCGACATCGCGAAGAAAAAGCCCAAGATGCGCCTCGCCATCAACCGCCCCGACAACCCGCAGACCACGATCGGCGGGCCCTACGAGGTGATGAAGGCCTACGGGTTCGGCATCAACGACATCGAAAAGTGGGGCGGCAGCTTCGTGCTGGGCAACAGCTCGATCGGCCTCGACGCGATCGTCGACGGCAAGGCCGACGTGTTCATGAACGCGCGCAACCTCGGCGATGCCCTGGTGAAGGACGTGGCCGGCAAGCGCGAACTGCTGTGGATCGACGGCGACCGCGCCACCGTCCAGAAAGCCGCCGACACCTTCAGCAACAAGGCCGACATGGTGCCGAAGGGCACCTACCCGTTCATGGAGAAGGACTACCCGACCGTGCGCATGTGGGTCTCCCTGCTTGCCGGCAGCCATGTCCCCGACGAGGTGGTCTACAAGTACGTGAAGGCCATGGCGGAGAGCGAAAAGCGCGTGCAGGACATCGGCGGTTCGCTCAAGACCTCGTTCGCGACCGCGCACATGGCGACCAACCCGGCGAAGCTTCCGTACCATCCCGGCGCGCTGCGCTACTACAAGGAAAAAGGGCTGGTGAAGTAGCTTGCTGGCGTTCCTGAGGGAGGGGGCCCGCCACCGTCCCGGCGGCGCGTGGGACATCTTCATCCAGGCCGCGTCGGTCGCCGCGGCTCTCTATGTTCTCTGGATCGGGGCGCTGGCCACGCTCACCGGCACGCTTGCGCTCCATCTCGGGTTCGAGCGCTTCGGGTCGTGGGCGCGGGCCTTCACCTCCCAGTTCCACCTGGACATCGCGATCTTCGTCGCGATTACTTTCCCGATCGCCTTTCTCACCACCACCGCCGGGCCGTGGCGCAAGCGGCTCGCCTGGACCGACGTGGCGCTGGCCGCGCTCTCGATGGCGGTGGCGCTCTACTACGTCGTTCTCAACGACAAGTTCCTGCACTGGAGCCGCGGCTTCTCGCAGCCCGATTTCTGGGACGTCGTCGTCGGCTTCACGCTGGTCGTCCTGGTGGTGGAGCTCGCCCGGCGCAGCACTTCCTGGGGCCTGACCGGCCTGCTGGTGATCCTGCTCGCCTTCACCATGTTCGGCAGCTGGATGCCCGGGCCGTTGCGGCACGACAACTACAGCGTGCGCTACTTCATCGAGATGATGACCATCCAGTCGGACGGCATCTTCGGCGCGCCGCTCGAGGTGGCGGCGAGCTACGCGTTCCTGTTCGTGCTGTTCGGCAATTTCTACAACAAGGCGGGCGGCGGGCAGCTTTTCTTCGACCTGGCGAGCGCCGTGACCGGCAAGATGCGCGGCGGCGCGGCCAAGGCCTGCGTTACCGCGAGCGGCCTCTACGGCTCGGTCTCGGGCAGTCCGACGGCCGACGTCGCCACCACTGGGCCGCTCACCATCCCGATCATGATCAAGCAGGGCGTGCCGCCGGCGCGGGCGGCGGCGATCGAGGCGACCTCCTCGAGCGGCGGCGCGATGCTGCCGCCGGTGATGGGCGCGGTGGCCTTCATCATGGCCGACATCACCAATATCCCGTATGCCGACATCGTCGCGGCGTCGTGGCTGCCCTCGATCCTCTACTACGTCGCGATCTACATCCTGGTGCACAACGAGGCGGTGCGCAACGGCGAGCCGCCGATGCCCGCCGACCAGATCGTGCCGCTGATCACCGCCCTGCAGCGAGGGTGGCGGCACCTGCTGCCCGTCGGCGCGATGATGTGGCTGCTGCTCGATGGCTACACGCCGGTGTACGTCGCCGCCGGATCGACCGCGGCGGTCATCATCCTCTCCTGGTTTCACCGGCCGAGCGCGATCGGCCCGCGCCGCTTCGTCGAGTGCTGCACCGAGACGATCACGCAGGTCGTGCCGCTCGTCGGCGCGGTGGCGGCGGCCGGCGCGATTACCGGCGCCATCGAGATCAGCGCGCTCAGCGGCAAGTTCAGCCTGATGATCAGCTGGCTCTCCGGCGGCTACCTGATCCCGACCCTGCTGCTTTCCGGCCTGCTCCTGATCCTGCTCGGCATGGGCATGCCGACGCCCGCGGTGTACATCATGGGCGCGGCGCTGCTCGCGCCGATCCTCAGCAAGTTCGGCCTGCCGCAGATGCAGGTCCATCTCTTCATGCTGTTCTACGCCTGCCTCTCGGCCATCACGCCGCCGGTGGCGGTGGCGAACTTCGCCGCCGGCGCGATCGCCGGCGTCAATCCCACCTCGCTCGGGCCTTACGCGGTGAAGCTCGCGATCGGCGGCTTCGTCGTGCCGTTCTTCTTCCTCTTCAATCCCGGCCTGACGGTCCAGGGCAGCCTCGGGGTGATCCTGCTCGCCTGCTTCTTCGGCACCGCGTGCACCGTCTTCGCCTCGTTCGCGCTGCACGGCATGATGGCGCTGAAGGACATCGCGCTGCCGCTGCGCCTGCTGCTCGCCGCAAGCTCGGTCGCCACCATCGTGCCGCGCCTCGACGTGCAGATCGCCGCGACCGCGGTCGGCTCAGTGATCCTGGCTTTTTATTACCTGCGCAGCCGCCCAGCGAAGGTCGACGTTCCCGCCTGACAGGATCACGCCGACC
>DATNCP010000106.1:0-15787 GCA_035607175.1 Burkholderiales bacterium
CGTCATCACCGACCTGATGATGCCGGAGATGGACGGCTTCGAGCTGATGCGCAAGCTGCGCGAGCGCCACGAGCTCGCCGACGTCAAGATCATCGTCCTCTCGGCCAAGGGCTACGACTTCGACCGCCGCCGCGCCAAGGAGCTCGGCGCGGACGGCTACCTCACCAAGCCGTTCCAGCGCGAGTCGCTGCTCGACTCGATCGCCGGCATCGTCTCCAACCACATGGTGGTGACCTATTGGGGCGTGCACGGCACGCTGCCGACGCCCGGCGAGGCGTACACCCGCTACGGCGGCAACACGCCGTGCGTCAGCGTCGAGATCGGCGACGAGCCGCTCACCATCTTCGATTGCGGCTCGGGCATCAAGCGCCTGTCCGACCACATCATGCGCCGCAGCACGCAGCGCTTCTCGGCGCGCATCTTCATCTCGCATACGCACTGGGACCACATCAATACCATTCCGTTCTTCGCGCCGCTCTATGTGCGCGGCAATCAGGTCGAGGTCTTCGGCCCGCACCAGGGCGACCTCACCATCGCCAGCGCGGTCAGCGCACAGATGGAGAGCGTGTACTTCCCCGTGACGGTGCGTGAGTTCGGCGCGCGCATCGTCTACCGCGACCTGCGGGAGGAGCGCCTGGAGTTCGGCCCGCTGCGCGTCGACACGATGCTGCTAAGCCATCCCGGAACCTGCATGGGCTACCGGCTCACCGCGCGGGGCCGGACGCTGTGCTACATCACCGACAACGAGCTCTACCCGCCGGACAGCCCGCGCCACAACAACCGCTACGTCGAGCACCTGACGGCGTTCGTCAAGGACACCGACCTGCTCATCACCGACACGACCTACCGCGACAGCGAATACCCGAGCAAGGCCGACTGGGGACATTCGGCGGTGAGCCAGGTCGCGGACCTCGCCGCGCGCGCCAAGGTGAAGCGGCTGCACCTTTTCCATCACGACCCCGACCAGACCGACGCCGACATCGACGTCAAGCTGAAGGAAACGCGCGAAGCACTGGCGCGTCTGGGCGCGCAGGTGGCGTGCGATGCGCCCTCCGAGGGCACTTCCCTCGCGCTCTAGCCGCCCGGGTCCTGGCGGTAGAAAAGCCTGAGCTGGTCGTAGACGTCAGGGTAGCGGCGCCGCGTTTCTCGCGGGTCCTCGAAGAACGCCTCGCTGATCACGGCGAAGAACTCTGCGGGATGCTCGGCCGCGTAGGGATCGAGCCAGGTATCCCGGCCGCGCTCCAGCGCGTCGCTGAATCCCTGGAAGGCCTCGTCAAAGGCTTTTCGCCACGCGCGGCCGTCCATCCCGGCGTGCAGCGGCGGGCGGCCGTCGGCCACCCCGTCGAGCATGTCGAGCTTGTGCGCGAACTCGTGGATGACGACGTTGATCAGCGGGTCGTGCGCCGCCGCGTCCCATGAGAGCACCACCGGCCCGCCGGGCATCGCCTCGCCGGCCAGCTCGTCGTCCCATTCGTGCACCACGCCGTCCTCGTCGACCTCGGTGCGCCGTACGCGGAAATCGCCGGGGTAGACGACGATGCCGGTCCAGCCCGAATACCAGTCGAGCCCGAGCTCGAGGATCGGCAGGCAGGCCTGCGCGGCGATCGAGAGGCGCATCGCGTCGGTGACTTCCAGGCCGTGCGTGCCGGTGAACTGCTTCTCGGCAAGGAAGAGCAGCGTCAGGTCCTTCAGCTTCGGCGCCGGCGGCAGGAAAGGCAGGCGCGGCCACAGCGCCTCGTCGATCCGATGCCTGCGGAGCACGCGCCTGCGGCGCCAGTCGGTGAGCCAGCCCATATCCGTAAAATAGCCCATGCGCTCAGGGAATCTCCGCCTCGTTCAGCCGCAACCGCTCGACAGCGCCGCCGCGCTCGTTCCGGTCGCCGACGGCCTCGCGGGCGAGGAACGCGCGCTGGTGCGGCGGGCGCTCGACTACGCCGAGCCGCTTTACCGCGCGCAACAGCTCTCCACGGGCGAGCCGACCTGGGATCACGCCCTCGGCCTGGGCGCCAACCTCGCCGCCATCGGCGTCGACGCCGCCGGGCGCGCCGCCGGGATCCTCTTCGCCGCACCCAAGCACCTGAAGGACGCCGCGCATCTGACCGAGCATTTCGGCAAGGAGATCGCCGACCTCGCGCTCGGCGTCGAGAAGCTCTACCAGCTGCGCGTCGCCACGCGCGCCAGCCCCGAGGCGCAGAACGAGGTGCTGCGCAAGATGGTGCTCGGCATGGTCGAGGACGTGCGCGTGGTGCTGATCCGGCTCGCCAGCCGGACGCAGACGCTGCGGTTCTTTGCGAAGAATGCCTCTCCCGAGCGCGAGGGCTATGCGCGGGAAACCCTCGACATCTATTCGCCGCTCGCCAATCGGCTCGGGGTCTGGCAGCTCAAGTGGGAGCTCGAGGACCTGTCGTTCCGGCTGCTCGAGCCCGAGCTGTACAAGCGCATCGCGTCGATGCTGGACGAGAAGCGCGTGGAGCGCGAGCAGTACATCGCCGACGCGATCCAGATCCTTTCCGCCGAGCTGAAGAAGCTGGGGGTGGCGGGCGAGGTGACCGGCCGGCCGAAGCACATCTATTCCATCTGGAACAAGATGCGCAAGAAGGCGGTGGACTTTTCCGAGGTGTACGACGTGCGCGCATTGCGCGTCATCGTGCCCGACGTCAAGGACTGCTACTCGGCGCTCGGCGTGGCGCACAACCTCTGGCACCCGATCCCGAAGGAGTTCGACGACTACATCTCGCGGCCGAAGGACAACCTCTATCAGTCGCTGCATACCGCGGTGATCGGCCCGGGCGGCAAGACGCTCGAGGTGCAGATCCGCACCGAGGCGATGCATCGCCAGGCGGAGTACGGCGTCGCGGCGCACTGGCAGTACAAGGAGAAGGTCAAGGCGTCCAAGGCCTTCGAGCAGAAGATCGCCTGGCTGCGCGAGCTGCTCGCGTGGCGCGACGAGGTCGCCGACTGGCAGTCGACGACGCGGCAGGCGCAGCTCGACGACTCGGTCTACGTGCTGACGCCGCAGGGCAAGGTCATCGATCTGCCGGCGGGCTCGACGCCGATCGACTTCGCCTACGCGCTGCACAGCGACCTCGGCCACCGCTGCCGCGGCGCCCGCGTCGACGGCCAGATCGTCACGCTCGACACGCCCCTCGCGAGCGGGCAGCGCGTCGAGATCATCGCCGCGAAGAGCGGCGGACCTTCACGCGATTGGCTGAACCTCGAGCGCGGTTTTGCCAGGAGCGCGCGCGCGCGCGGGCGCATCCGCCAGTGGTTCAACGCCCAGGACCTGATGAAGACGGTTGCCGCCGGGCGCGCGATCGTGGAGAAGGAGCTGCGGCGGGAAAAGGCGACGACGAACTTCGAGGCGCTCGCGGCGAAGCTCGGCTTCGGCAAGCCCGACGAGCTGTTCACCGCGGTGGCGAAGGACGAGATCAACCTGCGCCAGCTGCAGACGGCGCTGCGGGGCAAGGAAGAGCCTTCGCAAAAAGAGAAAATCGAGAAAAAGGCCCGCCCTTCCTCGGCGAAGAAGGGCGTGCTTACGGTCGGGGGCATGCAAAGCCTCATGACCCAGCTCGCGCGCTGCTGCAAGCCCGTGCCGCCCGATCCGATCCGCGGCTTCGTCACGCGCGGCAAGGGCGTCTCGGTGCACCGCGAGGATTGCGCGAGCCTCAAGCGGCTGGCCGAACGGCAGCCCGAGCGGCTGATCGAGGCGGAGTGGGGCACGGGAGAGGGCAGCTACGCGGTCGAGATGGCGGTCACCGCGGCCGATCGACGCGGCCTGCTGCGCGACATCGGCGATGCGCTGTCGCGCGAGAAGATCAACGTCACCGCGGTGCGCACGCAGAGCCGCGACGAGCTGGCCTTCATGCGCTTCACGTTCGATGTCGCCAACCTCGCGCAGCTGAAGCGCGCGTTCGCGCTGGTGCGAGAGCTGAAAGGCGTCATCCGCGTGGGCCGCGGCTGATGGACGAGCTCCTCTCGAACCCCGCGGTGCAGGCCGGCGCGGCGCCGTTTCTCGCCGGCCTGATCGTCGCCGTCGCGTTGCGGCCGCTGAAGCTCGGTGGCCTCGCGGTCACGGCCGCGTTCGCCACCACGGTGTATTTCGTGGCGGGATTCCAGTTCAGCCCGCTCACGGCGACGCGCAAGATGATCCTGGTCGCTCTGGTCGCGCCGGCGGTCGGCATCCTCGTCGACTTCGCCTTCAAGCCGACCAGGCTCGGCGCGGCGCTGCTTGCGCTCGCGGCGGGTGGCGCTGCCTGGTGGGCATTCGCACCGGTACTCGCGCAGCGCCCGGCAAGCGAGGCCGGGTTGCTGCTCGCGTCGGCGATCGTCGTCGCTACGTTCGTCGTCGGCTTCGGTCAGGCCGCGCTCGCCTCGGACGGCGTGCGCGCCGGCGCCGCGGCGCTCGCGCTCGGCATCGGCGCGGGGGTGGCGTCGATCTTTTCTGCTTCGGCCGCTTACGGCTCCTACGGCCTCGCGCTCGGCGCGGGCGCCGGCGCTTTCCTTCTGCCGCAGATGATCACCGGAACGAAGAGCCACGCCGGAGCGACCTTCGTCCTGCCGGCGATGCTCACCGCGGCGCTGGTCGGCGTGGGCACGATGACGCTGGCGAAGATGCCGTGGCACGTGCTGCTGGTGCTGGGGCTCGTCCCACTCGCGGTGCGCCTGCCCGGCCCGGAACGCGCACCGGTCTGGCTGCAGGCGGTGATATTCTCTTTGTACGGCTTCGCGGTTGCTGGCCTCGCCTGCTATCTCGCCTGGCCCTGAACCCTAGAGGAGGGGAAGCAATGAAGAAGCTCATCATCGCCGCGGCACTGGCGACGCCGCTTGCTGCCGCCGCGCAGGTCGAGAACTACGTCATCGACCCGTACCACACCGTGCCGTACTTCGACATCGACCATCTCGGCTTCGCCACCATGCGCGGACGCTTCGATCGCGCCACCGGCAAGTTCAGCATCGATCGCGCGGCGAAAACCGGCAGCGTCGAGCTGGAGATTCCCACCGCTACCGTCAACAGCGGCGACACCGACAAGGGACAGCGGCCGCGTACCCGCGACGAGCACCTGAAGAACGCCGACTTCTTCAACGTGCAGGAATTCCCGACCATGACCTTCAAGTCGACCAGGGTCGTCTTCAAGGGCGACGAGCCGGCGAGCATCGAGGGCAACCTGACGATGCTCGGCGTCACCAAGCCGGTGACGCTCAACCTTGAGCGCTGGAAGTGCGGTTCCGATATCCGCACCCAGGGCAAGCGCTACCAGTGCGGCGGCAATGCCACCGGCTCGTTCAAGCGCTCGGACTTCGGCATGAAGTTCGGCCTGCCGACCGCCATCGGCGACGAGGTGAAGCTCTGGATGAGCTTCTACGGCTTCAAGCAGTAGACAACGGAATTCGGGGTCAGGGTAACAATTCGAATGGCCTTACCCACTGGTTGCCGAATTGTTACCCTGACCCCGAATTCGCTCCGGTTCAAGCAGTAGACGAGGGAGTTCCCAGCGTAAACAGCAGCTCCTCCTGCGCCGAGCGGCGACGGCCCCCTTTGCGGGGCCTGAGCCGCTCGTAGCCGCCGTCTGCGTTCATGACCCAGGCCTGGCAGTTGTCGTCGAGGTAGGGCTGCAGGCCCTCGCGAAGCACGCGGCGCTTGAGCGCCGGGTCGAGCACCGGGAAGCAGAGCTCGATGCGGCGGAAGAAATTGCGGTCCATCCAGTCGGCGCTGGCGAGATAGACGTCGTCGGCGCCGCCGTTGGCGAAATAGAACACGCGCGAGTGCTCGAGGAAGCGGCCGATCACCGAGCGCACCTGGATGTTGTCGGACAGGCCGGGGATCCCCGGCTTGAGCCCGCACACGCCGCGCACCAGCAGGTCGATCTTTACGCCGGCGGTCGAGGCGGCATAGAGCTCCTCGATGATCTGCGGCTCGAGCAGCGCGTTCATCTTGGCGATGATGCGCGCCGGCTTGCCCTCGGCGGCGTGCTTCGCCTCCTCGCGGATGGCGTTGATGATGCGCTTGTGCAGCGTGAACGGTGACTGCCAGACGTGCTTCATCTTGCCGGCGCGGCCGAGGCCGGTGAGCTGCTTGAACACCTCGGCGACATCGGCGCACATGTCCTCGTTCGAGGTGAGCAGGCCGAAATCGGTGTAGAGGCGGGCGGTCGCCGGGTGGTAGTTGCCGGTCGCGAGATGCACGTAGCGGCGCAGCGCCTTGCCCTCCGGCGTCTCCTCGCGGCGCACGATCAGCGCCATCTTGGCGTGCGTCTTGTGGCCGACCACGCCGTAGACGACGTGCGCGCCGACCTCCTCCAGTTTCGCTGCCCAATTCAGATTCGCTTCCTCGTCGAACCTCGCCATCAGCTCGACGACCACGGTCACTTCCTTGCCCTTGCGCGCCGCCTCGACGAGGATCTGCATCAGCTCCGAGTCGGTGCCGGTGCGATACACGGTCTGCTTGATGGCGATGACGTTCGGATCGTCGGCCACCGTGCGGATGTAGTCGAGCACCGGCAGGAACGACTGGAACGGATGGTGCAGCAGCACGTCCTGCTTCTTCAGCACCTCGAAGAGATCGTCGGTGTCGAGCGCCGGCGCCAGGCCGGGCTGGAATGTCGCGTACTTCAGGTCCGGGCGGCTCACCTGATCGGGCACTTCGCGCATGCGGTAGAGATTGACCGGCCCTTCGACGCGGTACAGGTCGTGGTCCTGCAGGCCGAACTGCTGCTGCAGGAACTCGACCATGTGCTGCGAGCAGTTGTCGGCGACTTCCAGGCGCACGGCATCGCCGAAGTGGCGGTGCAGCAGCTCGCCCTGCAGCGCGGTGTGCAGGTTCTTGATCTCCTCCTCGTCGACGAACAGGTCCGAGTTGCGCGTGACGCGGAACTGGTAGCAACCCAGCACCTTCATGCCGGCGAACAGCTCGTCGACGTGCGCGTGCAGGATCGAGGAGAGGAAGACGAAGGCGTATTGCGCGCCGTTGGCGCGCGCCTGCGGCAGGCGGATGACGCGCGGCAGCGCGCGCGGCGCCTGCACGATCGCCGCGCCCGAGTTGCGGCCGAAGGCGTCGCGCCCTTCGAGCTCGACGGCGAAGTTCAGGCTCTTGTTGAAGACGCGCGGGAAGGGGTGCGCCGGATCGAGGCCGATCGGCGTCAGCACCGGCAGCAGCTCGCGGAAAAAGTAGTCGCGGATCCACTGCTTCTGCCCCGCGTCCCACTGCTCGCGCCGGGGGAAGACGACGCCCTCGCGCTCGAGCGCCGGCAGCACGGTCTGGTTGAGGAGCTGGTACTGCTCGGCCACCAGCGCATGCGCCTCGCGGCTGACCTCGGCGAAGACGTCGGCCGCGGAGCGGCCGTCCGGCCCGGCCTCGGCGAGGCCGAGCTTGATCGTCTCCTTCAGGCCGGCGACGCGAATCTCGAAGAACTCGTCGAGGTTGGACGAGACGATGGTGATGAAGCGCAGCCGCTCGAGCAGCGGCACGGTCTCGTCGGCCGCCTGGGCGAGCACGCGGCGGTTGAACCCCAGCAGGCCGAGCTCGCGGTTGAGGAACTGGGCGGGGAGGGGAATTCTGCGGTTCATTGCCGGCGCCCGGCCCGAAAACGAGTCAGGCAGCGCGTGACCCATTGTATCGGGCGCAGTCGTATCGGATTCCATGCGGACTTCCCCCGAAGGGATTGTCCACGCCGGCCGTCGCCGGTGTGTGACAGTTTTGTGACTGAACCTAATTGCCTGATTCTGCTAAGGTGGCGCGAGATGGCGCGTCACGACACGCTCGCTGCAGTCGACCTCGGCTCGAACAGCTTCCACCTGCAGATCGGCCGTGTTGTCGACGGACAGATCTATCCCCTCGACTCGCTGCGCGAGGTGGTCCGGTTGGGCGCCGGCCTGACGGCGGAGAAGCGCATCGACCGCGCGACGCAATCGGCGGCGCTGGATACCCTGGCGCGTTTCGCCGAGCGCCTGCGCGGCTTCGCGCGCCCCGCGGTGCGCGCGGTCGGCACCAACGCCTTGCGCGTGGCGAAGAATTCGCCGCAGTTCCTGCGCGAGGCGCGCGCGGTGCTCGGCTTCCCGATCGAGGTGATCTCCGGACGCGAGGAAGCGCGCCTCATCTATCTCGGCGTGGCGCACTCCATGCCGCCGGCGCAAGGCGAAAAGGATGCGCGCCGCCTGGTGGTCGACGTCGGCGGCGGCTCGACCGAATTCATCATCGGCACCGGCATGGAGCCGCAGCTCACCGAATCGCTCTACATGGGATGCGTCAGCTTCAGCCTCAAGTATTTTCCCGACGGCAAGATCGACAAGGGACGCATGAAGGCGGCCGAGCTCGCGGCGCGCCAGGAGCTGGCGAGCATGGTTCGCGACTACCGCGCCACCGGCTGGGACGAGGCGGTGGGATCGTCGGGCACGGCGCGCTCGATCGAGAACATCCTGCGGGAAAACGAGTTCGCCGCCGAGGGCATTACCCGCGAAGGGCTGGAGAAGCTGCGCAGCCTGCTGATCAAGAACGAGGAGGCGGACCCGGACCGGATCGCGGGCCTGCGCCCCAACCGCGCGCCGGTGCTCCCCGGCGGGCTCGCCATCCTGTCGGCGGCGCTCGACGAGCTCGGCATCGAGACGATGAAGGTGTCGGACGGGGCGCTGCGTCACGGCGTGCTCTACGACCTGCTCGGGCGATTCCAGCATCGCGACATGCGCGAGGCGACGGTTGCTCAGTTCATGCGGCGCTATCACGTCGACACCGCGCAGGCTGACCGCGTGCGCGCGCTGGCGTTGAAGATCTACGATGCCCTGGCGCCGGGCGGCGACCGCGACGACGACGCCGACCGCGTGCTGCTCGAGTGGGCGGCGCGGCTCGCCGAGGCCGGGCTGTCGATCGCGCACGCCCAGTACCACAAGCACTCGGCCTACGTGCTGTCCAACGCCGACATGCCGGGCTTCTCGCGGATGGAACAAGCCAGGCTCGCTCGTCTCGTGCTCGCGCACCGCGGCAAGCTCGCCAAGATCCAGGACGAAGGCTTCGACGGCGACGACTGGAGGCTGGTCTTCGCCCTGCGCGTCGCCTCGCTCATTCTTCGCAGCCGCACCGATGCGAAGCTGCCGTTCCTGCGCGTCGCTGCGGACGATGCTGGCTTCGCCATCGACCTGCCGCAGTCCTGGCTCGACGACAACGCGCTCTCGGCTGCGGCGCTCGACGCCGAGGCCGATCAGTGGAAGAAGGTCGGGATGAAGCTCGAGGTCAGCGGTCTGTCGGACAAGAAAGTCTCGGTACTAAAGCAGATCCGGTGAGATCACCGCGCGCACCTCGACCGGGTGCGAGTACTCGAACCACCACAAGCCGCCTTTCTTGAGGCTCCAGGCGGCGTTGACCCCGCAGAGATGGGCGGCGGCGGCGCCGAGATCGGGCTGGTGTCCGACGACGATCACCGTGCCCTCGCCATCCGGCCAGCCTGCCGCCTGCAGGATCTTCTTCACCGACGCGCCCGGCGCGAGCTGATCCACGGTCTGGACCTTCACGCCCAGGGCCTCCGCGGTTTCCAGGGCACGGGCGGCGGGACTGGCGAGGAGCGTGAAATCCCCCGACAGGTGCTCGAGCAGCCATTCGGCGACGCGCGCCGCCTGCTTGCGGCCTTTCTTCGTCAGGCGCCGCTCGAGATCGGGCGCGCCATCTTCGGCATCCGCATGCCGCCAGAGAATGAGCTCCATGCGGCTAGTATAAAATTCCTTTCATACCCGTAGGCGCGTAGCTCAGCTGGTTAGAGCACCACCTTGACATGGTGGGGGTCGTTGGTTCGAGTCCAATCGCGCCTACCAAGCTGCCATGATCCGAATCCTCTTCCTCACCTTTCTCCTCTCCGCGACCAGCGCCTTCGCGCAATATCCGTCGAAGGCGATCCGTCTGGTCTCGCCTTTCCCGCCCGGCGGGAGCGTGGACGTGGTCGGGCGGCTGCTCGCGGCCAAGGTCTCCGAATCGATCGGCCAGCAGGTGGTGGTGGAAAACCGGTCGGGCGCATCCGGGGTCATCGGCACCGAGCTTGTCATGAACTCGCCGCCTGACGGCTACACGCTGCTCATCAACACCATTCCCTTCGTCTCCAACCAGTTTCTGATGCCGCGCGCGCCCTATGACCCGCTGCGCGACTTCGTTTCGATCTCCATGGTCGCGTCGGCGCCCTCGTTCGTGACCGTGCATCCGTCGCTTCCGGTGCGCTCGATCAAGGAGCTGATCGCTTTGGCCAAGGCGAAGCCGCGCCAACTCTATTACTCCGCCGCCGGTGTAGGAACCAACCCGCATATCGCCGGCGAGCTCTTCAACCTGCTCGCCGACGTCGATATCGTCGCCGTGCAGTTCAAGGGCGGCGGGCCTGCCGACACGGCCCTGATCGCGGGCGACGTCGGGGTCACCTTCGGCAATGTCTCGCAGCAGATCGGCCATGTGAAGTCCGGCCGGATGCGGGCGCTCGCCGTCACGAGCGCGAAGCGCAATTCCGCCATGCCCGAGTTGCCGACCGTCGCCGAGGCGGCCCCGGAGGGACCACTGCGCGGCTACGAGTTCGACACCTGGTTCGTGGTCGCGGCGCCCAAGGGCACGGCACGGCCGATCGTCGACACGCTGAACTCGCACATCCGCAAGGTGCTCACCACCCCCGAGCAGGTGAAGTTCTACGAGGAGCGGGGGCTGACGGTGATCGCAAGCACGCCCGAGGAGGCCGCCGCGTACCTCGAAAACGAGCAGAAGAAATGGGCGCGCGTCATCAGGGAACGCGGCATCAAGGCGGAGTGACCGGCATGCGCGCGCTTCTCTTCACGATTCTGTGTTTCGCCGGCACCGCGCTCGCGCAGTTCCCGTCGCGGCCGATCACCATCATCGTGCCGATCCCGCCGGGCGGGGCGCCCGACATCGCGGCCCGGGTCATTGCCCAGAAGCTGTCGGAGAACATCGGCCAGGGCGTGGTGGTCGAGAACCGGGTCGGCGCGAACGGCAACATCGCCAACGAGCTCGTGGCCCGGGCGGCGCCCGACGGCCACACGCTGGGATTGCTCGCCGACAGCCAGATCACGATCAACCCGCACCTGTACAAGATGCCGATCGACACGCTGCGCGACCTGACGCCGGTCACGCCGGTGGCGGTGAACCAGTTCGTGCTGACCGTGAATCCTTCGCTGCCCGTCAAGACCTTCCCGGAGTTCATCGAGTACGCGAAAAAGGCGAACCCGCCGCTCGCTTACGCCTCGGGCGGCAACGGCAGCCAGCACCATCTCACCATGGAGATGCTGAAGCTGCGCGCGGGCATCAACCTGCTGCACGTTCCCTACAAGGGCGGCTCGCCCGCCGCGGCGGCCACGGTCGCGGGCGAAACGGCGGCAGTGTGGTCGGGGAGCTCCAACGCGCCGCAGATCAAGGCGGGACGGCTGCGCCCGCTCGCGGTGTCGGGCGCGCATCGCTCGGCGCAATATCCCGAGCTGCCGACGATCGGCGAGTTCTACCCCGGCTTCGAGAACTCGATCTGGCTCGGGCTCTTCGGCCCGGCTGGAATCCCGGATGCGACGCTGGCGAAGCTGCGTTCCGAGCTGACCCGCGTGCTCGAGTCGCCGGACGTGAAGAAGAAGCTCAACGCCGCCGGGGGCCTCGATCCCTATGTCGCAAGTCCCGGCGAGTTCGACGCGCTGATCAAGCGCGACTACGCCAAGTTCGCGAAGCTCGTGAAAGACATCGGGCTGAAAGTCGACTAGATCTTGAAGCTCTGGAGGGTCTCCGGAGCGAACAGATCTTCGACCTTGAGGCGCTTCCTGCAGACGCCCTGCTCGTAGCCGTATTGCAGGAACGCGTCCAGCGTCGGCCGGTTCGGCTCGACGCCGTAGGGCCAGAAATCCTCTCCCGCGATCTCCCGCCACTGGCGCACGTGGTCGGGTACCCAGGGCAGCGGCAGGTGCGAAAGACCGAATTCGCTGACGCGCGCCATGCTGCGGCGCTTCGCTTCGAGGAACGCCTGGAAGAGATTCATCGCCAGCCAGCGATTGCGCTCGTAGACGTCGCGGCGCAAGGCGAGCACATGCATGATCGGAAAGATGCGCGTCTTCTTCCAGTACTCGGCCTCGGCGGCGCGGTAGTCCTTGAACAGCCGCGCTCCCGGGACCTCGCGCGCCGACATCACCGCGTCGAGGTCGCCTTTGGCGAGCATGTCGACGAGCGAGCGATCCGGCATGGCCTTGATCGAGACGCCTTTGGGCAGCTGCAACTGCACCTTCTCGACCCTTCCCGGCTCGCGCACGCCGGCCTGGAACCACTGAACCTTCGCGAGATCGATGCCGTACTCGTGGGCGAGCATGCCGCGGACGTAGATGCCCGCGGTCTGCGCCCATTCGGGAATTCCGACCCGCTTCCCCTCCAGGTCCTTCGGCTTCTTGACGGCGGAATTCTCGGGCAGGTAGATGGCGGAATGGCGGAACACGCGTGACAGGAACACCGGGACACAGATGATCTCGGGCTTGTCCTCGGACATCAGGGAGATCACCTTGCCGAACGACATCTCGGAGGCCTGCCACTCGCGGAATTTGGTGAAGCGGTAGAAGATTTCCTCGATCGGCAGCTCGAGGGGCACGAGGTCGATGCCAGCGGCGCGCACCTCGCCGTTGAGGACGTCGCGCACGTGGTCGTAGGGATTCAGCGCGAGGGTCAGAGGAATATTCATCGGTGCAGAAGAGGTTTTTTCGCCATGCTACTATGAAGCCTCTCGTGTTCGATGCCTAACATCCGTCTCCCCGACGGCTCGCAGAAATCCTTTCCCGGGCCCGTAACCGCTGCCGAAGTCGCCGGCGCCATCGGCGCCGGACTCGCGCGCGCCGCGCTGGCGGCTAAGGTGGACGGCAAGCTGGTCGATCTCTCGCACCGCATCGAGAGCGACGCCGACCTCTCGATCGTCACGCCCAAGAGTCCCGAAGGGCTCGACATCCTGCGCCACTCCACCTCGCACCTGATGGCGCAGGCGGTGCAGGAGCTTTTCCCAGGCGCGCAAGTGACGATCGGCCCGGTGATCGAGAACGGCTTCTACTATGACTTCTCGTACAAGAGGCCCTTCACGCCCGAGGACCTGGCCGCCATCGAGAAGAAGATGGCCGAGATCGTGAAGCAGGATCTGCCAGTGCAGCGAAAGGTGATGGCGCGCGACGAAGCGGTGAAGTTTTTTCAGTCGATCGGCGAGAAATACAAGGCGGAGATCATCGCCGCGATCCCGGCCAGCGAGCCGATCTCGCTCTACGGGCAAGGCAACTGGATCGATCTCTGCCGCGGGCCGCATGTCCCGTCGACCGGCAAGCTCAAGGTATTCAAGCTGATGCGCGTCGCGGGCGCCTATTGGCGCGGCGATTCGAAGAACGAGATGCTGCAACGCATCTACGGCACCGCCTGGGCGACGAAGGAAGAGCAGGACGCCTACCTGAAGATGCTCGAGGAGGCCGAGAAGCGCGACCACCGCACGCTCGGCACGCAGCTCGATCTTTTCCACATGCAGCAGGAGGCGCCCGGCCTCGTCTTCTGGCATCCCAAGGGCTGGACGATCTGGCAGCAGGTCGAGCAGTACATGCGCCGCGTCTATCGCGACAACGGCTACCAGGAAGTGCGCGGCCCGCAGATCCTCGACAAGAGCCTGTGGGAGAAGACCGGCCACTGGCAGAACTTCAAGGACAACATGTTCACCACCTCGTCGGAGAACCGCGACTACGCGGTGAAGCCGATGAACTGCCCCGGCCACATCCTGATCTACAACAAGGGCGTGCGCAGCTATCGCGACCTGCCGCTGCGCTACGGCGAATTCGGCTCCTGCCATCGCAACGAGCCTTCCGGCGCGCTGCACGGCCTGATGCGCGTGCGCGGCTTCGTCCAGGACGACGGGCACATTTTCTGCACCGAGGAGCAGATCCTGCCCGAGTGCGAGGCGTTCACGCAGCTCCTGCAGAAGGTGTACCGCGATTTCGGCTTCACCGAAATCATCTACAAGGTGGCGACGCGGCCGAAGAACCGCATCGGCTCGGATGAGGCGTGGGACAAGGCGGAAGCCGCACTCAAGACCTCGCTGGAAAAAAGCGGGCTGGATTTCGCGATTTCTCCCGGTGAGGGCGCGTTCTACGGGCCGAAGATCGAGTACTCGCTCAAGGACGGCATCGGCCGCGTCTGGCAGTGCGGCACGATGCAGGTCGATTTCAGCATGCCTGGCCGCCTCGGCGCGGAGTTCGTCGGCGAGGACAACGCGCGCCATACGCCCGTGATGCTCCACCGTGCGATCGTCGGCTCGATGGAGCGCTTCATCGGCATCCTGATCGAGCACTTCGCGGGCGCGTTCCCGCTCTGGCTCGCGCCGCAGCAGGTGGTGGTGCTGAACATCACCGAGCGCGCTGCAGCGTACGCGCAACAAGTGAAGGAAAGGCTTTCAGAACAGGGATTTAGAGCGTTTTGCGATTTGCGAAACGAGAAGATTTCCTATAAGATTCGCGAACATAGCCTGCAGAAGCTCCCCTACCAACTTGTGGTGGGGGACAAAGAGATGCAGGCGAACACGGTGGCCGTGCGCACGCGCAGCGGCGAAGATCTCGGGGCCATGGGTCTCGATGCCTTCACCGCCCGCCTGGGGTCCGAAATGGGGGCCGAGGCGAACGCGAAAGTGCACGGCTAATTTTTTCGACGTTTAGAGGAGCTTTTCACACATCGCACTCGAAAGATCGCAACGCATCAACCGGGAAATCACCGCCCCGGAGGTGCGTCTGGTAGCGGAAAACGGTGATCAGCTCGGCATCAAGACAGTCGTGGAGGCGCTGCGCCTCGCCGAGGAAGCGAACGTGGACCTGGTGGAGATCGCGCCGCTCGCGGTGCCGCCGGTCTGCAAGCTGATGGACTACGGCAAGTTCCGTTACCGCGAGCAGAAGAAGGCGCACGAGGCCAAGCTCAAGCAGAAGCAGATCCAGGTCAAGGAAATCAAGTTCCGGCCGGGGACCGACGAAGGCGACTACAAGATCAAGCTCGGCAAGCTGATCCAGTTCCTCGACGAAGGCGACAAGGCGAAGGTGACGCTGCGCTTCCGCGGCCGGGAGATGGCGCACAAGGAATTCGGCGAGCGGCTCCTGCAGCGCGTGCAGAAAGATCTCGATGCGGTGGGGCTGGTCGAGCAGTTTCCCCGGCTGGAAGGCCGGCAGATGGTGATGGTGATTGCGCCGAAGAAGAAGGGCGTGCCGCCGCCGACGAAGCCGAAGGCGGAGGCGAAGCCGGAGAAGGCGGAAAAACCGAAGAAGGTCGCGGCAGCGAAGCCGGCTGCCGCTTAATAAGTGATGGCCGCGGCATGAAAGCGTTCGCGCAGCGAACCGCCCGGCGTCATACGAGAAGACGAAGGAGGGCACATGCCCAAGATGAAGAGCAAGCGGGGCGCCGCAAAGCGCTTTCGCGTCCGCGGTAGCGGCAGCATCAAGCGCGGTGGCGCCTACAAGCGCCACATCCTGACCAAGAAGAGCACCAAGCGGAAGCGCAACATGCGCCGCCGCAGCGCGGTCGACCACACCAACACGGCAGCGATCCGCAACATGCTGCCGTACTCGAGCTGAGGAGCGCGCCATGCCAAGAGTCAAGCGTGGAGTAACGGCGCGCGCCCGCCACAAGAAGGTCCTGAAGCAGGCGAAAGGGTTCCGCGGCCGCAGAAAGAACGTCTACCGCATCGCCAAGCAGGCGGTGATGAAGGCGGGCCAGTACGCCTACCGGGATCGTCGCCAGAAGAAGCGCACCTTCCGCGCGCTCTGGATCACGCGCATCAACGCCGCGGTG
>DATNCP010000113.1:0-4722 GCA_035607175.1 Burkholderiales bacterium
GGCGGCGCGCTCGATCGCCATCTGCATCGCCTCGTAGCCGATCACCTGGCCGTAACCCTTGCAGCCGTCGAGCGCGAGCAGCGCGCCGG
This sequence comes from Burkholderiales bacterium, assembly GCA_035607175.1. GTDB lineage: Bacteria > Pseudomonadota > Gammaproteobacteria > Burkholderiales > SG8-39 > SCGC-AG-212-J23. The sequence goes on from DATNCP010000113.1 coordinate 90, forward strand.
CGTCGAGGTTGACGCGCGGATGCGCGTTGGCGGCAAGCCCGCCCTCGAGCAGCGCCGCGATATAGCGCGGGATCATGCCGATGCCGTGCGAATCGTGGCCGAGCAGGTTGGCGAGCACCAGGTTCTCGGCGACCAGCTTCGCCTCGCGCGCATCGCTGCCGCCGGCGAGCACGATCGCCTCGATCGCGCGCGTCAGCGGCTGGTGACGAAAGACGCTGTCTTTCATTCGGCCTTGATCCCGCCGCGCTGCACGACCCGGGTCCAGCGATCGACCTCCTGCTGCATGAAGCGGCCGAATTCCTCCGGCGTGCCGGCGACCACGTCGAAACCGATCTGCTTCATCCGCTCGCTCACGTCCGGCGAGCGCAGCGCCTTGACCGTCGCCTCGTTGAGCTTCGCGACGATCTCGCGCGGCGTCTTCGCCGGCGCCGCGGCGGCTTGCCAGGAGGTCACGACGAGCTCGGGGAAGCCCGCCTCGCCCGCGGAGGGCACGTCGGGCAGCTGCGGGTGGCGCTTGCCGGCGGTGACCGCGAGCGCCTTCATCCGGCCGCCCTTGATGTAGTTGGTGACCGCGCCGAGGTTCTGGAACGAAAAATCGACCTGGTTGCCCATGATGTCGGTCTGGCAGGCGGCTCCGCCCTTGTAGGGGACGTGCACCGAGTCCGTGCCGGACATCTGCTTCAGCAGCTCCGCGGTGAGATGGTCGGAGGAGCCGGTGCCGCTCGAGCAGTAGGAAAGCTTGCCCGGGTTCTGCTTCGCGAACGCCACCAGTTCCTTCAGCGAATTGGCCTTCAGCTCGGGCTTGGTGATGAGCACGTTCGGCGTGGTCACCGCCAGCGTGATCGGCGCGAAGTCCCGTACCGGGTTGTAGCGCAGGTCCTTGAACAGTGCCGCGTTGATCGAGAACACGCCGATCGAGCCCACCAGGACCGTGTAGCCGTCCGGATCGGACTTGGCGACGAACTCCGCGGCGATGGCGCCGTTCGCGCCCGGGCGGTTTTCCACCACCGCGGGCTGGCCCAGGAGCTCCTGGTACTTCGAGCCGATGGCGCGGCCGACGATGTCGGAGGAGCCGCCGGCGACGAAGGGAATGACGATCCGGATCGGCTTGGCGGGCCAGGGTTGCGCGTACGCGCCGAGCGAGAGCGTCGCCGCGAAGCAGGCGACAAAGAGGCGTTTCATTGGCTTGTCTCCAGACGAGAGGCGGCATTATAGAATTGGTTTCCCCCATGCCGCAGAAGAAGAAGCGCCCCGAGGAGCTGCGCTCGCACCGCTGGTATGGCGTGCAGGATTTGCGCGCCTTCGGCCACCGCTCGCGCACCGCGCAGATGGGCTACGACCGCAGCGACTACGCCGGCAAGCCGGTGATCGCGATCATCAACACCTGGTCGGACATCAATACCTGCCACACGCATTTCAAGCAGCGCGTCGAGGAAGTGAAGCGCGGCGTCTGGCAGGCCGGCGGCTTCCCGGTGGAAATGCCGGCGATGTCTCTCGCCGAGCCGATGCAGAAGCCGACCACCATGCTGTACCGCAACTTCCTGGCGATGGAGACCGAGGAGCTGCTGCGCTCGTATCCCGCCGACGGCGCGGTGCTGATGGGCGGCTGTGACAAGACCACGCCGGCGCTCGTCATGGGCGCGATCAGCATGAACCTGCCGTCGATCTACCTGCCGGCCGGGCCGATGCTCTCCGGCCACTGGCGCGACACCACCCTCGGCTCGGGCTCGGACAGCTGGAAATACTGGGCCGAGCTGCGCGCCGGCACGATCACGGAGAAGGACTGGCAGGAGATCGAGGACAGCATCGCCCGCTCGCCGGGCACCTGCATGACCATGGGCACCGCGGCGACCATGATGTCGCTCGCCGAGAGCCTGGGCTTCTCGCTGCCCGGCGCGGCGTCGATCCCGGCGCCGGATTCGAACCACGCCAAGATGGCGACGCTCACCGGCAAGCGGATCGTCGACATGGTGTGGGAGGACCTCAAGCCGCGCGATTTCCTGACCAGGGAGTCGTTCGACAACGCGATCGTGACGCTGCTGGCGATGGGTGGCTCGACCAACGCCCTGATCCACCTGGTGGCGATGGCCGGCCGTGCCGGCATCAAGCTGCCGCTCGATCGCTTCAACGACTTCTCCGCAAAAGTGCCGCTGCTCGCCAACGTGCGGCCCTCGGGCGACAGGTACCTGATGGAGGACTTCTACTACGCCGGCGGTCTGCGGGCTCTGCTTGCGCAGCTCAAGGATCTGCTGGTGTTGAGCTGCAGGACGGTCAACGGCAAGACTCTCGGCGAGAATCTCGACGGGGCGCGGATCCACAACGAGGACGTGATCCGCAGCAGGAAAAATCCCCTCAAGGAGTTCGGCGGGCTCGTGGTCCTGCGTGGCAACCTCGCCCCGAACGGGGCGGTCATCAAGGCGTCGGCGACCAAGATCGCGAAGCACACCGGCAAGGCGGTCGTGTTCGACGACTACAACGACATGGCGGCGAGGATCGACCGCGACGACCTCGACTGCGACGCCGATTCCGTGCTGGTGCTGAGGAGCGCGGGCCCTCTCGGCGGGCCGGGAATGCCGGAATGGGGCATGCTCCCCGTGCCCAAGAAGCTCCTGAAGCAGGGCGTGCGCGACATGGTGCGCGTCTCGGATTCGCGCATGAGCGGCACCAGCTACGGCTGCTGCGTGCTGCATGTCGCGCCGGAGTCGGCCGTCGGCGGCCCGCTCGCGCTGGTGCGAAGCGGAGATTTGATCGAGCTCGACGTCGACAAGCGGGTCCTGAATCTCAAGATCTCCGCCGACGAGATGCAGAAGCGCAAGAGCGCCTGGAAGCCCGGGCCACGGAAATACGACCGCGGCTACGGCGCGATCTTCGCGCAGCACGTGAAGCAAGCCGATGAAGGCTGCGATTTCGATTTCCTCGAAGGCACAGCGCCCATTCCCGAGCCGGAGATCCACTGATGAAAATCTTCCTGACCCTGCTTGCCGCCATCGCCCTTCCCGCCTTCGCGCAGGGCTATCCCGCGAAACCGATCCGCCTCATCGTGCCCTACGCGGCCGGGGGCACCTCCGACATCCTGGCGCGCCAGATCGGGCCGAAGCTCACCGAAACCTGGAACCAGCCGGTGGTGGTGGAGAACAAGACCGGCGCCAACGGCAACGTCGGCGCCGACTTCGTCGCCAAGAGCGCGCCCGACGGCTACACGCTGCTCCTTACCGATGTCGGCGGGCTGGTGATCAGCGCCAGCGTCTACCCGCACCTGCCCTTCAATCCGTCGAAGGATTTCTCGCCCGTCATCATGGTCGCCTACTCGCCGCACGTGCTGGCGGTGCATCCGTCGGTGAAGGTGACGAACGTGAAGGAGCTGATCGCGCTGGCGAAGGCGAATCCCGGCAAGCTGAACTTCGCGGTCTCCGGCATCGGCGGCGCGCCGCAGCTCGCCGGCATCGAGTTCGCGCAGCGCACCGGCGTGCAGTGGACCTATATCCCCTACAAGGGCGGCTCGGACGCGGTCGCTGGAGTCGTCGCCGCACAGGCCGAAGTGCTCTTCAACGGCATGCTCGCGACCTGGCCATCGGTGACGAGCGGCCGGCTGCGCGCCTTGGCCATCTCCAGCCCGCAGCGCCTCGCCGCGGCGCCGGACACGCCGACCGTCGCCGAGCAGGGGCTGCCCGGCTTCGAGACCGGGTCCTTCCAGGGCATCGTCGGCCCCGCCGGCATCCCGAAGGACGTCGTCGCCAAGCTGAATGGCGAGCTGGTGCGCGCGCTCAATACCGCGGACATGAAGGAGCGCCTCGCCAAGCTCGGAACCGAGGTGCGCGCGGGCACGCCCGAGACCTTCGGCAACTGGCTGGCCACCGAGCAGGCGAAGTGGGCGAAGGTGGTGCGCGAGTCCGGCGTCAAGTTCGACTGAGCCGATGGACCTGCCGCAGAACCCGTTCAAGCGCGCGCTCAAGGCCGGCAAGGCCCAGATCGGACTCTGGTCGAGCCTCTCGTCCAATTACAGCGTCGAGGTGATCGCCGGCGCGGGCTTCGACTGGATCCTGCTCGACTGCGAGCATTCGCCGAACGACCTCGAGAGCCTGCTCACCCAGCTCCAGGCGGCGGCGCCCTACCCCGCGCACCCCGTGGTGCGGGTGCCGTGGAACGACATGGTGAATATCAAGCGCGTGCTCGATGTCGGCGCGCAATCGCTGCTCATTCCGTACGTGTCGACGGCGGAGGAAGCGCGCGCCGCGGTCTCCTACACCCGCTACCCGCCCGCCGGGGCGCGCGGCGTCGCCGGCACTACGCGCGCGACCCGGTTCGGCCGCGTCAAGGATTACGCCAAGCGCGCGCATGAAGAGATCTGCGTGCTGGTGCAGGTCGAGACGCAGGCGGCGCTCGACAACATCGAGGCCATCTGCGCGCTCGACGGCGTCGACGGCGTCTTCATCGGCCCGGCCGACCTGCACGCTTCGCTCGGCTACACCGGCGAGATCGCCAATCCGAAGGTCAAGCCGATGATCGACGAAGCGATCCGGCGCATCCGCAAGGCGGGCAAAGCGCCCGGCATCCTCACCCCCAACGAAGCCGATGCGAAGCACTGGCTCGGCTGCGGCGGATTGTTCGTCGCGGTCGGCGCCGACGTCGGCAT
>DATNCP010000122.1:0-2253 GCA_035607175.1 Burkholderiales bacterium
CAGGCGCCGGCCGTCGGGCGAAAACAGCGGCCGCGACTCGGTGGCCGCGTGCGACACCAGCAGGCGGGCGTCGCCGCCGCGCGCCGGCACTTCCCAGATGTCGCCGCCGCTCACGAAGGCGATGGTCGAGCCGTCGGGAGAGATGCCCGGCTCGGCGAACGACGGCAAAGCTTTCGCGGCGCTCGCTGGCGGGGCGGGCTGCTGCGCGGCAAAGCGTGGCGCGATCGCGATGACGAGGGCGATGGCAACGGCGAGCGCTGGTCTGGTCATAGTCCTCACCTGAAGGGGTGAGTATAGAACCAGGGGCTAGGGACTGGGGGCTGGGGGCTGGCTGCGGCGCCGCTTACGCGGCGCCCGCGAAAGAAAGGGCTCGGGCACGAGAGCGGGTCTTCCCCTGGAACTGCTCCCCAGTCCCAGCACCCAGCCCCTAGCCCCGAGCCCCCAGCCCCTGTGTCAGGGCAGTTCGCTCAAGCGGCCGCACTCGGACATCGACTGGCCGTAGAACGGGTTGCGGATCTTCTCGCCCTTCTGCAGCCAGTGCTTCTGGACCATCGGGCAGTACGCCACTTTCACATCGCCGAGCGCCTCGCGCGACGCTTTCGCCTGCTTCATCACCGCATCGCCGATGACGCCGAACGCGGTGCGGACGGCTTTCAGGTCGGCTGCCTGTTCCACCGACGACGCCGCCGACTGGATTGACGCCGCTGCCGCGCCGAGCTTCGCCGCCGCGCCGGCGACATCGCGCGCCGCGCTCTTCGCATCCGCGAGGTTGTCGACGTTGAGCGCCGTCTGCATCCGCAGATACGGATCGAGCACCGGCTTCACGCTGAAAGCCGTCGATTTCGCAGCCGGCGCCCTTCGACTCGCCTCGCCGCAATCGGAGGCTCGCTCAGGGCAGGCTGCACCGGTGGTTCCTGCGGTCGCGCCCGTCTTCCCGCTCTCGCGCTCGATGTATTCGATCAGCACCTTCGCGTCGTCGCCCATCAGGTCGAGGTTGGGCATGATGACGCTCTTGTACTTCGCGCGCAGCGCCAGGGCGATCGGATCGCCGGACTCACGCACCTTCTGCGGCGAGACGATGAAGCGCGCGAGCCAGTCGTGATCGCGCCGCGAGGTGACGTCCTTCAGATCGGGGCCGAACTGGTCGCCGCCGCCAATCGTGTGGCACGCGGCGCAATGGTTGGTGAAGGTGTACTGCCCGCGATCGAGCGTGAGGCGCGCCGGCACCTCGGCGAACGACTTGAGCGGCTCCGGGGTCGGCGTCTGCCAGCTGTTCAACCAGTCGGCGATCGTCCGCGCCAGGAAGCTGGCGTTGTCGACCGCGGAGTTGCGCATCCACTGGCCAGTTACTTCGTTGCCCACCAGCAGGTACGGCATGTGTCCGTCGGCGTTGCCCGGATCGGGCGCCGAGTAGATCCCCAGCTTCTTGCTGAGCAGATCGATATCCGCTTTCTTGCCGGTCAGGAACTTCCAGCCGGGGCCGGCGTTGAACTTCTGCGCGTACTCCTTCAAGACCGCCGGCGTGTCGTGCTCAGGGTCGATGGTGATCGAGTAGAAGAACACCTCGCGTCCCATGCGGTCGCCGAGCTTGCGCTGCACCTGCGACATGCGCGCGGTCTCGAGCGGGCACGCGTACTGGCACGTCGTGTAAATGAGGTTGATCGCGACGATCTTCCCCTTCAGCAGGTCGTCGTAGAAACGGACCTGTTCGCCGTCCTGCGTCGTCAGGATCGTGTTGCTGAAATACTCGGCGCCGCGGCGCGCCTGTGCGGCGGTGTCGACCGCGCCGCTCAGGGCGAACGCCAGCGCCGAGAGCCACAACGCAGCGGCCGGCACGATCCGGCCGATCTTCCATCGCATCCCGTGTCTCCTCATCACCGCGCCGGGTGCGCGTCAAAATTACCGCGCCCCCGGCGGGCAGCCCTGCAGGGCTGCGCTCCGTTCTCAAACGGGCAGCCCTGAAGGGCTGCGCTACAACGCGCTTGGCAACACCTCGGAGACTGCCTGGAACCTGACGCCCTGCGGCGTCGGGATCGGCGTCGGCAGCGGGCTCAGGTACGGGTCGCCGTTCTTGTTGATCTCCCACCGCAGGAGCATCGCGTTGTCCTCGTGGGTGGTGTTGTGGCAGTGCTCCATGAACATGCCGCCCCAGTCGCGGAACTGCATCTTGATGGTCACGGTGCCCTTCGGCGTCAGGCGATACACGTCCTTGCGGCCGCGCTCCGCCGGCTTGACGTTGGCGAAGCTGCCGTT
>DATNCP010000123.1:0-7200 GCA_035607175.1 Burkholderiales bacterium
CCCCACGCTTGCGCCACCCACAGCGCCCAGATGGCGACGAAGGACAGGGCCATCAGGCGCGAGTGGCGCCAGAACGACTCGAGCGCGATCGCGAGCAGGCCGAGTCCGAGCAGGTAGGCGACGAGTTGCCGCGCCGCCGGCAGCATGCCGTTGGCGGCGAGGTGCCCGACGATGACCCAGCCGATCGCGAGCCAGGCCGTGAACAGCATCAGCCGCCGGAGCCAGAAGCGCGCCTGCGCATCGCTCGCCGGGGCGATGCGCATGCCGGCGTCGGCGGGAGACAGCAGCGTCCGGCCGCAGACGAGCACCAGGCGGATGATGATGAACGCCGTCAGCACTGAAAGGACGGCGGAGCGGATCTGCTGCGGCCAGTCGAAAGCGAGGAACACCGCCGCGCTGCCGAGGGTGAAGGTCGCGATCGCGCCGATCTCGCGGACAAAGCGCAGGCCGATCGCGCCCGGCCGGGTGTCGGCCGTCGGGCGGACCAGCTTGCGGTAGCCGCCCTCGACAGCAAAGCCGAGCAGCATGAAGGCGGCGATCAGGCCGACGATCGTGCCCGGCCCCCGCGCCATGGCTTCCTGCACGATGTTCTGGACCACGCGCGACAGCTCGGCGGGCAGGCCGGGCGCGGCTGCCCAGAGCGCGGCCGCGTGCTCGCGCAGCGCGTCGGCGTGCGTCGCCAGGTAACCCATCGTCGTTGCTTCGGCCATGGACTTCTCCTCCAGGTCGATGATATCGCTTGCCAGGGCGCGGCCGGGTCCTGCCTCCCTACATCGGCTCGAGCTCGCCCTGGCGCACCGCGACGCGCTGTCCGACATGGAAGCGGTTGCCGTCGCGGCGCTGGAGCGTGCGGCGATCGCCGCCGTCCATCGCCACAGTCACCTCGTAAGTGGTGGCGCCGAGGCGTGCCTGCATCTCGGGCGTGCCGGCGGCGCCGAAGTTCCAGCCCTCGGCGCGGCCACGGTCGAAACGAAACTGCGCCACGGTACCGACCACCGGGCCGTTGTACAGGTCCGACTGGGTACCGGAGGCGCTCGCCGTGCTCTGCGGCGGCTGCTTCGTGCCCGCGCTCAACTCGCGGATCGAGCGGATCTCGCCGCACACCAGGCAGGTTTGCGCCGACGCGCATGACGCCGCGCAGAGCAAGGCAGCGAGGAGCGCGCAGCGCATCGCTACTCGGCGAGGTTCTGGATGAAGTAGGTGGCGGAGAGCAGCACGCTCGGCGGGCCGAGCGGGCCGAGCCAGCGGTCGTAGATCTTCTCGATCTCGCCGCTGCGGTAGATGCGCGCCAGCACGCGGTTTACCGCGAGGCGGAAATCGTGGTCGCCGCGCTTCATCATCAGCGCGTACTGCTCGATCGAGAAGTCCTGGTCGAGCAACTTGTAGGCGCCGCGCGTCGCGCCGCTCATGACCACCACGCCGATCAACGCGGTGCGGTCGGAGGCGAGCGCCTCGACCTGGCCTTCGCTGAGCAGGGCGAGGCCTTCCTCGCGCGTCTTCACCAGCACCACCTCGGTCTTGGCCGTGTTGCGCGCCAGCACGCCGCGCAGAGACTTCTCGGTGGTGGTGCCGCCGATCACGGCGATGCGCTTGCCGTCGAAATCGGCCACGCGACCGACCTCGGAGGTTGCTTTCACCAGCAGGCTGCCGCCGTCGACGAAGGTCACCAGGCTGAAGTCGACCAGCTGCTGGCGCGACAGCGTCCAGGTGGTGGTGCTGCATTCCAGATCGACCTGGCCCTTGCGCACCGCGTCGATGCGGTTCTGGATGGTGAGCTTGACCCAGCGCACCTTGAGAGATTGGCGCTTGAGCTGCGCCGCGACGCCGTCGGCGACGGTGCGGCAAAGCTCGACCGAGTAGCCCGCCGGCTCGCCGTTGCTGTCGACGAAGGAGAAGGGCGCCGCGCCGTCGATGTAGCCGAGCGTGATCGAGCCGGTCTTGCGGACCTTGTCGAGCGTGGTCTGCGGGGCTTGCGCGAGCGCCGGCGCGGCAAGCAGCGCGGCGAGCAGGGCAAGCAGGTAACTACGGGGCGACTGAATCATGGTTCACGCTCCCAGGGGCGCAGTCTCTCGAGGCATTCTATGCGGTTACGTGAAAGAATCGCGGCAACGGAGGCACAAGCAATGAGAATCCTCGTTTGCATCTCGGCAATCGCCGCGCTGGGCGCGTGCGGCATGCTCGACGTCAAGGAGCAGCAGAAGAAGCTCGACGCCAACTGCATCATCGGCGGGCGTGTCGACGCGGAGCGCAAGGACGAGGTGCCGCTGATCGTGGTGCTGGCGCGGCAAACCGGCGCCGATCCCATGAAGCGCGAATCGTGGCAGGTCGCCGACCACTTCGTCCTCGAGCAGCCCGGACTGTGGCAGTTCGCCGCCGGCGCCGGCACCTACGGCGTGATCGCGTTCCAGGACCTGAACCGCGATCTCAAGCACCAGCCGGGCGAGCCCTACCTGCGGATCGAGGCGGACAAAATCTTCACCTGCAAGGCGGGCGAGCGCCGCCCGGACATGGCGCTGGTGATTCCCGCCGCCGGTCGCTCGCGCGTCAACGAGGTCATGGATATCGCGACGCTGCAGGCCCGCTCGTTCAGCGAGCAGCTCGAGTTCTCGCTCACCCAGGTCACCGCAGTCGGCGAGATCGCCAGCCTCGCCGACCCGCGCTTCGACGACAAGGTCGCCCAGAGCGGCCTGTGGCGGCCGTTCGATTTCCTGTTCGAGGGCCACCCGGGCATCTACTTCCTCGGCGCCTACGACAGCACCAAGATCCCGGTGTTGTTCGTGCATGGCATCAACGGCACGCCGCAGAACTTCAAGACCCTGATCGAACGCCTCGACCGGCGGCGCTTTCAACCCTGGGTGTACTACTACCCCTCGGGCGCGTCGCTCTCGCAGATCGCGGACCACCTGACGCAGACGATGCGCAAGGTACAGCTGCAGTACGGGTTCAGCCAGTTCGGGGTGGTCGCGCACAGCATGGGCGGGCTGGTGTCGCGCGGTTTCCTGCAGCGCTACCGTGCGGGCGGCGGCACGGCCTCGATCCCGATCTTCATCTCCATCTCCACGCCTTGGGACGGTCACAAGGGCGCCGAGATGGGCCTCAAGACCGCGCCGGTGATCGTGCGGGTCTGGGTGGACATGGCGCCCGGCAGCGACTACCTGAAGTCCCTGTACGCGAACGACACCGGCGTGCCGCACTACCTGTTGTTTTCCTTCCGGCAGAGCGGCGTGTCGATGGGCGAGGGGAACGACGGCGTCGTGACCGTGTCGAGCCAGCTCAGGCAGGCGGCCCAGCAGAACGCGGTGCGCGTCGAGGGCTACAACGAGACGCACATGGGCGTGCTCGAGGCGCAGAGCGTGTCGCAGCGGGTGAACGATCTGCTGGCGAGGAACCTGCAGCCGAAGCCGTGAGTCAGCCCTCGCCGGCGAGGAGCCACTCCATCGCGGCTTCGTAGTCGGTGAACGCGTGGATCTTCACGCCGCGGTTCTCGGCGCAAAGAGCGAAGAAGCGCGCCTTGTCGAAGCGCTCGAAAGGACAAAGGATCGCGGTGCGGGTCCCGGCGCTGCGGCGGTGCTGCGCCACGGTCTGGGCCAGGGAAAAGAGCTCGGCGGGCGTGAGGCGGCTGGTGACGTTGCGGATGTCGACCATCACCTGGTAGTCCTCCAGGCCGCCGGCCGCGTCGGCGATCTGCTTGAGCAGTCCTTCCGCCTCGGGAAAGTTGATTTTGCCTTCGGGCTGCGCGCGGATGAAGTCGCCGGCGCTGATCACTTTCACTTTGTGGGGCATCGCGGCCTCAGCGTCTGAGCAGCATGTAGAGGGTGAGCGCGCGCGTGCCGAAGTCGAACAGCCGGCGCGGCCCGATGAGCGCGACCGCGCCCACCGCCAGCGTGGTCACGACCGGATAGCGCCGCACCATGCCGACGATGCGGTCGGCGGCCGCCGCCTTGCCGAGCAGCGGTTGCGCATCGGCGACCAGCGCTGCGCGCTGCGTTGCCGAGCGATCGACGAGCTCCAGGCGGCGCTCGGCCAGGCTTTGCGAGCGGCGGCTCATGGCTTGATCGCGGTCAGGTCGCGCCGCAGCTCGGCGATGGTGGCGTCGAACGGCCGCGGCTTGAGAACGGTGATCCGGTAGAGCCAGACGCCGAAGCCGGCGGCGGCGAGGAGGAACAGCACCGCGGCGCCGATCGTCACCGGCAGCCGGTTCTGCTCGCTGACGCTGAGGATGATCGCCACCGCGCCGAATCCGAGGCCGATCGCGGCGAACACAAGCGCCGCGAGGCCGCCGACGATCGTGGCCGCGAGCCGTGTCAGCTCCTCGCGCAACTCGGTGCTGAACAGCTCGAAGCGGGTGCGGCCGAGGTCGAGCAGCCCCGCGAGCAGGTTTTGCGCGGACTCCAGCAGGCCGGGGCTCATTTGCGGCTCAGCAGGATGCCGACGACCAGGCCGACGCCGGCAGCGATGCCGACCGCGGCCCACGGGTTGGCGCGCACCTGGCTGTCGAGCTCGCCGCCCGCGCTCTTGAGGTGCTCGCGCGCGGCGCGCAGCGACTCCTCGGCTCGCGCTCGCACCTCCTGCACTTTCGGACCGGCCTCGTCGGCCGTGGCGCGCAGAAGCTCCTCGGCGTCGGCGAGCACGGCGCGCAGGTCTTTCATCATGTTTTCGGCGGGTTCCATGTGTTTCTCCCTGGAGGGCGTTAGTTCCAGGACCAATACTAACGAATGGGACCAAGGTCCAATAGGAATACGCCCCCGATCGGTCAACATGACGGTTCCAAGGAGATGCGCATGAAAATCACGGTAATCACGGCAATCGCTTGCGGCCTCGCGGCCGTTCCCGCGGTCAATGCTCAGGTCAAGGACGCCGCCATCGCGGTGGCCGAGACCGAGGCGGTGGTGACGGTCACCAAGGTCGACCCGAAAGCTCGCAGCGTCACGTTCCGCGGACCGAAGGGAGGCGTCGCCACCATCAACCTGCCGCCGGAGTCGCAGAACATCGACCAGGTGAAGCCCGGGCAGCAGTACCGGATGAAGTATGTCGAATCGGTCGCGGTCGAGATCCACAAGGGCGGCAAGCCCTCGGCGGGAGCGTCGCAGCAGGTGAAGGTCGCAGCCAAGGGCGCCAAGCCCGGCGGCATGATGGTGAACACGCGGCAGGTCTCTGGCGTGATCGATGCGATCGATTTCACCAACCGCTACGTCGCGATTCGCGGACCGCAGGGCAACTCCACGGCGCTCAAAGTCGCCGACGAAGTGAATCTCCAGGCCTTGAGCGCGGGCGACCGCATCGTCGTTACCTACACCGAGGCGCTCGCGGTGGAGTGGGTGGCGCAGGCGCCGGCAAAGAAGGAGCCGGCGGCGAAAAAGGCCAAGTAAGGCGGGCCTGCGCCTTCTAGTCGCTGACGTCGGGCTCGAAGAAGAGCCACTGGATCTCGGGAAACTCGGCGCGCACCGCGGCCTCCGCGCGGTTGATCGCAGCGATCAGCTCGTCCACGCTCGCCGCTCTCATCCTGACCTTGACGGCGACCATGAACGTCATGCCGAGCTGCAGCGTGATCAGGCGGTAGATCTTCTCCACGCCTTCCTGCTTCAGCAGGAACTCGCGCAGCCGCGCCTCCGCCTCGGGCGCGGCGCTCTGGCCGATGAGCAGCGCCATGATCTCGTTGCCGATCCCCAGCGCGACGACGATCAGCACCACGCCGATCGCCATCGAGCCGAGCGCGTCCCACATCGGGTTGCCGGTGAGGATCGTGAGCAGCACGGCGGCCAGGGCCAGAGCCAGGCCGAGCAGGGCGGCGAAGTCCTCGCCCAGGATCACCACCAGCTCGCTCTGGCGACTTTCGCGAAACCAGCGCCACAGGTTGCGATCGCCGCGTACCTTGTTCACTTCGTGGATGCAGGCGCGCAGCGAGACCGTCTCGGCCGCCAGGCCGAACACAAGGATGCCGACCGCCACCCACGCGTACTGGATCGGCTCGGGTGCGGTCAGCTTGTGCCAGCCCTCGTAGAGCGAGAAGAGTCCGCCCAGCGAGAACAGCACCAGGGCGACGATGAAGGACCAGAAGTACACAGCCTTGCCCCAGCCGAGCGGGTAGTCGGGGCTCGGCGGGCGCTTCGCCTGCCTCAGGCCCCAAAGCAGCAGGCCCTGGTTGCCCGAGTCGGCGAAGGAGTGGATCGCCTCGGCGAGCATCGCGCTCGAGCCGGTGAAGATCGCCGCGCCGGTCTTGGCCGCGGCGATGGCGAGGTTGGCACCCAGCGCGTAAAGTATCGTCCTTACGGAATCGGCTTTGCCCGCCATGAACCTCACTCCCCAGCAGCTGCAGCAATTTGATCGCGAAGGGTACCTGTTTTTCCCTTCGCTCTTCACGCCCGCCGAGATCAAGGTGCTGACCGACGAAGTGCCCGCGCTCTACGCGCAGCGGCGCCCCGAGAACGTGCGCGAGAAGACCGGCGACGTGGTGCGCACCAACTTCGCCGCGCACATGTACAGCTATCCCTTCGCCAAGCTCGCCCGGCATCCGCGCATGGTCGAGCCGATCAGGGCGCTGTTCGGCGAAGACGTGTACATGCACCAGTTCAAGATCAACGGCAAGCAGGCCTTCGACGGCGACGTCTGGCAGTGGCACCAGGACTACGGCACCTGGATGAACGACGACCAGATGCCCGACGCGCGGGCGATGAATGTCGCGATCTTCCTCGACGAGGTGAACGAGTTCAACGGCCCGCTGATGTTCATTCCCGGCAGCCACAAGCAGGGCGTGCTCGACGCCGCCCACGACACCAGCACGACGAGCTATCCGCTGTGGGTCATCAATCACGACACGATTACGAAGATGGTCGCGAAGGGCGGCATCGTCGCGCCCAAGGGCCCGGCCGGCTCGATGATCCTCTTCCACGGCTGCCTGGTGCACGCCTCGACGTCGAACCTCTCGCCGTGGAATCGCGTCAGCGTGTATCTGTCGCTGTGCGCGGTTTCGAACCACATCCGGCGCTTCAAGCGGCCCGAGTACATCGCGCACCGCGACTTCACGCCGATCCAGTGCCTGCCGGATGACTGCCTGCTGAAGCACTACGACGTACCGCTGCCCTGGAAGGACAGGTTCTTTGAACCTCTACAAAAAGCTTCTTGAGCGGAAAGACAACCCGCTCCGCATCGGCCTGATCGGCGCGGGCAAGTTCGCGGCGATGTACCTCGCGCAGGTGCCGA
>DATNCP010000146.1:0-9507 GCA_035607175.1 Burkholderiales bacterium
GCGCGTAGCTGATGCCCGGGCTGAGAAACACGCCGGTGCCGCCGGTATCGTCAGGCTCGCCTTCGGCGCCGCGATCGCGGGCGCGCCACAGGGCGTTTGCCTGCAGCAGCAGGCCGACTTGCTCGCCGACCCCGTAGCGAAACCCCGCGTCGAGCGAGACCCGGGTACCCGGCTTGTAGTCGTCGTGCTCGTACAAGGGCGCCTGCACCATCCCCTGGACGAAGGTCGACAGGTTCTTCGTCGGCTGCAGCTTCGAGTACGAAGCGCCGATCAGGAGGTCGGTCGTGCCGCTCCCCGGCTGCAGCGAGCGCTCCGCCGGATCGCCAGCGGCGTTCTTGATGTCGGTCTTGCCGGTCGGCAGCTTGAGGCCGAACTGGAGCGCCGCCACGCCGACGGAAGGCTCCGCGTCCTCGAAGCTGGCGAGCTTGCGCCGCGCCAGCACGCGCACGTCGCCGAGCGCAGTGAAGTCCCAGCGGTCCTCGAGCGCCGCACCCATGTGGTTGTGGATGTGGAAATGCTCCCGGCTCACCGCCGGCACCAGCACGTTGACGCCCCAGTCGGGGCCGAGCGTGGTGTCGATCGCGGTCAGGTAGTTGCGGTTCCGGGTGTAGACCTCGTCGTGGTGCCTGGGAATCTCGCCGACGCCGACCTTGCGGCTGCCCGACATCGGCTGGTCCTGGTTGATGTACTCGTAGCGAAAATCGAGGCGCGTGCCGGGCTCGGTCCAGGCGCCCTGGAGGTCCCAGCTGGTGTTAACCGAGCAGAATGCCGAGCCGCATGAAGCCGCCGCCCAGGCCGGCGCGAGCAGCGCGCAAAGCAAAAGCCTTCTCATTTGTTCTCCCGTATTCGTTGTCGAAATGAACCAACGGGAGAACCGGCGGCGCTCGCGCGTCCGCGCTGACGAAGATGAAGCTGCGAGGGGTGAATGAAACGGCTTTCGGATTGCCGAACGGAACCGCGTCGACGCCGTGATGGACATGCGTCGCGGGGAGCGCCGCGCTTGCGAGGCAGAATGCGCAGTGCTCATGCCCCGCGGCGGCGTCGCCGAGGGGAACCTCGATGTAGTGCGTCACCTCGCCGACGGCGCAGACCGGAACCAGCGTCACCGGCCGCGCTTGCGCGATGAGCGGCCACAGCGCCTGCAGCGCCATGGCCAGGATCGCCAGCCAGCCGGCGATCCTCCTCATCGGGCGAGGTATCCGGAATCCACGGGCAGCACGATACCAGTAACGCTCTTCGCTTCGGGGCTGCAGAGGTAGGCGATCGCCGCCGCGATCTCCTCCGGCTCGGGAAGCCGGCCGAGCGGCGTGTGCGACAGCACCGTCTTCAGCCTTTCGGGGTTGGAGAAGATCGGCACCGTCAGGTCGGTGCGCACGAACGTCGGCGCCACCGCGTTGACGCGGATGTTGTCCGCCGCCCATTCCAGCGCCAGGGCGCGCGTCAGGTTCACCACCCCGCCCTTCGACGCCTGGTAGGAAGCGTTGGGGTAGATGCCGCCCGACAGTCCCATGATCGAGGCGAGGTTGACGATCGAGCCGCCGCCTCGCCGCTTCATGTGGGGAAAAACATTTTTCGAACAGCGAAAAACAGCGGTGAGGTTGAGCGCGATGACGTCGTCCCAATCCTGCGCCGAAAGCTCGACCGCGGGCTTTCTCGCCGCGCGGCCGGCATTGTTGACCAGGATGTCGATGTCCCGGATCCTTTCGAAGGCAGCCTTCACCTGGCCTTCGTCGGTCACGTCGCAGCCGTTCTCGATGTCGAGCACGTGCACCTTCGCGCCGGCCCGCTCGAGGAGCTTGACGGTGGCCGCGCCGATGCCTTTCGCGCCGCCGGTGACGACCGCAGTTTTCCCCGTCAAATCGAACATGGGCGGCAAGTATACTGAGCCGCGATGCATGACCTGGTGATTCGCAACGCGCTGCTCGTCGACGGCCTGGGCTCGCCGCCGCGGCGCGGCGACCTCGCGGTCAAGGACGGGAAGATCCTGGAAGTCGGCAAGACCAGCCTTTCCGCCAAGGAGACCGTCGACGCCGACGGCCTGGCGCTGATGCCGGGGATCATCGACAACCACACGCACTACGACGCGCAGATCACCTGGGACCCGTGGGCCTCGCCCTCGCCCGCGCTCGGCGTCACCACCGCGGTGATCGGCAATTGCGGCTTCACCATCGCGCCCTGCCGCCCGGAGGACCGCGAGCTGGTGATGAAGAACCTCACGCAGGTCGAGGGCATGTCGCTCGCGGCGCTGCGCGCCGGCATCCGCTGGGAGTTCGAGTCGCTGCCGCAGTACCTGGACATGCTCGAGCGCCGCGGCGCGGCGCTCAATATCGCCTGCTTCGTCGGCCACTCTTCGGTGCGCACCTATGTCATGGGCGCGGACGCGAGCCGGAGAGCGGGGACGGCCGATGAAATTTCCTCCATGAAAAAGCTGGTCCTGGAAGGACTGCGCGCCGGCGCGATCGGCCTCTCGAGCACCACCTCGCCCGCGCACAACGGCGAGGGCGGCCTGCCGATGCCGTCCCGCCTTGCCGACGAGGCCGAGCTGCGCGCGCTGGTCGGCTGCCTGCGCGAGGCCGGACGGGGCGTGTTCATGCTGACCAAGGGCGGCGAGACGCGCATGCCGTTCCTCGAGGCGCTCGCCGCGGACAGCGCCCGCCCGGTAGTGGTCGCCGCGCTCCTTCACAGCAGCACCAATCCGAAGGCCGTTTTTGAAGATCTTCAGCAAATAAAAGAAGCCAACGACCGGGGACATCGCTTGCTCGGCGCGGTCTCCTGCTGCCCGTTGTCGATGGAGTTCACCATGCACTCGCCGTACGTGCTGGAAGGGCTGGAGTCCTGGAAGCCGGCGCTGGGGAAGAAAGGTTCCGAATTTCGCGGGATTCTTTCCGACAAAGGCTTCCGCGACGCCATCCGCGCGGAGCTCTCCCGGCCGGCGCACTTCCGCCTCTTCAACGGCGAGTGGAACAAGGTGCAGGTGGTGGAGTCCCAGCGCACGATCGCCGAAATCGCCGGCAAGGCGGATCCCCTGGACTGCATGCTCGATCTCGCGCTGAAGGAGAACCTCGACACGGTCTTCAACGCGCTGCTGCTCAATTCCGACGAGAAGGCGGTGGGAAAGATGCTCCGCCACCCCTGTTCGCTGGTCTCGCTATCCGATGCCGGCGCGCACCTCACCTTCTTCAACGACGCGGGCTTCGGCCTGCACCTCCTCGGCCACTGGGTGCGCAAGCTCGGCGTGCTGACGCTCGCCGAGGCGGTCTGGCGCCTGACCGGCCACCCGGCGGCGATCTTCGGCATCGAGAACCGCGGCGCCCTCAAGCCGGGCCACCACGCCGACCTGCTGCTCTTCGATCCGGCGCGGATCGAGCGCGGCCCGGTGAAGCGCACCTTCGACCTGCCGGCCGGCGAGCCGCGGCTCACCGCGCAGGCGGTCGGCGTGCATGGCGTCTGGGTGAACGGCGCGCGCATCGTCGGTCGAAACGGAGAGCCTCAGTTTGGTCGGAGGGGAGAGAAGCTGCCCGGGCAGTTGCTGCGACGCTTCGCCGCGTAGCGTTCGCACGACAAGGAAAAAGCCTGCGCAAACAGGGTGTTTGAAAGAGCGTCGCAAGCAGACGTCGTCGACAGGCGACTACATCGGGCGCCGCTGTTTTTTCAAGCCGTTGTTTCCCAAGGAAATCAGACCCGGCACGCTTCATGCGAACTGTCACGCGCTGTCCTACCCATTACTACAGAGAGGGCGATCAAAGTGCTACAGAAAGACGGGTTCTTCCGCAAACGCGACGAAAAGCGCGACGAGAGTTTCTTCCGCCCGGCCACGCCGGTGACCACCACCCCCGCTCCGGCCGCGAATGTAGCCGTGACCCCTGCCGAGCCGAAGGCCGATGCGCGCCGCGAGGCGAAGCTGGTCGTGGGCCCGGAGATCAAGATCAAGGGTGTCGAGATCAGCGATTGCGACACGCTGGTCGTCGAGGGCCGCATCGAAGCGACGCTCGATTCGCGCGTGCTCGAGATCACCGAGCACGGCGTGTTCCAGGGCACGATCGCCGTCGATAACGCCGAGATCCACGGCCGCTTCGAGGGCGAGCTGACGGTGCGCAAGCAGCTCGTCATCCACGCCACCGGCAAGTGCTCGGGCAAGATCCGCTACACCAAGATCAAGGTCGAGGAAGGCGCGGAGCTCGCCGGCGAGATCTCCATGCTGGACAAGGCGCAGGCGAGCCTCTCGGTCAACCGCAAGGCCGCCTGAGCGCTCTGCATGGAATGGCAGCGCCGCAACCGTGCCCGGCGGCGGCGCCGCCGCCATGCGCCAGCTCATCGATGAGCGACAGAGACACTTACCGCGACACGCTGCTCTATGCGCTCGCGATCGCGGGTAGCGAACGGACACTGGCCGAGCAGCTGCGGGTCACGCTCCCGGAGGTGGAAGACTGGCTCAACGGCGTCGACGATATCCCGGAGCGGATATTCCAGGCTGCCCTGGACGTGGTGATCGGCTCTTCGCGGCAGGCGATAGGGCGCTCGCGCGGAATGCTCGAGAGGGTCGCTAGGTAGCGAGACCCTTCTTCAGCCGCGCCACGCCATCGGCGAGTTTTTCCTCGGACGCGGCGAAGCACCAGCGCACGAAGCCCTCGCCCTCCGGCCCGAACGCCGATCCCGGCGCGAGGCCGAGCCCCGTTTCCTTCACCAGCTTCTTGCAGAACGCCAGGCTGTCGTCCACGCCCTCCACCTTGACGAACGCGTACATGGTGCCGGCGGGACTCGCGACCGAGACCCGCGGCATCTTCTGCAGCTCCGCGACCAGGAAGTTCCTCGCCTTGCGGTAGCGACTGAGCGAGCGGGCGATGATCGGCTCGCCCTCCTTCAGCGCGACCATGCCGGCGCGCTGCACGAAGACCGGCGCGCAGGAAGTGTTGTATTCGATCAGCTTGCCGAGGTCGGCGACCAGGCCGCGCGGCACCACCAGCCATCCCAAGCGCCAGCCGGTCATGAGCCATGACTTGGAGAAGGTGTTGGCGCTGATCACGCGGTCGCCCTCTTCCGCGATGTCGAGGAAGGACGGCGCCACCCCGCCTTCCTCGAAGTAGAGCCGCTCGTAGGCGTCGTCGGCGAAGATCCAGATGCCGTGCTTGCGGCAGTGCTCGAGGATCGCCCGCTGCTGCTCCAGCGTCACCGTCCAGCCGGTGGGATTGTTCGGGGAGTTGAGGTAAAGGGCCTTGGTTTTTGAAGTGAGTTTTTCTAGAAGTTCTTCGACATCGAGCGTCCATCCGGAAGGCGAAAACCGCAGCGCCACCGTATCCACCTGCGCGCCGAGGATCTTGGGGATCTCCTGCAGGTTCGGCCACAGCGGCACGACTTCCACCACCCGGTCGCCCGGATCGACGAGCAGCTGGGAGGCGATCATCAGCGCGTTCACGCCCGCCGAGGTGATGGCCACCTCGTCGGGACCGATCCCGGTATGGAGCTGCGAGATGTAGCGCGCCAGGGCCTCCCGCAGCTCCGGGATGCCCAGGTTATGCGTGTAAAAGACCTCGCCCGCGGCGATCGAGTCGGTGGCCGCCTTGCGGATGAACGGCGGCGTCGGCTCGTCGGGTTCGCCGACCCAGAAAGCGAGCACGTCCTTGCGTCCGACGCCCTCGTTGTAAAGTTCACGGATCTTCGAGGCGGTCAGCGCGCGGACCGCCGCCCGCGCCGCAACAGCAGAAGAAGGCAGGGATTCGGATTTCATGAACCGCCCGATTTTAGACTGGTCGCTGATCGCGGCCATCGCCACCATGGTCGCGTGGGGCATGAACTTCGCCTTCATGAAGTATCTGCTCGACCAGCTCGGGGTCGGCCCGTTCATGTTCCTGCGCTTCCTGGTGTTGCCCCTGCTCGGCCTTGCCCTGCTGATCGTCATCTTCCGCCACCGCATTGCCCATACCTGGCCGAAGCGCGCCGACCTGCCGCGCTTCCTGCTTTGCGCGCTGATCGGCCACGTGCTGCACATCAGCGCGGTGGCCTACGGCATGAACCTCTCGACCGCGTTCTCGTCGTCGCTGGTGCTGACCTGCCAGCCCCTTTTCACCCTCGCCATCCTCGCGTGGCTGGGCGTCGAGCGCCTGCGGCGGCAGCAGCTCGTGGGGACCGCCATCGCCTTCGCCGGGATCGCGATCTTCCTCAGCGACAAGTTCGCCGGCGGCTTCTCGCGCGCCGGCCTGGGCGACCTGACGCTGCTGGTGGCGGGGGCCTCCTTCTCCGCCTACACGGTGCTGTCGCGGCCGCTCGTCGACCGCTACGGTCCCCTGATCGTGCTGTCCTACACGCTGCTCTTCTCGATGCCCGTCATGCTCGCCTTCACCTCCCCGTTCCTCGACGAGTTGAGGGCCGCGAGCTTCGGGCCGGCGGTCTGGGCAGCGCTGTTCTGGGCGCTCGTGGTCTGCTCCTTCGTCGGCTGGCTGCTCTGGACCTGGGTAAACAGCGCGCGCGGCGTGGCGCGCAGCGCGCCGTTCATGTACCTGATGCCGCCGGTGGCCGGCCTGATGGCCTGGCTCACCCTCGGCGAAACCTTCACCTGGCTCAAGATCGCGGGCGCCGCGATCACCATGGCGGGCGTGGCGTACGCGCAGTTCGGCGGCCGCCCGCCGCCGCGCGAGGCCGCGCAGCCGGACGCAGGTTGATTACAATCCGCCCCGCTAACAAGGGGGAACGACATGTCACACGGACACGGCGCGCACGGCGACCACGGAAGCAACAAAGGCGTCGCGGTGCTGATCTCGGTTCTGGCGCTGATCCTTGCCTTCTCGGAAACGCTCGGCAAGAACGCCCAGACCGCGGCGCTCGCGCACAACATCGAGGCCTCGAATCTGTGGGCCTTCTTCCAGGCGAAGACCGTCCGCCAGACGGTGCTGCGCACCGCGGCCGAGCAGACCGCGGCCACCACCTCGTCCGAAAGCGCGAAGAAGCAGGTTGAAGCCTGGCGCAAGACCGCCGACCGCTACCAGTCGGAGCCCGAGACCGGCGAAGGCCGCGAGCAGCTCGCGGCGCGCGCCAAGGAAGCCGAGAAGAAGCGCGCCCTCGCGGCGGACGCGTATCACAACTTCGAGTCCGCCTCGGCGCTCGCGCAGATCGCCATCGTCCTCGCGTCGGCGTCGATCATCACCGGCATGGTGGCGTTCGTCTGGACCGCGGGCGTCCTCGGCGTGCTGGCGATCTTCTTCTGCGTGATGGGCTTTTTCTTCCCTCACGCGATCCACCTCGCGTTCTAGCCGGGCTGCGCGGCCCGGGCGAAGAAGGACCGGAAGCCGGAGAGCGCCCGGTCGATCGCGGCGGCGTCGACGTCGAGGTGGGTCACCAGGCGCATCGGCGCTCGCGGCAGCACCAGCACGTCGGCGCGGCGCAGCTGCTCGGCGAGCGCGGGCGCGGTCGCGGCGGGAATCTTCAGCAGCACCATGTTGGTGTTGAGCTGCGCCTCGAGGCCGAGCTCGCGCAACCCCTTTGCCAGCCGCGCCGCGTTCTCATGGTCCTCGCGCAGCCGCGCGACGTTGTTCTCCAGCGCGTAGAGGCCCGCGGCGGCGATCACGCCCGCCTGCCGCATGCCGCCGCCGAGGATCTTCCTCGCCCTTTTCGCTTCGTTGATCGTCTTCTTGCTGGAAAGGAGCAGCGTTCCGGCCGGCGCGCCCAGGCCCTTCGACAGGCAGGAGGACACCGAGTCGAAACCGGCGCAGAGATCCTTGACGCTCATGTCCTGCGCGACGGCAGCGTTGAAGACCCGTGCCCCGTCGAGGTGGATTGCCAGCCCTTTTTTCTTCGCCAGCTGAACCGCGTCTGAAAGATATTTCCGCGGCAACACCCGGCCAGTGATCGTGTTTTCCAGCGCCAGCAGCTTCGTCCGCGGAAAGTGCGGATCCTCCGGCTTGATCGCGGCCTCGACCGCCGCCAGGTCGAGCGTGCCATCGGGCTGGTTGGGCACCACCTGCGGCTGGATCGAGCCCAGCACCGCCAGGCCGCCCGCCTCGTAGCGATAGCTGTGCGCCTCCGAGCCGAGGATCACCTCCTCGCCGCGCTGGCAGTGGCTCATCAGCGCCGCGAGATTCGATTGCGTGCCGCTGGGGAATAGCAGCGCCGCTTCGAAGCCGAAAAGCGAAGCCGCGTGCTCCTGCAGGCGGTTGACGGTCGGATCGTCGCCGAACACGTCGTCGCCGACCTCCGCCTCGTGCATCGCCTTGCGCATGCCCGCCGAGGGGCGGGTAACGGTGTCGGAACGCAGGTCGACGATGGCGGCCATGCGCGAAGCTTAAGTCAAATCTGCACCCGGGTGCCGAGCTCGATGACGCGGTTGTCGGGAATGCTGAAGAAGCTCGCGGCGTTGCCGGCATTGCGCGCCATCGCCGCGAACAGCCGCTCGCGCCAGAACTGCATGCCGCCGGGCGCGTGCACCGGCACGATGGTCTGCCGCGAGAGAAAGTACGAGGTCTCCATCGGCTCGATCGCCAGGCCGTAGGCGCGGCACAGCTCGAGCGCCTGCGGCACGTCGGGGTTGTTCATGAAGCCATAGCGAGCGCGCACCCGCCAGTAGTTGGCGCCGAGGCGCTCGCACAGGACGCGGTCCTCGAATGGCACCCACGGCACGTCGCGAAACTCCACCGTGACGAAAACCATCCGCTCGTGCACCGCCTTGTAGTGCTTGAGGCTGTGCAGCAGGGCGTGCGGCGTGGTTTCCGGCGCCGCGGTCAGCAGCACCGCGGTTCCGGGTACGCGCTGGACGCGGTCCGCGGATAGCGACTTGAGGAACGGCTCGAGCGGCGCCGAGTCTGCCCGTAGCCGCTCGGCGAGGATCGCGCGGCCGCGGCGCCAGGTGACCATCACCACGAACACGGCCGCGCCAAGCGCGAGCGGGAACCAGCCGCCGTCATGGATCTTGAGCAGCGCCGCGCCGAACAGCGTCGCGTCGACCAGGAGGAAGAAGCCCGTCGCGAGCACGCACAGCCAGAGCGGATAGCGCCAGCCGTAGCGGATGACGAAGAAGGTGAGCGCGGTGGTGGCGAGCATCGTGCCCATCACCGCGACGCCGTAGGCATTCGCCAGGCGCGTCGACGAGCCGAAGCCGACCACGGCGGCGGCGACGATCGCGAGCAGGATCCAGTTGACCGCCGGGATGTAGATCTGGCCGATGGTGCTCGCCGAGGTGTGGCGGATCTCCATCCGCGGCAGGTAGCCGAGCTGGATCGCCTGGCGCGTCATCGAGTACGCGCCCGAGATCGTCGCCTGCGAGGCGATCACGGTCGCGGCGGTGGCGAGCACGACCATCGGATAGAGCGCCCACTCCGGGTACGACAGGTAGAACGGATTCTCGATCGCCTTCGGATTGGCGATCAGCAGCGCGCCCTGCCCGAAGTAGTTGAGCACCAGCGCCGGCGCCACCAGGCCGAACCAGGCGACGCGAATCGCGCGCGCGCCGAAGTGGCCCATGTCGGCGTAAAGCGCCTCCGCGCCGGTGATCGCGAGCAGCACCGAGCCGAGGACCACGAA
>DATNCP010000148.1:0-17929 GCA_035607175.1 Burkholderiales bacterium
AATGCAAAACGCGGCATGGCGTCGATCTGCATCGGCGGCGGCCTCGGCGGCGCGATGCTGGTCGAAGCACTGTAGTAGGAACCTGAGGAGAACTCATGGAACGAGCGGACGCCAAGGTGCTGGCAAAGCACTGGCGCTGGGAGAAGGACCGTGAAGGCCTGGCGTGGCTCACCTTCGACAAGCAGGGCGAGTCGGCGAATACCTTCTCGAAAGAGGCGCTGCATGAGCTTTCTTCCTCTCTCAAGGAAATCGCCAACGCCGCGCCGAAAGGGCTCGTCATTCGCTCGGCGAAGGAGAACTTCATCGCCGGCGCCGACGTCGAGGAATTCACCCGCTTCAAGTCGCCGGAAGAAGCGCTGGCGTTCGTGCGCCTGGGCTGGGACACCTTCCAGCAGCTCGCCGACCTGCCCTTCCCGACCACCGCGATGGTGAACGGCTTCTGCATGGGCGGCGGCGTCGAGCTGGCGCTTGCCTGCCGCTACCGCGTCGCGCTCGACGATCCGAAGACGCGCTTCGCTCTGCCTGAGGTGATGCTCGGCATCATGCCGGCGTGGCACGGCGTGCAGTGGCTGCCGAAGCTGGTCGGCCCGGCCGCGGCCTTCGACATGATCCTGACCGGCAAGTCGGTCGATGCGAAGCGCGCAAAGCGCATGGGCCTCGTGAACGAAGCGGTTCCGCTGCGCATCCTCGAGAACACTGCGCGCATGGTTACGCTCGAGGCGAAGCCACGAAAGTCCCTGGCTTTCACGAAAAGAATTCCAAAATTCATTTTTGCCATCCTGGCCCGCAAGCAGGTGGCGAAGAAGGCGAAGCGCGAGCACTACCCGGCCCCGTACCAGATCCTCGAGCTCTGGAGGAAATACGACGGCGATCCGTTCGCCGCCGACAGCGACCCGTCTGCCTCGGTCCGCACCCTGTTCGCGCACCCGACAACCAAGAACCTGATCCGCATCTTCTTCCTGCAGGAGCGGCTGAAGGCACTCGGCAAGGGGGATTTCAAGGCGCGCCACGTGCACGTCGTCGGCGCCGGCGTCATGGGCGGCGACATTGCTGCGATCTGCGCCATGCGCGGCATCACCGTGACGCTGCAGGACACCGCGCCGGAGCGCATCGCCCCGGCGATCAAGCGCTCGGCGGATCTCTTCAAGCGCCGGTTGCGCGAGCCGCGCCGCATCCGCGACGCGATGGACCGCCTGATCCCCGACGTCTCGGGACAGGGCGCGCAGCAGGCCGACGTGATCATCGAGGCGATCTTCGAGAACCTGGAGGCGAAGCGAACGCTTTTTGCAAAATTGGAACTGCTGGCAAAACCGGAAGCGGTTCTTGCGACGAATACCTCCAGCCTCAAGCTCGAGGACATTGGCACCGCGCTCAAGGACCCGGCGCGCCTGGTCGGTATCCACTTCTTCAATCCGGTGCCGCTGCTGCCGCTGGTCGAGGTGGTCTCCGCCAAAACCACGAGAAAAGAAATCGCCGAAAACGCCGCGGCATTCGTCCGGCAGATCGACAAGTTGCCCCTGCCGACGAAGGACGCGCCCGGCTTCCTCGTCAACCGGGTGCTCGGGCCGTACATGCAGGCGGCGTTCAAGCTGCTCGACGAAGGCGCGAAGCCAGAGACGCTCGACGCGGCGATGGTCGCCTTCGGCATGCCGATGGGCCCGGCCGAGCTCGCCGACACCGTCGGCCTCGATATCTGCCTGCACGCCGGCCAGTCGCTCGCCAAGGCAGCGAACGCGAAGGTGCCCGAGTTCCTGCAGAAGAAGGTCGACGCGAAGCAGCTCGGCAAGAAGACCGGCCAGGGCATCTACCGCTGGGAAAACGGCAAGCCGGTGAAAGGCGCGCCGGAGGCGTACGACGAGGGCCTGATCCACGCCCTGATCACCCCCTACCTCGAGGAGGCGCAGGCCGCGGTCATCGAGGGCATCGTCGCCGACGCCGACCTCGCCGACGCCGGCCTCATCTTCGGCACCGGCTTCGCGCCCTTCCGCGGCGGACCTCTGCATTACCTGGAGCATGGAAAAGCTCCCCGCAGTGGCTGAAAGCTTACCGGCAGGTAAACAGCCGGCTTTGCGCGTCATGCCGATGCCGGCGGACGCGAACCAGAACGGCGACATCTTCGGCGGCTGGATCATGTCGCAGGTCGACATCGCCGGCGGCACGGTCGCCGGGCGCCTCGCCCGCGGCCGCATCGCCACCGTGGCGGTCAAGGAATTCGTCTTCAAGCAGCCGGTGCAGATCGGCGACCTGGTTTCCTTCTACGTGGACCTGGTCCGCATCGGCACGACTTCGATCACCGTGAAGGTCGAGGTCTACGCGGAGCGCAAGCCCGACACGCCGACCGTGGTGAAGGTGACCGAGGCAACGCTCACCTACGTCGCCATCGACCGCGACGGCCAGCCGCGCGCGGTGCCGCGCTAGATTGCTCCTCGACGCGACAACCCTGGCGCTGGTCGCGGCTGCCGCCATGGGCGCGGCGATCATCAGCGGCGTCGGCGGCTTCGGCACCGGCGTGATCCTCGCCGCGCTGCTCGCGCCGCTGATCGGCATCAAGGCCGTGATCCCGGTGCTCGCCGTCGCGGGCGTGGTCATCAATGCCGGCCGCTTCTGGTTCTACCGCGCGAGCCTCGTGCGGCCGACGCTGGTGGTGGTGCTCGCGGTGTCGATCCCCTTCCTCGTGCTCGGCACCTGGATCTACAGCATCCTCGACGTGCGCGTGCTCGGCACCATTCTCGGCGCCGTGGTGATCGGCTCCGTTCCGCTCCGCCGCTTCCTTGCGCAGCGGAAAATCGTTCTCGAGCGCAAGGGCCTGGCGATCGGCTCGGGAGTATTCGGTCTCGCCACCGGCATCGCCACCGGCACCGGCGTGATCATGGTGACCCTGCTGCTCGGCACCGGCATGTCGGGCACCGCGGTGCTCGCCACCGACGCGCTGATCAGCATCGTCCTCGACCTGTGCAAGGCAGCGCTCTTCCACCGTTTCGCGCTGCTCGACAGCGAGGCGTTCTTTACGGGCATCGTCATCGGCGCCGCCACCATCCCGGGCAGCGCGGTCGCCGCCTGGCTGGTGACGCGCATGCATGCCCACCTGCATGTCCTGTTCATGGAATCGCTGATCCTGATCGGCGGCCTCTCGCTCATCGTCAACTCATGGAGATGACGCTCACCGCCGCCGACGGTTACCGGTTGAGCGCGACGCTCTACGGCGAGCAAGCGGGCAAGGCGGTGCTGATTCTTCCGGCGACGGGCGTGCCGCAGGGCTACTACGCCAGGTTCGCGGCGTGGCTCGCAGCCCAGGGATTCGGGGTCCTGACCTTCGACTATCGCGGCATCGGCCAATCGCTGCGGGGGCATGTCCGCTCGGTGCGCGCGCGGATGCGCGACTGGGTGCTGCTCGACGCGGCGGCGGCGATGCAGTCCCTTGCCTCGTTCCCGAAGGTCAGCGTCGTCGGCCACAGCTTCGGCGGCCAGGCGCTCGGCCTCCTGCCGGAACCGGAGCGCATCGCCTCGGCGCTGATCGTCGGCTCGCAGAGCGGCTATTGGCGCAACTGGCCGCCGCTCGCCCGGGCGTGGATGTGGCCGGTGACGCACGTCGCCCTCCCGGGCGTCACGCGGCTGCTCGGCTATTTCCCGAGCTCGCGCTTCGGCTTCGGCGAGGACCTGCCGAAAGGGGTGGCGATCGAATGGGCGCGCTGGTGCCGCAACCCGACTTATCTCGTCGGCGCGCTGCGCGTCGAGGACGCCTACGCCCGCTTCGCCGCGCCGCTGCGCGCCTACGCCTTCAGCGACGACCCGTTCGGTCCCCTCGGCGCGGTGCAGAAGCTGCTCGAGCTCTACCCGCGATCGCCGGCCGAGGTGCGGCACATGACGCCCGCGGACCTCGGCGTGAGCAGGATCGGCCATTTCGGTTTTTTCCGCGAGCAATTCCGCGACTCGCTCTGGTGCGAGGCGCGCGAGTGGCTCGCCCGGCACTGATTCGAAGGAGACGACGATGAACACCCTGCGCGGCAAGACGGCCGCGGTCACCGGCGCCGCCAGCGGCCTCGGCCGCGCCATGGCGCTCGCGTTCGCAAAGGAAGGCATGCATCTCGCCCTTGCCGACGTCGACGAGAAGGGTCTCGAAGAAACCGCGCGACTGGCAAATGGCGCCTTTTGCCGGCGAGTCGACGTTTCAGAAGCGTCCGACGTCGATGCGTTCGCCGCTTCCCTGAAAGAAGTGCACGTGGTCTGCAACAACGCCGGCGTTTCGCCGGTCGGCCCTCTATGGGAGAACACCGCCGCCGACTGGCAATGGGCGCTCGGCGTCAACCTCTGGGGCGTGATCCACGGCGTTCGCGCCTTCGTGCCGCGCTTGGTCGCCCAAGGCGAAGGCCACGTGGTGAATACCGCATCGGTCGCCGGGCTGATCTCGCCGCCCGGCATGGGCGTCTACAACGTCACCAAGCACGCCGTGGTCGCGCTCTCCGAATCGCTGCATCACGACCTGCGCGTGCAGGGCTCGCCGGTCGGCGTCTCGGTGCTCTGCCCTGCCTACGTCCCGACCGGGATCTCCAACAGCGAGCGGAACCGGCCGAAGGCGCTCGAAAATCCGCAAATATCCGAGCGCCAGAAAGCCCTGAAGGAAAACCTCAAGAAGGCGGTGTCCTCTGGCAAGCTGACGGCCGACGACGTCGCGCGCGCCGTCGTCGCCGCCATCAAGGAGAACCGCTTCTACATCCTCACCCACCCGCGCATCAAGGGCGCCATCCAGGCGCGCATGGAGGACGTGCTGCAAGAGCGCACGCCGCGCAATCCGTTGGCACTTTGACCCCGACGCTCGTTTTCCTGCACGGCCTGGCGAGCAATGGGTCGCGCTGGTGGGACTTCGCCGAACGCACGCGGCTGAAACACTGGCGCGTCCTGCGGCCCAGCCTGCGGGGCGCCGCCGGGTCGAGCGACCGCCGCCCGGTCGGCATGCGCGAATGGAGCGACGACCTGGCGCGGCTGCTCGACACCGAGGGCGCGCCGCGCGCGGTCGTCGCCGGGCACTGCCTCGGCGCCAACATCGCGCTGAACTTCGCGGCGCGTTACCCGCAGCGCACCGCGGCGCTGGTGCTGATCGAGCCGATGCCGCCGCGCGCGCTCGCCGGCAAGCTCGGGTTCCTGCGCCACTTCCGCTTCATTCCGGTCGCGCTTTCCTGGCTGGTGCGAGGGCTCAACGCCATCGGCATCTACCGGCGGCGGATCGAGCCGATGGACCTTGAAGCGTGGGACAAGGCGGTCCGCGCCGGCACCGCCGACCTCGCCAAGTACGCCTCGCCCTTCAGCGACCTGCACTTCACGCCGCTCGCGGGATACCTGCGCGCGCTTGCGGCGGTCGGCGACCCCCTGCCCGAGCTCTCGCGCATCGCCTGCCCGATCCTCGTCCTCACCTCGAAGAACACCAACATGACCGACCTCGCGAAGGCCCGTGCCGAGCTGGCGCCGCTGCCGAACGCCGAGTTCGTCCAGCTCGACGCGGAGCACTGGATCCCCACCGAGCAGCCCGAAGCCATGTGCCGCGCGATCGAAGACTGGATTGCGGCAAAGGGCCTCTCTTCCTAGCCTAAGCCTGGAAAAAGCTCCCTGAGGCCTTCCGCCATCGTCTGCACGGCGAAGGCGGCGAGAAGCAGTCCCAGCAGGCGCGTGGCGATGTTCAAGGCGGTCTTGCTCATGCGCTCGCCGATCGCATTCGCGGCACGCAGCACGAGCCAGGTCAGCAGGCTGACCGCGGCGATGACGCCGAGGATCGCCGCCAGGTGGGCGATGCCCGCCCCCTTTTCCGCGGCGATGATCGTGGTGCTGATCGCGCCGGGGCCGGCCAGGAGCGGGACCGCCAGGGGCACCAGGCCGCGCACTTCCCCGCTCTCGAGCTCGGCGGCCTCCTCCTCGGACTGCCGCACGCCGCCGACCTGCGCGTTCAGCATCGCCAGCGACATGAGCAGCAGCACCAGCCCGCCGCCGGCACGGAACGCGGCGAGGCTCGCGCCCATCAGCGTGAGGATCGAATCGCCGAGTAGCGCGGACACGGCGAGCACGCCAAACACTGTCAGCGCGACGACGCGCACCAGCACCACGCGCTCGCGCGTGCTCTGGTCGACCGTCAGGGTGAGGAAGAGCGGCACCGCGAGGAACGGGTCGAGCACTGCCGTCAGCGTCACGAAGAAGCGAAGGTAGTCCTGCATCAGAAGCGGTCTGCGCGATAAGGATGAGGGTCGACGAAGGGCCGCTCGCCGCAGACCATCTCGGCGATCAGGCGCCCGGTGACCGGTCCGAGGGTCAGGCCATGGTGCGCGTGGCCGAAAGCAAACCAGAGATTGCGATCGCGAGGCGCGGGGCCGATGACCGGCATCATGTCCGGCGTGCAGGGACGTGCGCCCATCCAGGCGTCGGCATCGAGGCGCTCGCCGAGCGGGAAAAGCTCGCGGGCGATCGGCTCGGCGCGGTTGAGCTGCACCGGCGTCTTCATGCCGTCGCGCAGCGCGAACTCGGCGCCGGTGGTGAGGCGGATGCCGCGGCGCATCGGCGCGAGGAAATAGCCGCGCTCGGTGTCGAGCACCGGATGGTTGAGCACCGCCTGGCCGGCTGGGCGATAGTGCATGTGGTAGCCGCGCTTCACCGCAAGCGGCAGGTCGTAACCGAGACTGCGCGTCACGACGTCGGACCAGGGACCGAGCGCGACCACGGCATCGCGCGCCTCGATCCATCCCTCCGTGGTCCGCACGCGCCATCCACGCTCGAGACTGCCGGCGTTGCCCTGCACGAACCGGCCGCCGAGCTTCTCGAAGAGCTTCAGATAACCCAGCACCAATGCCTGGGGATCGATCGTCGCGAGCGGGTCGGTCCAATGCAGCGCGCCGGCCAGGACGGGTGCGAGGTGCGGCTCCGCTTCACGAATCTCTTTTTCATTCAAAGTCCTGAAATTGAGTCCGAACTCGCTCCGCCAGCGCTCGGCTTCGGCGAAGCGCAAGTCGCGCTCGCGCTCGGTGCGGAAGATCTTCATCCAGCCGGTGCGGCGAAAGAGATCCTGCACGCCCGCCTCGCCGGCGAGCGCCTGGTGCTCGCTGATGCAATGCTCGATCAGCTTCGAATACAGGCGGGCAATCGCCTTGTGGCGCGCGGGACGCGAGTGGTGCCAGTACTTCCAAAGAAACGGCGCGAGCCGCGGGATCGCCGACGGATGGTAGTGCGCGTCGATCGTGCGGTTGAGGCTGTAGCGGAAAAGCGCGCCGAAATCGTGCGGGAACCCGTACGGATAGACACCCTCGCGCTGCACCAGGCCGGCGTTGCCGAACGATGTCTCCTCGGCCGCGCCGCGCCGGTCGACCAGCACCGTGGCGCGGCCGCGCTTCTGCAGGTGCAGCGCGACGCTTACACCGACGATCCCGGCCCCAAGGACCAGCGCGTCAGCGCGCAGTCTAGTGACTTCTGCGCTTGGCAAGGGCCTCGGTGACGGTGGTCTGCTCGCCGAGCTCGAGCTTGGCAATCTGGTTGCGGTGCACCTCGTCCGGGCCGTCGGCGAAGCGCAGCGTGCGCGCGTGCGCATAGGCGTGGGCGAGGCCGAAGTCCTCCGACACGCCGCCGCCGCCGTGCACCTGCATCGCCCAGTCGATCACCTGGCAGGCCATGGTCGGCGCCAGCACCTTGATCATCGCGATTTCCTTCTTCGCGATCTTGTTGCCCACGGTGTCCATCTTCCACGCCGCGTTCAGCACCATGAAGCGCGCCGAGTCGATCATGATGCGCGCCTCGGCGATGCGCTCGCGCGTCACGCCCTGATCCGCAACCGATCTTCCAAAAGCCGTTCTTTCCGTGGCCCGGCGGCACATCTTTTCCAGCGCCCGCTCGGCCTGCCCGATGAGGCGCATGCAGTGGTGGATGCGCCCCGGCCCGAGGCGGCCCTGCGCGATCTCGAAGCCGCGGCCCTCGCCGAGCAGCACGTTCGAGGTCGGCACGCGCACGTCCTTGAGCTCGATCTCCATGTGGCCGTGCGGCGCGTCGTCATAGCCGAACACCGGCAGGAAGCGCTTGATGTCGACTCCCTTTGTCCCCGCCGGGACCAGCACCATCGACTGCTGGCTGTGGCGTGACGAATTGTCCGGGTCGGTCTTGCCCATGACGATGTAGATCTTGCAGCGCGGATCGCCGGCGCCGCTCGACCACCACTTGGTGCCGTTGATGACGTAGTCGTTTCCCTTGCGCTCGATTCGCGTCTGGATGTTCGTGGCATCCGATGACGCGACGTTCGGCTCGGTCATCAGGAAGGCGGAGCGGATCTTCCCTTCGAGCAGCGGCTCGCACCACTGCTTCACGTGCTCGGGCGTGCCGTACTTGAGCAGCGTCTCCATGTTGCCGGTATCGGGCGCCGAGCAGTTGAACACCTCGGGGGCCCAGGTGACGCGCCCCATGATCTCGCACAGCGGCGCGTACTCGAGGTTGGTGAGCGTGCCGCCGTGCGACTTCGGCCGCCACAGGTTCCACAGGCCGGCGGCACGGGCCTTGACCTTCAGCTCCTCGATGACCGGCACCGGCTCCCAGCGCTTCTCGCTCTTCACGTGCTCGTGCCACTTGTGCTCGTTGGGATAGACGTGCTCGTTCATGAAGGCGGCGACCTGCTTGCGCAGGTCCTGCACCTTCGGCGTGTAGTCGAAGTTCAAGCGGCTCTCCTCAGGATCTTCTCGGCTTGCTGCCAGCCCAGCTGGGCCAGCGGCACCGTCTTGGTGGCCGCCTCGGCGGCGAACTGGCTCGCGGCGGTGCCGTCGAGCACGCGCTTGGCGATGCCCTGGCAGATCGCGGCGATGCGGAACAGGTTGTAGGCGAGATAGAAGTCCCAGTGCGACGGGTCGATGAAATTTCTCTTCGTCCTTTCGCAGTACTTCTTCACATACTCGGCCTCGCCAGGAATGCCGAGTTGCGCCAGGTCAAGGCCGGCGATGCCGCGGAACTTGTCCGGCGGAATGTGAAAGCCCATGCAGTGGTACGCGAAGTCGGCGAGCGGATCGCCGAGCGTCGAGAGCTCCCAGTCGAGCACCGCGAGGATGCGCGCCTCGGTGGGATGGAAGATGGTGTTGTCGAGGCGGAAGTCGCCGTGCACGACCGCGGTCCCGGCCTCGGGCGGAATGTTCCGCGGCAGCCAGTCGATCAGGCGGTCCATCGCCTCGATCCTCTGCGTCTCGGAAGCGCGGTACTGCTTGCTCCAGCGCTCGACCTGCCGGCCGATGTAGTTGCCCGGCTTGCCGAAGTCCTCGAGGCCGACCGCGCGGTAGTCGATCCGGTGCAGCTCCGAAATGACCCGGTTCTTCTCGTCCCAGATCGCCGCGCGCTGCTCGCGCGTCATGCCCGGCAGCGCCGGATCCCACAGGACGCGCCCCTCGACGTACTCCATGACGTAGAACGCAGTGCCGATCACCCTGTCGTCCTCGCACAGGACGTGCGGGCGCGCCACGGGAAAGCCGACCTTGTGCAGCGCGCTGATCACCTTGAACTCCCGGTCGACCGCGTGGGCCGACGGCAGCAGCTTGCCGGGAGGCTTGCGCCGCAGGACGTACTGGTCGTTGATCTTGTAGGTCGGGTTCGATTGCCCGCCCTTGAACTGCTCGATTTTCCCGATCCTGAAGCCGAGGTACTTCTCCAGCGCCGCGGTGTCGATGCGGTGCCGTTCCTCGACGGGCTTTGTCCCGATAAACTGCTCGAACATGGCGGCAAAAGCTTACCCGAAAAGGTTCAACGTCTCGCACCTAATGGGAGCGAAGTTCTCGCGCCGCGGGCTGCGCGGTTACTTCGAGTACCGCGACCTCGGCATCCAGCGCGCGACGCGCGGCAGGGTGGTGGCGCACGTCATCCGCGCGCGCCCCGGCAAGGCGCCGCACGGCGAGTGGCACTGGCACGACGTCGACGTGCAGTTCGTCTACGTGCTCAAAGGCTCGGCGCTGTTCGAGTACGAGGGCATCGGCCGCGTCGCCATGAAGGCCGGCACCTGCTTCTACCAGCCGCCGCGCATCCGCCACCGCGAGATCCGCCACTCGCCCGACCTGACGATGATCGAGTTCGTCTCGCCGGCGAAGTTCAGGACTTATCCGGTGGCGAAACCTGCAGCCAGAAAGTCACCGGCCCGTCGTTCACGAGGCTGACCTGCATGTCGGCGCCGAAGCGGCCGGTCGCGGCGCCGCTCTTGCCGGCGAGGTAGTCAAACAGTTTCTCACCCTCCGCCGGTGAAGCAGCCGCGGAAAAGCTCGGCCGCGTGCCGGAGTTCGTGTCGGCGACGAGCGTGAACTGCGGCACCGCGAGCAGCTCGCCGCCGATGTCCCTCAGCGAGCGGTTCATTTTTCCGGCGTCGTCCGGAAAAATCCGGAAGGCGATGATTTTTGCGGCGAGGCGGTCGGCTTCCGCTTCGCCGTCGCCGCGCTCGACGCCGACCAGCGCGAGTATGCCGCGGCCGATCGAAGCGATGATTCTCCCGTCGACGGAAACGCTTGCCTGGGTCACGCGCTGAAGCAGAGCGATCACGCGATTGTGAGAGCGTCGATCAAGCAATGATGTCGGGGATGAGGCGCGCGCGCAGTCGCTGGATCTGATCCTTCAGGATGAGCTTGCGCTTCTTGAGGCGCTGCAACTGCAGCCGGTCGAGCGACGGATCGCGCGCGAGCCTGCCGATCACGTCATCCAGGTCGTGGTGCTCGATTTCGAGGGCCTGCAGGCGCTCCCGGACCTGCGCCTTTTCCTCTTCGGTGAGGGGGAGATCGGTCACCTGTCCCTAATAGGTCTTCGACGCGCGGAAGTAGTCGACGCGGTCGATCGAGCGCACCGAGACCTCCCTGAGCTGCGCGCCCTGCAGCACGCGGATCGGCACGTCGACGCCCGCGCCGCCCCGTCCCCAGATCTTGCGGTAGAACTCGGCGAGCGTGGACACATGCTCGCCGCTCACGGCGACGACGATGTCGCCGGCGCGCAGGCCGGCGCGCTCCGCCGGGCCTTCCGGCGAGACGCGCGAGACGAAGAGGTGGCCGCGCAATTCGTCTGCGTTGACGCCGAGCCACGGGCGCGCCGGCCCGCGGCGGCGCCCGTCGGCGATCAGGTCCTCGAGGATCGGCTTGAGGAGATCCACCGGCACGAACATGTTGCCCGGCGACTGCGTTCCGGGCGCGCCGGCGTCGGGAACGATCAGCGAGCCGATGCCGAGCAGCTCTCCCTTGGCGCCGATCAGCGGCGCGCCCGACCAGTCGGCCACCGGCGGATAGGTGAAGATCGCCGAGTCGAGCATGTACTCCCAGCTGCCGCTGAACGGCCGGCGCGAGACCACGTGCACGAGCGCCGGCGCTTCGCGCGTGGGTGCGGGGATCACCAGGCCGGGCTCGCGCTCCGCGAGCGCCGCGGAATCGCCGAGCGCAAGCGGCCTGGCGTTGAGCGAGCCGACGACGCGCAGCAGGGCAAAGCCCGAAGCGTGGTCGTAGGCGGCGATGGTCGCCGGCACGGTGCGGCCGTCGGCGCCGGTCAGGTGGATCGACTCGGCTTCGATGACGAGGTAGCCGATGGTGAGAACATAGCCGTCGCGAATCAGCGCGCCGCTGCCGCGCCGCTGCGTGCCGAGCGATTCGGCGCTGCGGGCGTTCGGCTGGATTTTCGCCTGCACGGCGATCACGGCGGCGAGCGTGTCTTCCGCCTTGTCCTGGGCCAGGGCGCAGGTTGCGACGAGAAAAGCGGCGGCGGCGAAAAAGACGCGCATGCTGCGTGAAATTCTACCGATTTGCTCCATCAGAACTAGTCCGGCAAACCTCGTGGCGACATGCGCCAGGCGCAGCATGCGGCCATGGTCGAGTCCTTCCCCATGCGCGGCCTGCGCAAGGCCGCCCGGCTGCTCGGCGGCGAGCCCCAGGTGCGCGCGTTCCTCGACGTGCCGGCGACCGACCTCTACCGCTGGATGCGCGGCCAGGCGCCGGTGCCGCCGGCGGTCGTGGTTCGCGTCATCGAGCTTCTCGCCGAGACGGAGCAGCAGCGCAGCCGTTAAGCTTCGCAGGCCATGCGCCTGCTTTGCTGGAACGTGCAGTGGTGCCGCGGCCTTGACGGCGTCGTCGACCCCGCGCGCATCGCCCGGGAAGCGCGGCGCTGCGACGCGGACATCATCTGCCTGCAGGAAGTCGCGTCCAACTTCCCCGACCTGCCGGGCAGCAGCGGCGAGGACCAGCCGCACGCGCTGATGCACGCCCTGCCCGAGTACGAGGGCTGCCTCGTCAGCGGCGTCGACCTGCCGGCGCGTCCGAACGAAAAAGGCGTCACGGCAGGCCGCCGCAGCCGCTTCGGCAACGTGATCCTGTCGCGCCTCAAGGTCGGACGCGTCCTTCGCCACTCGCTTCCGTGGCCCAAAGCTGACGTGCCCACGATGCCGCGCGCCGCTGTCGAGGCGGTTGTGGAAGCGCCATTCGGCCCGCTACGCGTCATCACCACGCACCTCGAGTACTACTCGGGTACGCATCGCGCCGCGCAGATCGAGCGCTTGCGCGAAGTCTGCAGCGAAGGGAGCGAACGCGGGAAGGAGGATGGCCCGTTCCGCGCCATGCCTCACTCGCAGAGCGCGCTCCTGTGCGGCGACTTCAACCTGCCGCCGCACGATCCGCTTCACGCGCGCGTCACCGGATTCCTCGTCGACGCCTGGCAGGCGCTGCATCCGGGCAAGCCGCATCCGCATACCTTTCGCGTCCACGAGCGCGCGGCGGGCGAATCGCCCTATTGCTGCGACTACGTCTTCGTCACCGGCGACCTGGCGCCCCGCCTGCGCTCGATCCGCATCGATGGCGAGAACCGCGCTTCGGACCACCAGCCGGTGATCGTGGAGCTCGCATGATCAAGGTGACGAAGCTCGCGGACGCGCTCGGCGCCGAGGTCGGCGGCATCGATCTCTCCGAGCCGATCGACGCGGCGACGTTCGCCGCCATCCGCGCCGCGTGGCTCGAGCATGCGGTGCTCCGTTTCCGCGGCCAGCGGCTGTCCGATCCGCAACTCATCGCCTTCACCCGCCACTTCGGCGAGCTCGACCCGCCCGGCCCCAACCCGTACGGCAAGCCCTTCCTCCCCGAGCATCCCGAGCTCAACGTCATCTCCAACATCAAGGTCGGCGGAATGCCGATCGGCGGCCTCGGCGACGGCGAGGCGATCTGGCACGCCGACATGACCTACGTCGAGCGGCCGCCGATGGGCGCGATCCTGTATGCGCTCGAGATCCCGCCTTCGGGCGGCGACACGTACTGGGCGAACCAGTGCCTCGCCTGCGACGCGCTGCCCCCGGATCTTGCCCGGCGCATCGAGGGACGCCGCGCCGTGCACGACGCGACCTACAACAGCGCCGGCATCAAGCGGAAAGGCTATGAAGACGTCACCGATCCGCGCAAGGCGCCCGGCGCGCGGCACGAGCTCCTGCGCACGCATCCCGAGACCGGCCGCAGGGCGCTGTTCCTCGGCCGGCGCCGCAACAGCTACGTCGAGGGACTGGAGCTCGCCGAGAGCGAGGCGCTGCTCGATGCGCTATGGCAGCACGCGACGCAGGCGCGGTTCGTCTTCCGCCAGGAGTGGCGCGTCGGCGACGTGGTGGTGTGGGACAACCGCTGCACCCTGCACCGGCGCGATCCCTTCGATCCCGCCGCGCGGCGCCTGATGCACCGCACGCAGATCAAGGCTGGCGGCCGATGAGGGCGCGCAGCTCCTCGACGCGCTTGCGGTTGACGCCGAAATCGCTGCGTCCCAGGCGAGACGCCGAGCGCACGTGCACCAGCCGCGCCTTCTCGTCGAGCAGCAGCTCGACGTCGTCGACGTAGCCCATCAGCGCGCTCTTGTACTCGGCGTAGAGGTAGTTGCCCTCCTCGCTGATCACGCTCGCGCGCGTCATCGATTCCACCGCGCGGCGCAGCTCGTGCATCGTGCCGCTGAAGGCGATCGGCGTGATGTAGTGCTCGCGGTCGGCGGGATCGGCTTGCGAAGAAACGCAGTTCGGCGTCGGCTTGCACGCGGCGAAGCGGCCGTCCTTGACGCCGAGATTGTCGGGACGCGTGCCGGAAAACATCTCGGGGATGCTACCATCGCCGCAGCCAGATCCATCGGGGGAACGCCATGCAGATCACGTCGCAACAGCTCGCGGAATTGCTGCTCGGCATCGCTCGCGCGCAGGCGGGAATCATCCAGGGGCTGGAGAACGAGATGGCCGGCGTGCGCAGCGGCCGCATCATTCCCGCGCTGCAGAACGTGGCGCACTTGCGCGACCACCCGAACCCGACGCTGACCGACCTGCCGGTACGCGTCCTGCTCGGCACTCTCGGCCGCGCGGTTCCCGATACCGCGTCGATCGTGCGCGACCTGGACCGCCTGTTCGGCGAGCAGGCGGCTCCGGCTGCCGCCGCGCCCGCGGCTGCTGCGACCGACGCTCCGGGCCTCGACTTCAGCAAGCCGGGCTGATGTTCGGCCTCGGTGGAAAGCGGGGCAGCCTCGCACGCTCGGCGGCCACGGATCTCTATATCGAGCTGCTGAAGAAATCCGTCGGCAACACGATCTACGACGACGACCTCGATCTGATGCGCGGCACGTTCAGCCGCGACGCGGCGACGGGCCGGATCGTCTCGAAGGAAGCGGCGCCGATGGACGGGCAGATGAAGTACCTCGGCCAGGTCTGGCCGTCGCGCGCGCACACCATGATCGGCGTGCCGCGGCTGGACAACCTGCGCTCGTGCATCGAGCGGGTGCTCGACGACGGCGTCGAGGGCGACTTCATCGAGACCGGCGTCTGGCGCGGCGGCGCGTGCATCTTCATGCGCGGCATCCTCAAGGCCTACGGCGTCACCGACCGCACCGTCTGGGTGGCCGATTCATTCGCCGGGTTGCCGCCCGGCGACTTGGTCAAGTATCCGAAAGAGTCGCCGGTCGACTTCTCCCAGCACGGCGAGCTCGCGATCTCGCTCGATCAGGTGCAGCGCAACTTCTCGCGCTACGACCTGCTCGACGGCCAGGTCAAATTCCTCAAGGGCTGGTTCCGCGACACCCTGCCGGGCGCGCCGATCCGCAAGCTCTCGATCCTGCGCCTGGACGGCGACCTCTACGAGTCCACGATGGATGCGCTGACGCTCTATGCGAAGCTCTCGCCCGGCGGCTTCGTCATCGTCGACGACTACAACTTCCTCGAGGCCTGCAATGCGGCGATCGATGACTTCCGCAAGCAGCACGGGATCGCCGCCGCGATCACCAAGATCGAAGGCGGCGGCGCCTTCTGGCGCAAGGCCTAATTCGGGGTCAGGGTCGTAATTATCGGCATCGCGCGGCTCAGATAAATAATTACGACCCTGACCCCGAATTAGAAGTCCCTGGGCTCGGGCGGGAATTTCGGCGCGCGCTTCTCGCGGTGCGAGGCGACGCCTTCCTTCGCTTCCGGGCCGGTGAAACCGAGCATCTCGTAGGCGAGCGAGGCGTCGAAGGACGGCCCGGCCATGCGCAGCCAGTTGTTGAGCGCGGATTTCGTCCAGCGCAGCGCGGTCTGCGCGCCGGCGGCGAGCCGGCGCGCGACCTCGAGCGATTTCTCCTGCAATTCATTTTCTTCGCACGCCATCGAGATCAGGCCGATCCGTTCCGCCTCTTCGCCGCTCACCTGGTCGCAAAGCAGCAGGTAGTACTTCGCTTTCGCCATGCCGCAGAGGAGCGGCCAGACGATCGCGGCATGATCGCCCGCGGCGACGCCGAGCCGCGTGTGGCCGTCGATGAGGCGCGCGTTCTTCGCGGCGATCGAGATGTCCGCCAGCAGCCCGGCGACCAGCCCGGCGCCGACCGCCGGCCCGTGCATCGCCGAGACCACCATCTTCGAGCAATTGATCAGGTTGTAGACGAGATCGCGCGCCTCGCGCCAGACGCGCGCCCGCACCGCGAAGTCGCGCGTCATCTCCTCGACCATCGTCAGGTCGCCGCCGGCGGAGAAGCCGCGCCCCTCGCCGCGCAGGATGGCGACGCGCGCTTCCGGGTCGCGATCGACGTCGAGCCAGATGCGCGCCAGCTCGCCATGCATGCGCGCGTTGGTCACCGAAAGCTTGCCGGGCTCGGCGCGCATCACGATCTCGAGGATGCCGGGCTCGACGCGAGTGATTTTCAGCTGCTCGTATGCGGAATAGTCCATCGCGCATTTTAGTATCGGTTCTACAATTCGCCCGATGCGCACCCATGACGAGCGCTTCGCCGGCCTGCCGGGGTTCGCGTTTCCTCCGCATTACCTCGAGTGGCGCGGCCTGCGCGCGCACTACCTCGACGAGGGCAAGGGCGAGAGGACCTACCTCTGCCTGCACGGCAACCCGACGTGGAGCTACCTCTACCGGCGCATGATCCCGCCGTTCGTCGCCTCGGGCGCGCGCGTCGTCGCGCCGGATCTCATCGGCTTCGGCCGCTCCGACAAGCCGGACGACGAGGCGCTCTATACGTTCGACTTCCACCGCCGTTTTCTGCTCGAGTTCATCGAGAGCAGGGATCTGAAGAACGTCACCCTGGTCGTCCAGGACTGGGGCGGCCTGCTCGGCCTGACGCTGCCGATGGAAATGCCGGAGCGCTTCGAGCGCCTGCTGCTCATGAATACCGCGCTCGCCACCGGCGACGTCCCGCTTTCGGCGGGCTTTATCGCCTGGCGCTCGTATTCGCAGAAGAATCCCGACCTCGCGGTCGGCAAGCTGCTCGCGCGGGCCTGCCCGCATCTCACCGACGCGGAGGCGGCGGCCTACGATGCCCCATTCCCCGACGCGCGCTACAAGGCCGGCGTGCGGCGTTTTCCGCCGATGGTGCCCGAGCGCTACGAGGATCCCGGCGCCGCGATCTCCAGAAAAGCGAGGGACTTCCTGCATACGGCGTGGCGCGGCGAGAGCTTCATGGCCATCGGCGCGACCGACCCCGTGCTCGGGTTGTCCGTGATGCGGCTGGTGCAAAGCTGGATCCGCAATTGCCGCGAGCCGCTGGTGATCGAGAACGGCGGGCATTTCCTGCAGGAGTGGGGCGAAGAGGTGACGCGATGGTTTCTTTCCAGGACATAGCCGCGGCGCACGAGCGGCTCAAGCCGCACGCGCTGCGCACGCCGGCGGTTACCTCGACGACCGTCGACGCCATGATCGAGGGAACGGTGTTCTTCAAGTGCGAGAACCTGCAGCGCATGGGTGCGTTCAAGTTCCGCGGCGCCTACAACGCGCTCTCGCAGCTTCCCGACGAGCGCAGGAAGCGCGGCGTCATCACCTACTCGTCCGGCAACCACGCGCAGGCGGTGGCGCTCGCCGGCAAGCTGCTCGGCATCCGGGCCGTGATCGTCATGCCGGAGGACGCGCCGCAAGTGAAGCTCGACGCGACGCGCGCCTACGGCGCCCAGGTGGTGCGCTACGGGAAGGGCGACGCTCGCGAGGAAGTGGCGGGAAAGCTGGCCGCCGAGCATCAGCTCACGCTCATCCCGCCCTTCGACCACGAGGACGTGATCGCCGGCCAGGGCACGGCGGCGAAGGAGCTGATCGAGGACGTCGGGCCGCTCGACCTCTTGCTCGTGCCGTGCGGCGGCGGCGGGCTGCTTTCGGGCAGCGCCATCGCGGCCAAGCACCTGGCGCCGAAATGCCGCGTCATGGGCGTCGAGCCGGAGAACGGCAACGACGCGACCCAGTCGTTCGTCAGCAAGCGGCTGGTGACCATCGCCGTGCCCGACACCATCGCCGACGGGGCGCGCACGCCGTCGCTCGGCAAGCTCACTTTTCCGATCGTGATGCGCTACGTCGACGACATGCTGACGGTGAACGACGCCGAGCTGGCGAGGACCATGTTCTGGATCTGGGAACGGATGAAGCTGGTGGTCGAGCCGACCGGGGCGCTGGCCGCGACCGCCCTGCTGCAGCAGAAGGTCAACGCCAAGGGCCTGAAGGTCGGCGTGATCCTG
>DATNCP010000157.1:0-3595 GCA_035607175.1 Burkholderiales bacterium
GTGATTTTCAGCTGTTCAAAGGCGGCATCCACTTCGCGCAAGGTCAGCGTCGGCGAGGCAGCGGCCGCGCCGGGACTCAGCGTGCGATGGCCGAGAGCGAGCTTGCCCTGGCGCAGCTCGCCGCTGAGATAGGGCAGCGCGATCGCGACTTCCTCGGGCTCGAGGCTGCGCAGGCGCTCGGCGAGCGCCGCGATCTTGGCGAGCCGGCTGGGAGTCGCGCCGACCTGCGCCGATGTGCGCACGACATCGGCGAGCAGGGTCACGCCGCAGCGTCGGCGGTCAATCCCAGCATCAGCGAGAGCAGCGCGTGGAGCTTGTCGCGCAGCTGGCGGCGGTCGACGATCATGTCGATCGCGCCTTTCTCGAGCAGGAACTCGGCGCGCTGAAAGCCTTCCGGAAGCTTCTGCCGCACGGTCTGCTCGATGACGCGCGGCCCGGCGAAGCCGATCAGCGCCTTCGGCTCGGCGATCACCGCGTCGCCGAGCATGGCGAAGCTCGCCGAGACCCCGCCCATGGTCGGGTCGGTGAGGACGGTGACGAACGGCAGGCCGCGCTCGGCGAGGTCGGTGAGCGCGGCGGTGGTCTTGGCCATCTGCGCGAGCGAAAGCAGCCCCTCCTGCATGCGCGCGCCGCCCGAGGCGGTGAC
The DNA here is from genome assembly GCA_035607175.1 of Burkholderiales bacterium. Classification (GTDB taxonomy): domain Bacteria; phylum Pseudomonadota; class Gammaproteobacteria; order Burkholderiales; family SG8-39; genus SCGC-AG-212-J23. The sequence goes on from DATNCP010000157.1 coordinate 647, forward strand.
GCAGACGAACGGCAGCTTCTGCTCGATCGCGACGCGCACGCCGCGGACGAAGCGCTCGCCCACCACCGAGCCCATCGAGCCGCCCATGAAATCGAACTCGAATGCCGCGCACACGAGGCCAAGCGCCTTGATCGAGCCCTGCATCACCACCAGCGCGTCGCCCTCGGCGGTCTGCTCCTGCGCCTCGGCGAGGCGCTCGGGATACTTGCGCGAGTCCTTGAACTTGAGCGTGTCCACCGGCAGGACCTCGGCGCCGATCTCGAAGCGGCCGTCGGGGTCGAGCAGCGCGTCGAGCCTCGGCCGCGCGCCGAGCCGCTCGTGGTGGCCGCACTTGGGGCAGACGTTGAGGTTCTTCTCCAGGTCGGTGCTGTAGAGCACCGCGTCGCACGCGGCGCATTTGGTCCAGAGGCCTTCGGGCACCGTCTTGCGCGCCCCGCCCGCGCTGCGCTGGATCTTCGGCGGCAACAGTTTCTGGAGCCAGCTCATTTGGCAAATGAGGCGTCGAGCGCCTCGCGGATCGGCTTCAGGAAGCTCTTCACTCTCGCCACCGCGTCTTCGGGCCGTCCATTCTCGATCTCCTGAATGATACGGCTGCCGATGACCACCGCGTCGGCGGTCTGCGCGACACGGCGCGCGGATTCCGCATCGCGAATGCCGAAGCCCACGCCGATCGGCAGCTTGGTTGCCCTGCGAATCTGCGGAATATGACTGGCGACATCGGTAAAGTCGATGTTGGCTGCGCCGGTCACGCCGCGGAGCGAGACGTAGTAGAGATAGCCGCTGCCGCTCCGCGCCACCTCGTCGATGCGCTTCTTCGTCGAAGTCGGCGCAAGCAGGAAGACCGGGTCCATGTCGTTCTTCTTCATCAGCGCCGAGAAATCGAGGCACTCCTCCGGCGGATAGTCGACCACGATCACGCCGTCGACGCCTGACGTCCTTGCCGCGGCGGCGAACTTCTCGATTCCCATGGCTTCGATCGGATTGGCATAGCCCATGAGGACGACGGGCGTCGCGCTGTCGGCCTTCCGGAAATCCTTCACCATCCCGAGAACGTCCCTGAGCCCCACCCCATGCTTCAATGCCCGCTCGCCGGCGCGCTGCACCACCGGGCCGTCGGCCATCGGGTCGGAGAACGGCACGCCGAGCTCGAGGATGTCCGAGCCCGCCTCGACCAGGCCGTGCATCAGCGGCACGGTGAGCGAGGGATGCGGATCGCCGGCGGTGATGTAGGGAATGAGCGCTTTGCGCTTCGCCTTCGCGAGCGCCTCGAAGCGACCCTGGATGCGCGACATCAAAGCTTCTTCCCCGAGCGCTCGGCGACGGTGTGCATGTCCTTGTCGCCCCGGCCGGAAAGGTTGACGAGGAGGATCGCGTCCTTCTTCATCGTCGGCGCCATCTTCATCGCCTGCGCCACCGCGTGCGCCGACTCGAGCGCCGGGATGATGCCTTCGCTGCGGCAGAGCTCGTGGAACGCGGCGAGCGCCTCGTCGTCGGTGACCGCGACATAGTCGGCGCGCTTGCTGTCCTTCAGCCAGGCATGCTCCGGGCCGACGCCCGGATAATCGAGGCCCGCCGAGACGGAGTGCGTCTCGGTGATCTGGCCGTTGGCGTCCTGCAGAAGGTAGGTGCGGTTGCCGTGCAGCACGCCGGGCCTGCCCGCGCACAGCGAAGCCGCATGCTTGCCGGTCTCCAACCCCTCGCCCGCCGCCTCGACCCCGATCAGCCTCACCTTGGTGTTCTCGATGTAGGGATAGAAAATTCCCATGGCGTTGGAGCCGCCGCCCACGCAGGCGATGACCGCGTCGGGCTGGCGCCCCGCGAGCTCCTGCATTTGCACGATGCTTTCGTCGCCGATCACGCGCTGGAAGTCGCGCACCATCATGGGATACGGGTGCGGGCCCGCCACGGTGCCGATGATGTAGAAGGTGCTGTCGACGTTCGTCACCCAGTCGCGCATCGCTTCATTGAGCGCATCCTTGAGGGTGCGCGAGCCGGACTCGACGCCGACCACCTTCGCGCCGAGCACGCCCATGCGGTGCACGTTCGCTGCCTGGCGCTTGATGTCGTCAACGCCCATGTAGACGACGCATTCCATTCCATAGCGCGCGGCGACGGTCGCGGTGGCGACGCCGTGCATGCCGGCGCCCGTCTCGGCAATGACGCGCGGCTTCTTCATGTTGCGCGCGAGCAGCGCCTGGCCGATGGTGTTGTTGATCTTGTGCGCGCCGGTGTGGTTCAGGTCCTCGCGCTTGATGTAGATCTGCGCGCCGCCGCACCTCTGCGACAGACGTTTCGCATGATAGACCGGGCTCGGGCGCCCCACGTAATGCTTGAGCTCGTCCTTGAACTCGGCCTGGAACCCGGGATCCTCTCGCGCGCGTTCGTACGCGACGCGCAACTCGTCCAGCGCGGCGGTCAGCGTCTCTGCGACGAAGACGCCGCCGTAGGGGCCGAAGTGGCCGCGGGCGTCCGGGAGGTCATACATCCGCATTGCGGACCTCGGCAACGAAAGCGCTCATTTTACCGGCGTCCTTGATGCCCTTCGCCGATTCCACGCCACTCGAGACATCCACGCCCCAGGGATGCACCGCCTGGATCGCCCGGGCGACGTTCTTCTGCTCGAGCCCGCCGGAGAGGATCAGCGGTCGTGCGAGGCCGCGCGGCACCAGCGACCAGTCGAAGCTTTCGCCGACCCCGCCGTATTCCGGGACGAAGCTGTCGACCAGCCAGGCGGCGGCGCGAGCGAAGGGTTGCAGATATTGCAAAGCGTCGACGCCGGGCTGGACGCGGCATGCCTTTACGTAGGGCACGCCGAACTGGCCGCAGAACTCCGGCGTCTCGTCGCCGTGGAACTGCAGCAGCGACGGCTTCACCCGGCCCAGCACCTGGCTCACCTGCGCGGCGTCGGCGTTGACGAACAACGCCACCGTCTGCACGAACGGCGGCAGC
>DATNCP010000159.1:0-6697 GCA_035607175.1 Burkholderiales bacterium
CTCGTCCCAGCTGGTCGTGTCGTCGATCGGGCCGCAGTCGAGGTAGTCGAGGACGACCGTGTGCTCGAGCGAGGGCATCTCGCGGCGCAGGCCCTCGACGACCTCGCGGCGGTCGAAGTCCTTGCCGCCGTAGCGGTAGCCGTCGACCGCGATCAGCACCTTCGGCTCGATCTGCCGGAAGCGCTCGAGCACGCTCGCCGCGCCCATGTCTGGCGCGCAGCTCGACCAGATGGCGCCGAGGCTCGCGCAGGCGAGGAAGGCGATCATGGCCTGCGGGATGTTCGGCACGAACGCGGCGACGCGGTCACCCGGCGCGACGCCCATCGCACGCAGCGCGCCCGCGACGCGCGCGACTTCATGCTCGAGCCCGGCCCACGACACCTCGGTGAGCGGCGCGATCTCCGAACGGAACACGAGCGCCGGCCGTGAAGCCGTGGCGTGGCGGAAGGCGTTCTCGGCGAGGTTGAGGCGCGCGCCTTCGAACCATTTCGCGCCCGGCATGCGGCGCGCCTCCAGCACCCGCGCATACGGCTGCGACGCGCGCACTTCGAAGAACTGCCAGATCGATTCCCAGAAGGCTTCCAGCTCGTCGACCGACCAGCGCCAGAGCGCGTCGTAGTCCGCGAAGCGCAGGCCCTTCTCGCGCGCGAGCCACTCGAGGTATTCGGTCAGCCGGCTCTCGGCCCTGCGCTTCGGCGACGGGCTCCAGAGCGGCGTTTCATCGCGCGCGCTGCTCATCGAGTCGAGTGTAGTGCACAATTCGGCGATGCTGAAACTCGACGAGCTCGTCGCCATCGACGTCCACACCCACGCGTGGAAGTCCGCGCTCGCGGTCGAGGACGCGCCGACCGAATCGCAGGAAGCGATGGGGCGCTACTTCCGCTACCAGCCCCAGCACAGCACGGTGCCGGAGATGGCGGAGATGTACCGCAAGCTGAAGATGGCGTTCGTCGTCTTCACCGTGGATTCGTTGCGGCAGAAGAAAAAGATCACCAACGAGGAGATCGCCGAGCTCGCGCACAAGAACGCCGACGTGGCGATTCCTTTTGCGAGCATCAACCCGCACCGTGGAAAAGAGGGGGTGTCGGAGGCGCGCCGCCTGATCAAGGATTACAGGGTCAAGGGCTTCAAGTTCCACCCCTCGGAGCAGGATTTCTTCCCCAACGACCGCCTCGCGTATCCGCTCTATGAAGCGATCGCCGAGGCGAAGCTGCCGGCGTTGTTCCATAGCGGCCAGACCGGTGTCGGCGCCGGCACGCCGGGCGGCGGCGGCATCCGCCTCAAGTATTCGAATCCGATGCTGCTCGACGACGTCGCCGTGGATTTTCCCGACATGCCGATCGTGCTCGCGCATCCGTCGTTCCCCTGGCAGGAGGAGGCGCTGTCGGTGGCGACGCACAAGCCGCAGGTCTACATCGACCTCTCCGGCTGGTCGCCGAAGTACTTTCCGCCGATCCTGGTGCAGTACGCGAACACGCTGCTCAAGGACAAGATCCTGTTCGGCACCGATTACCCGGTGATGGCGCCCGAGCGCTGGATCGCGGACTTCGACAAGCTGCCGATCAAGCCCGAGGTGCGGCCGCTGATCATGAAGCAGAACGCGGTTAGACTGCTGAAGCTCTGACAAGTCGGGGAGGCGCTATGAGACGCGTCCTGTTGCTCGGCATCCTGTGCGCCGGCGTACCGGCGATCGCCCAGGAATTCAAGTGCCCCGAAGGAACGCGCGACTCGGGAAGCGTTCCGGGCCAGATCATCCGCTGGTGTGAAACGCAGGACGGCCGGCTCCTCTACCACGGCCCGTTGTGGAAATGGCACCGGAACGGACAGATCCACTCGCGGATGACGTTCGTCTACGGCAGCGCGGAGGGCGAAGAGCAGGAATTTCACGAGAATGGCAAGCCCGCCTCGCGCGGCGTGTACGTGAAGAGCAGGCGAATCGGTCCATGGCAATTCTGGGACGAGGCCGGCGGGATCGAGACCGAAGTGGTGTACGCCAGCGACGGACGCAACAAGCGGACGAACTACTACCCGAGCGGCCGCAAGCTGGCCGAGGGAACGTTTACCGCTACCGGCAAGATCGGCGCGTGGACTTACTGGAGCGATGACGGCAAGGAGAAGGCGCGATGCGACTTCGGCGAGGGTCTCTTCGCCCTGACTTCCGATGCGTGCCGCGTCATCGCCAAGGAAGTCGAACCCGAGGGCTTCAGCCCGCCGATTCCGAAGGCCGCGACGACGAAGGGCGGCGCGGCGCTCTCGCTCGCGCATGAGAACTACCAATTCGTCGTTCCCGCCGGCTGGGTGGCCGACGTCGAGGCAGGCAAGGGCGAGCGAGTGCCGCTGGTTTTCTACGCACCGGGCAGCTCGTGGCGCGGCCCGTCGTGGAACGCCTATGTGCGGCCGCTCTTCAAGGAAGGCGCGGCATTTAACGACGTGGTTGCGCGTGTCGGACGGGGAATCGCGGAGAACGCGCCCGAGTACGCCGAGCAGCCGCTGCGACCGGGCGCGCTGGCCGACAGCCGCGCGACCGTCACCAGGACGATTAGCTACCGCGCGGTGCAGCGCACGAGCGGGCAGTTCGCGGTCGTCGGCGACGGACGCGTGCACGAGACGATCACCTTCATCGACGCCTCGCCCAACGTCGTGCTCATGCTTGTCGTCACCGCGCCGAGCGAGAAGCTCGCTGCGGACGCCGCGGTGTCGGCCACGGCCCTCGCCGCCTCGCTTCGCGGCCCCTGAACCTCCGCGCATGACGCTTGCCTCAGAATAGAGGCATGCCCGTCGTCGAGGAAATCCGCGAAGGCCGCGTCCCGGTCAGGGTCTACACCGACCAGGTCGAGGCCGCGGCTCGCCAGCAGCTCATCAACATCTCGACGCTGCCGATCGTGCACCACCACGTCGCGGCGATGCCCGACGTGCATCTCGGCATCGGCGCCACGGTCGGCTCGGTGATCCCGACGATGGGCGCGATCATTCCCGCGGCGGTCGGCGTCGACATCGGCTGCGGCATGATCGCCACAAGGCTTTCGCTCACGGCGAACGACATCGACGAAAAATCCCTGACGAAGGTCTTCAACCAGATCTCTCGCGATGTGCCGGTCGGATTCGAGCAGCACGACGACGCGGTTGCCGATCCAAAGCCGTTCCAGAAGGGGCTGAAGCGCATCCTGGAGAAGCATCCCGGCGTGCAAAAGCGCGTGGGCAAGAACTCGAGGTGGGAGCGCCAGCTCGGCACGCTCGGCGGCGGCAACCACTTCATCGAGGTCTGCCTCGACGAGTCGCAGCGCGTCTGGGTGATGCTGCACTCCGGCAGCCGCGGCATCGGCAACGCCATCGGCACGTACTTCATCGAGCTCGCGAAAAAGGATTCCCAGGCCAATAACATCCAGTTGCCGGACAGGGATCTCGCCTATTTCCCGGAGGGTGCGAAGCACTTCGACGACTACGTCGAGGCGGTCGGCTGGGCGCAGGACTATGCGCGCGCGAACCGCGCCGAAATGCTCGATCTCGTCGTCGAGGGCATGCGCCGGCACCTGCCGTCCTTCGAGGTCACGCGCCAGGCGGTCAACTGCCACCATAACTACGTGCAGCGCGAGCGGCATTACGGCGAGGACGTGTGGCTCACGCGCAAGGGCGCGATCCGCGCCGGCAAGGGCGAGCTCGGCATCATTCCCGGCAGCATGGGCGCGCGCAGCTACATTGTGCGCGGCAAGGGGTCGGCGATGAGCTTCGAGTCCTGCGCGCACGGCGCCGGCCGGAGGATGAGCCGCACCGCGGCGCAGAAGCAATTCAGGGTCGAGGACCTGATCGAGCAGACGAGCGGCGTCATCTGCCGCAAGGACAAGGGCGTGCTGGACGAGATTCCCGGCGCCTACAAGAACATCGACGAGGTGATGGCCAACCAGGCGGACCTGGTCGAAGTCGTGCACACCCTCAAGCAGGTGCTATGCGTCAAGGGATGAATTCGGGGTCAGGGTCGTAATTGCGGGAAGTCCCTTGGCTCGCGCGATAATTACGACCCTGACCCCGAATTCACATCGAAGGCAGTTGCTGGCCGCTGGTCTGGCGTTGCCGTTCTCCGGCATCGCCCACGCGCAGCTCACCTGCGGCGAGCTGACGGCGCCGCAGACCGAAGGCCCGTTCTTCAAGCCGAAGTCGCCGGAGCGCACGTCGCTCCTGGAGAAGAGCAGCGTCGGCGATCGCATGGTGCTGGCCGGGCTGGTGCTGTCGCGCCAATGCAAGCCGGTGGCGAATGCGCTGCTCGACTTCTGGCATTCGGACGACATGGGCGAGTACGACAACCAGGGCTTCAGCTATCGCGGCCACCAGTTCAGCGATCCCGGCGGCCGTTTCCGCCTCGAGACCATCGTGCCGGCCCGCTATCCCGGCCGCACCCGCCACATCCACGTCAAGGTGCAGGCGGCCACGCGCGGCGTGCTCACCACGCAGATCTACTTCCCCGGCGACGCGGGCAACCGCCGCGACCCGCTGTTCCGCGACGCGCTCGCCATGCGCAAGGTCGCGGGCGAAGGGCGTTTCGACTTCGTGATCGAAGCGTGAGGCTCGCCGCCGCAGCGCTGCTTGCCCTGGCGGCCGGCTGCACGCCGCTCGGCACGATCAAGGCCTACCCGGGGCCGGTCCGCTCCTCGGACGAGCTGGGCGTCGTCGAGACCATCATGCGCAGCGAGACCTTCAGCGTCACGGACAACGAGATCACCTCGGTCGATGGCGTGCACTTCGAGAAGCGCGGCTACCTCGCGCAGGTGCTGCCCGGCGCGCGCTGGATCGGCCTGCAGGGCACTCTGCGCGCCACCCGCCAGGTGCGCTTGCAGCATTGCATCTTCGAGCTGAACGTCGATCCCGGCTGCGTCTATCGCCCGGCGGTCCCCGCCTACCCGCGCGACGCGCTCGACCAGCCTGCCGCCGCCGAGTGGCGCGTGACCCGCTCGATGACCGTGGTGGCCGAGTGCACCCAGCAGATGACGTATGCGGTGCAGGTGCCGATCGACTGCTCGGCGCGGCCGCTGTGCCGCTCGGGCTCGACCGTCGCCGCCTGTCCCTAGCGCCGGCCGTCGTACCAGGCGAAGCACTCGTCCCGGCTGCGCAAGCTGCGGCCGCCGCTGAGAACGACCCTCGCCAGCAGCTTAAGGTACTCGGTTTTGCTGTAGAGCCGCACCTTGCGGCCGCTGGTGCGCAGCGGATGGCGGTGCAGGATCGTCAGCCGGCCGAGGCGCTTCAGCCGCCGCGAAAAATCGATCTCCTCGGACGCGTAGAGCTCGGTGCTGAAGCCGCCGAGCGCCCGGAACGCGCCAGCCTCGCAGAAGACGAATGATCCCGCTGCCCAGTGCATGCCGCGGCTGATCGCGTTCCAGATCGCGACCGCGCCCCGCGCGGCACGATCCGCTTCGTCGAAGCGCACCGTCGCGCCGCCGCCGACGCAGCGGCCCGAGGCGATCGCGTCCGCCAGTTCGGCGAATAGCGCCCGGTCGGGAAACGAATCGGCGTCGACGAACACCAGCCAGTCGCCGCTCGCCGCCGCGGCGCCGGCGTTGCGCGCGCGGGAGATCTGATTCACGGGCTCGAACACCACGGCAGCGCCCGCTGCGCGTGCGATTTCCGCGGTGCGGTCGGTGGAATTGTTGTCGCAAACGATCAGCTCGGCGTCCAGGCCGTCCGTCGCTTCACGAATGCACGCGAGCGTAGTCGCGAGCAGCTTTTCCTCGTTGAATGCCGGGACGATGACCGAGATCTTCACGTCTTGGCCAGCGACAGCACCGCGTCCGCAAACTTCTGCGGCGCTTCCTGCGGCAGGTTGTGGCCGACCCCCGCGAGAACGTGGCGCTCGTAGGCGCCGCGGAAAAAGCGCGCGTGCTTCTCGGGCGCGACGGCGGGCGTGACGCCGTCATCGGCGCCGTGCAGGGCGACGGCGGGCACGGTGATCGAGGGAAGCCCGGCGAGGCGGCGCTCGGTCTCCTCGACCGCGGGATCGCCGGGCGCGAGGCCATAGCGATGCCGGTAGGAATGCACCGCCACCGCGACGAAATCGGGGTTGTCGAACGAACGCGCCGTGAGGTCGTAGGTCGCATCGTCGAAGCGCCAGGTCGGCGACCAGAGCTTCCAGAGCAGCTTGCACAGCTCGTGGCGGTTCTGCTCCAGGCCCTTGCGGCCGCGCTCGTTGTGGAAGTAGTACTGGTACCAGTAGCGGCGCTCGGCTTCGGGCGGCGCGGGCTCCAGCGAGCGCGCGATGTCCTGGATGATGTAGCCCGCTCCGCAGACGATGCCGCGCACGCGCTTCGGCCACACCGCCGCGGCGATGCAGGCCGAGCGGCTTCCCCAGTCGAAGCCGGCCAGCACCGGGCGCTCGATCCCGAGCGCATCCATGAGCTCGACGACGTCATGGGCGAGCACCGCCTGCTGCCCCGAGCGCGGCGTGTTCGGATAGAGGAAGCGCGTCCCGCCGTAGCCGCGCACGTAGGGAACGATGACGCGACACCCCGCCGCGGCGAGGATCGCCGTGACCTCGTCGAACGCGTGGACGTCGTAGGGAAAGCCGTGCAGTAGCAGGACCGGCGCGCCGCTGGGAGGCCCGGCCTCTTCGTAGGCGACGTCGAGGACGCCGGCGTGGATTCGCTTCAGATCAGCCTGCGACGATGCGGTAGATGACGTAGAGGAGCATGAAGAGGTTCATGTACGCGGTCGC
>DATNCP010000170.1:0-7238 GCA_035607175.1 Burkholderiales bacterium
CTTGCGCTTCTCCATGAACGCTTTTCGCCCTTCCTCGTAGTCGGCGCTGCGCGCGCAGCGGTCGATCGCCGCGTCCATGCGCGCGTGGTCCGGCTGCCCCGCCGCCTTGACGTACTCCTCGATGATGGTCTTGGAGTTGGCAATCGCCAGCGGCGCGTTCTGGCACAGATTTTTCAATAGATCTTCAACGAACGCTTCCAGCCCGGCATCGGCAACCACCTCGTGCACCAGGCCCATCGCCAGCGCTTCCGCCGCGTCGTAGCGCCTGCCGAGGAACATGATCTCCCGGGCGCGTGCGTGGCCGACGGTCTCGAGCAGGCGCTTGTGCCCCTCGACGTTGTAGGCAAGACCGAGTTTGGCCGCGGGAATCCCGAACTGCCCCGACTCGCCGCAATAACGCAGGTCGCAGGCGAGCGCGATCTCGAGGCCGCCGCCCATGCAGAAGCCGTGGATCATCGCCAGCGAGGGCTTGCGCGAGTCCTGGATCGCGTGCAGCACCTCGTCGAGCAGCCCGTCGTACTGCGACACCGATTGCCTCTCGGCGCGGATCTTCTGGAATTCCGAGATATCGGCGCCGGCGGAGAAGGCTTCGCTGCCGGCGCCACGAAACGCGACGACCCGCACTTCCGCGTCGGCGTCGAATCGCCGCATCGCCGGCGCAATGCCGCGCCACATTTCGCCGTTGATCGCGTTGCGCTTCGCCGGCTGGTTGAAGACGATCCAGCCTACCGCGCCCTTCTTCTCGACCAGCAGGCTCACGAAGGAGACCCCGCAACATCAGGCCGGGTCTCCACCTGGTGCAGGAAGTCGTCCAGCAATTGGTTGAAGAGCGCCGGCTCCTCGAGGTTGATGCCATGCCCGCTTCTCGGCAGGACGGCAAGCGCCGCGGACGGCGTGCAACGCTTGATCATGACGCTGGTGTCGATGCTCGGGTCGTCCTCGTCGCCCGTGAGGACGAGCAGCGGCACCAGCAGCTTCGCCAGTTCGGCGGTCATGTCGTGGAAGGACGGGCGGCGCGCCTGCACGCCGAGCAGCGTATTCATCGCGCCGAGCGCCGAGTGCTCCCGGAACTGGCGCAGGTATTCCTCGAAAGCGCGCGGATCCTTTCTCTGCAGCTGAACGCGCGTCGCTCCGCGGCCGTAGGTGTCGACGAAGTGGGCCATGCCTTTGGTCCGGATCGTCTCGGCATTGGCGCGCGAGGCCTGCTGAAACTCCGCCCGCCTGGCGGGCGGCGAACCGTAGCCGCCGCCGGCGAAGGTGAGCGAGATCGCGCGCTGCGGGTATGCGAGCCCGAAATGCAGCGTCGCGTTGGCGCCCATCGACAAGCCGACGACGTGCGCGCGCTCGATCTTCAGCGCGTCGAGCGCGGCGCGGATGTCGTCGCGCGCTCGCGCCTGCGAGTAGCGCTCGAAATCTTCCGGCACGTCGGACGGCGGGTAGCCGCGGGCGTTACAGGCGACGCAGCGGTAGCGGCGCGAGAAGTACCGCAGCTGCGGCTCCCAGCTGCGCGAATCGCCGGCGAACTCGTGCACGAAAACGATCGGCGTGCCGCTGCCCGCTTCCTCGTAATGCAAACGGACGCCGTCATCCGTGGTCAGCATTGGCATAATTGAAAGATATATGGATTTGAACCTGGCGTGGATCTAAACCTTACAGGGAAGCGCGTGCTCGTCACCGGCGGCTCGAAGGGCATCGGCAAGGCCTGCGCCGAGGCGTTCGCCGCCGAGGGCGCCAAGGTCAGGATCGCTTCGCGAAATCCCTCTGCCGGGCCGGACGCGAAAGCGATCGACATTTCGCAGCGCGGCTCCGCGGAAGCGCTCGCGCAGTGGGCGGGGGAGCTGGACATCCTCGTCAACAACGCCGGCGCCATCCCCGGCGGCGACCTGCTCAAGGTCGACGAGGACAGCTGGCGCCGCGCCTGGGAGCTGAAGGTCTTCGGCTACATCAACCTCACCCGCCTGGTCTACGCCGGCATGAAGCAGCGCAAGCGCGGCGTGATCGTCAACATCATCGGCTCCGCGGGCGAGAAGCTCGACGCCGCCTACATCGCGGGCAGCACCGGCAATGCCGGGCTGATGGCCTTCACGCGCGCGCTCGGCGGCGCCTCGCACGCCGACGGAATCCGCGTGGTCGGCATCAATCCCGGCCCGACGGCCACCGATCGCCTGATCACGCTCTATCGCCAGCGCGCCGAGACGCTGCTGGGCGACGCAAAGCGCTACGAGGAGCTCTTCAGCAACATGTCGTTCGGCCGTCCCGGAAAAGCAGAAGAGATCGCCGCCGCCGTGCTTTTCCTCGCTTCCGAGAGATCCGCCTACACGAGCGGCTGCATTCTGACCATCGACGGCGGGCTCGCCGCGCGCTCATGAGGGCTGTCGTCTGCGAGAAATACGGCCCGCCCGACTCGCTGGTCGTGAAGGACCTGCCCTCGCCGCGCCCCGGCGCCGGTGAAGTCGTGGTTTCGGTCAAGGCGGCGAGCGTCAACTTTCCCGACGTGCTCATCATCGAGAACAAGTACCAGTTCAAGCCGCCGCTGCCGTTCTCGCCGGGCAGCGAGCTCGCCGGCGTGGTGAAGGAAGTGGGCGAAGGCGTGAGCGGCTGGAAGGTGGGCGACCGCGTCATGGCGTTCACGACCTACGGCGCCTTCGCCGAAGAAGTGAAGACTGAAGCATCGAGGCTCACCCGCCTTCCCGGAAAAATGAGCTTCGAGGAAGGCGCGGCGTTCCTTCTCACGTATGGGACCTCCGACCACGCGCTGCGCGACCGGGCGGCGCTCGCCGCGGGCGAGACGCTGCTGGTGCTCGGCGCCGCGGGCGGCGTCGGCCTTGCCGCGGTCGAGATCGGCAAGGCGCTCGGCGCGCGCGTCATCGCCTGCGCCTCGAGCGACGATAAGCTCGCCGTGTGCCGCGAGCACGGCGCCGACGAGGGGATCAACTACGCCACCGAAGACCTGCGCGAGCGGCTGAAGGCGCTCACCGCCGGCCGCGGGCCCGATGTCGTCTACGACCCGGTCGGCAGCACCTACACCGAGCTCGCGTTCCGCTCCATCGCCTGGCGCGGTCGGCTGCTGGTGGTCGGCTTCGCCGCCGGCGAGATCCCGAAGCTGCCGCTCAACCTGGCGCTGCTCAAGGGCGCGTCGGTCGTCGGCGTCTTCTGGGGCGACTTCGCGCGCCGCGAGCCGAAGCAGTTCGGCGAGAGCCTGCGCCAGATCGCGGCCTGGTACGAGCAAGGCAAGGTCCGGCCGCACGTATCGCGGAAATTCCCGCTGGCAAAGGCGGCCGAGGCGCTGAAGCTGATGGCCGCGCGCCAGGTGAAGGGAAAAGTCGTCCTTACGGTGCCTTAGCGTCTCCGGAACCGCATTCAAGGGGAACTGCCGTCCCCCGACCCCAAAGGACGCTGCATGATCACGCTGTCCACCCAGCGGCCGAACTTGAAGCCCACCGAGCGCAGCGTGCCGACGCGCAGGAAGCCCGCGGCCGCGTGCAGGTTGATCGAGGCGGCATGGGCGCTGTCGCCGATCACGGCGACCAGCTGCCGGTAGCCCGCCGCTTCGCAAAGGCGGATCAGCTCCGCGAGCAGCGCCGAGCCGATGCCGCGGCCCTGCATCTCGTGGTGCACGTAGACGGAATCCTCCAGGCTGTAGCGGTATGCCGAGCGCGAGCGATAGATCGCGCAGTAGCCGTAGCCGGCGATGCGATCGCCGTACTGGGCGACGATCCAGGGCAGGCCCTGGCCGGTGACTTCCCGGTGGCGGCGCGCGATCTCTTCGCGCGGCGGCGGCACCTCCTCGAATGAGGCAAGGCCCTTCAGGACGTGGTGCGAGTAGATCGCATGGACCGCGTCGAGGTCGGCGGGTGTCGCGGGCCGCACCTCCACCCTCACCCGCTCAGCGGGAATAGCCGGGCTCCTCGCGATCGAGGATGCGCTTGAGCGCGCTGAAGTGCGCGCCCGCGTACTTGGGCGTGTCGGCAAGGATCAGGCGGTAGGTGTCGCGCGCGACTTCGGGCCGCACCTGCCGCAGCTTGCCGCCCTCATTTGCCACCATCGAGCGCGCCAGGACCTGCAGCCGGCAGGCGCGCTCCAGGTAATACATGGCGTCGAACGCTTCCGCCACCGTCTCGCCGACGACGATGACGCCGTGGTTGGCGAGAAACAGGACGCGCTTCGAGCCCAGCACGCGCGCCAGGCGGTCGCCTTCCGCGGTATCGACGACCAGCCCGTTGTAAGTATCGTCGTACGCGATGTCATCGTGGAAGCGGAGCGCGTTCTGCTCGACCATTTCCACGCGCCCGCCGTCCAGCAGCGTCAGGGCGGTGGCGTGCGGCATGTGCGTATGCAAGACGCACTTCGCGCGCGGATTCGCCAGGTGGATGCGCGAGTGGATGTAGAACGCGGTCTTCTCGATCTCGCCCTTGCCGCCGAGCACATTGCCGTCGGCGTCGAGCGCGACCAGGTTGGAGGCGGTGACTTCGCTCCAATGCAATCCGTAGCTGTTGAGGAGAAAACGCTTGCCGTCGAGCATCGCGCTGAAGTGGTTGCACACGCCTTCGTGCAGATCGAGGCGCACCGCGAGGCGGAACGCGGCCGCGAGATCGACCCGCACTGCCAGCTCACCCGCGACGTCGTGCATTCTCCCCATGGATGCCGATTATAGAGACCAAATAAAAAGGGCACCCGCAGGTGCCCTTTCGTGCAGTCGGCCTGGCTTACTTCTGGCGCTCTTCGTAGCGCCGGCCGGCCTCGTTGCCAAGCGCGCCGCCGAGCGCGGCGCCGCCGACTGTGCCGACGGTGCTGCCGCCGGTCGCCGCCGAGCCGATCGCGCCGCCAGCCACCGCGCCGCCGACCGTGCCGACGGTTTCGCCTTTGCTGGCGCATGCGCTCAGGCCGATGGTGCCGGCGCAAGCGAGAACGACTGCGATCAAGTATCTGGCCATGTCATCTCCTTTGTAAAAAACAGCATCAAGTGCAGCCACGCAGCAGGAAGATCACGAACAACACCGGGATCGGCACGCCAAGGGCCCACAGCAGGATGTAGCCCAGCTTGCCCTCCTGCCTGCGCCGCCACCGTTGCAGCTCTTCCATAAAACCTCCGTTGCGGGCAGATGCGGGTAAATGAGCAATCCGCGTGCCCATGTATAGAATCCGGGCACCGTACAGGAAGGCAAGGAGACCGCGATGACCGTACTGGGCCTGCTGGAGCGAGTGGTCGTGCCGGCGCTGGTGATCTTCCTGTTCCTCGGTGGCAGCGCGAGCACGCTGCTTGGCCTCGCGCTGGTGTTTCGCCCCGAGAAGGCGCTGCCCTTCATCCGCACGATGAACCGCTGGGTTTCGACTCGCCGCGCGCTGAAGCAGGCGGAGCTGCCGAGGGCGGTGGCCGTGCCGTCGCGCAAGGGACGGGTGTGGCTCGCGCTGTTCCTGCTGGCCGGCGGCCTGTTCGCGATCTATTTCCTGCTGCTACGCGTGGAAATCCCGCGCGCGGCGCTGGTTCTCGGCGTTGATCTGAGGCGCTGGTTCATCGTCGGCGTCGCACTGCAGACGATGCGCTGGTTCCTGATCGTCGGCAGCGTGCTGGCGGTGGTCGTCGCGGCGCTGATCCTGTTCCTTCCGGAGCGACTGGCCGCGCTGGAAACGCGCATGAACAAGTGGTACTCGACGCGCCATATCCTGCCGCCGCAGGGTGAATCGATGCGCTTCCCGCTCGAGATGATGGTCGAGGCTTCGCCGCGCACCGCGGGATGGATGATCGCCGCGGCTTCCTTCCTGGTCGCGGCGGCGATGGCCGTGCTGCTCGCCGCGCGCATCGCGGGCTAGCTAGTAGTAGGGCTCGAAGACGTCGACCTTGCGCTCCGACTCGGCGAAGATCCACGCGCCGGCGATGCCGGCCATCCAGCTGAAGTTGCGCCGAACCAGCGGGCTATCCTCGAAGACCGCGCCGCCCAGCGCGTCGTAGCGCGCAAAGCCGCCGACCCAGAGCTTCCCGTAGCGACGCGATAGCGAAGCGAGTCCCATCCAGCCGGAGTAGCCGCCGCGCGCGGAGTACGCCGGTCGGCTGGCCGTCGCGAACTGCGGGTCCACGCCGTAGTAGTACTCGTGGAATTTGCTGGTGGCGAAGATCGGCCCGGTGGTGAGGCCCAGGTTCCAGCGGCCGCCGACGTCGGGACGCAGGTTCAGCGCAAGGTGGGGATTGAAGACCCAGCCCGCGCCATGCGCATGCGAGAAATCGGTCGCGATCACGTACCGCACCGGCAGGCGCAGATCGAGCTGCTCCTGCGCCGGCCGGTCGCGCCATAGCGTGACATTGATGAGCGGGCCGATCTCGAGCGTCGGATCGAGGTCGGGCATGCCCTGGCGCGCCTGGTTCTTCGAGCTGTCGACCGGGGGCGTGCCGTACAGGCTGAAGTCGAGCTGCACGCGGTCGGACTCGAAGAAGATGCCGCGCACGCCCTGACGGTCGACGCGGACCGACTCGCCGCGGTAGACGAGGAACGGCAGCGGGAAGACGTACCCGCGGCGCTCGTCGGAGCCGCGGTAGTCGGGCAGCGTGAACGCCGTGGCGCCGAGGCCGAACTCCCATTCCGGAAGCAGCTCGGCTTGCGCCGGTAAGGCGAAGCCGCCCGCGACCAAAACGACCGCGAGCGGCCCTGCCCTCAAGACCCGCTGGCCGTCGCCTCGGTCGGCTGCGGCACGGCTTCGGCAGCAGGCGCCGGGACTTCCGCCAGCACCGGCTCTGCGGCCTGCGCCTTGCGGATCAGGTGATACGCGAGGCCGGTTCCCGCCGGGATGAGACGACCGACGATGACGTTCTCCTTCAGGCCGCGCAACCCGTCGCGCTTGCCCATGATCGCCGCCTCGGTCAGCACGCGCGTCGTTTCCTGGAACGAGGCCGCGGAGATGAACGAATCGGTCGAGAGCGAGGCCTTGGTGATGCCGAGCAGCATGTTGGCGTACTGCGCCGGCTTCTTGCCCTCCTTCAGCGCCTTCTCGTTCTCCTCGGCCAGCTCGGCGCGCTCCGACTGCTCGCCGGTGATGTACGTCGTCTCGCCCGGATCGGTGATTTCCACGCGCCGCAGCATCTGGCGCACGATCACCTCGATGTGCTTGTCGTTGATCTTCACGCCCTGCAGGCGGTACACGTCCTGCACCTCGTCGATGATGTAGCGCGCCAGCTCCTCGATGCCGAGCAGGCGCAGCAGGTCGTGCGGATCCACCGGGCCGTCGACGATCATCTCGCCCTTGTT
>DATNCP010000183.1:0-2321 GCA_035607175.1 Burkholderiales bacterium
GCTGCGCCGCGGCCAGCCGGGCTTCGACTTCGACATCGACTTCGAGATCGAGTCCTACCTGCGCTACCAGGGCGACAAGTTCTCCAGCTACTTCGACGCCAACACCTACCTGCGCATCACCAAGGCGCTCGACTACTTCGACCCGGCGGTCGACTACGGCGGCGACCTGACGGCGGCGCTGGCCCGCGCCAAGGCGGCGTTCCTGGTGGTGTCGTTCAAGTCGGACTGGCGCTTCACCCCGGCGCGCTCGCGCGAAATGGTGCGAGCGCTGCTCGACAACCGGCGCATCGTTTCCTACCTCGAGATCGACGCGCCCGGCGGGCACGACGCCTTCCTCCTAGAAGACGAGCGCTACCACGCCGGCCTGCGCTCCTACTTCGCCAACATCGAGCTATAGGACGAACGTTGCGAGCCGACCTGCAGGCGATCGTGCAATGGGTGCCCAAGGGCGCGCGGGTGCTCGATCTCGGCTGCGGCGACGGCGCGCTGCTGCGAGCGCTCTGGCAGGAGCGCGGCGCGCCGGGCTACGGCGTCGAGATCGACGACGACAACGTGCTCGCCTGCGTCGCGAACGACGTCAACGTGCTGCAGGTCGACCTGGAGAGCGGGCTCTCGCTGTTCGCCGACGGCTCGTTCGATTGCGTCATCCTCTCCGAGACGCTGCAGACCATCCATCGCACCGAGTTCCTGATGCGCGAGATGCTGCGCGTCGGCCGCGAAGTGATCGTCAGCTTCCCGAATTTCGGCCACTGGCGCGCGCGGCTGCAGGTCGCGCTCGGCCGCATGCCGGTTTCGGAAGCGCTGCCCTACGAGTGGTACGAGACGCCGAACGTGCACCACTGCACGATCGCCGACTTCGAGGACCTTTGCCGGCGCCTGGGCGTGCGCATCAAGGAGCGCCTCGCCCTTCACGAGGGCATGCCGGTGACGGCGCTGCCCAACCTGCTGGGCAGTCTCGCCGTCTACCGCTGCACCGCCGCCTGAAGGAGGGGCTGCGCGCAGTCGCGCTGTTCGAAGCCTTCAAGGGAACGCTCGCGCTGCTCGCCGCGGGCGGCCTCTTCTATCTCATCCCACGCGACTTGCGTCATGTCGCCACCGAGCTGATCGGCCGCCTGCACCTCAATGCCGGGAAGAACTACCCCGACGTCTTCGCGCGCATCATCGAAGACACCAGCAACGCGCAACTCTGGCTGATCGGCGGCCTGGTGCTGGTCTACGCCGGAGTCCGCTTCGCCGAAGCCTATGGCCTCTGGCTGGAACGCCGCTGGGCCGAGTGGCTCGCCGCGCTGAGCGGCGGCATCTACGTGCCGGTGGAGCTCTACGAGCTCACGCGTGGCGTCAGCTGGATCAAGCTCGGCGCCTTGGTCCTGAACGCGGCCATCGTCATCTACCTGTGCGGCGTCCTGTGGCGGACTAGGTCTTCGTCGCCACCAGGTTGAGCAGCGTCTCTTCGCGCTCGCCGGGCTTGGGCACGCCCAGGCGCAGCCACTCGCGCGCGCCGAGGTCGGAGCGGCTCCACCAGAGATAGGGACAGGAGACGTTCTCCGGGCCGAAGCGGAAACCCGCCTCGCGCACCATCGCCATGTACTCCTCCGCGCTGTGCTGCACTTCCATCGGGTGGCGGAAGAGGAGGCGGATGACCCAGGATTCGATGTAGGCGCGCGTCGACTCCGCGAAGAGCAGCAGGCCGCCGGGCTTCAGCACGCGATGGAACTCGGCCAGAGCCTCGCGCTGGCGCGTGAGGTGGTGGAAGGTCTGGTGGCAGAAGACGATGTCGACGCTCGCGTCGGGGAGCGCGAGTGCGGCGACGTCGCCGCGCTGGATTTCGGCGCTCACGTTGTCCCTGGCCGCCTGCTCCGTCGCGCGCTCGAGGCACGCCTGCTCGAAATCGATGGCGATCAGGCGCTGCGGCGAAAAGCGCTCGTGCAGCGGCTTGAACGATTTGCCCTGGCCGCACCCGACGTCGAGCACGACCGGCCGCGCCGGCGGCCTGCCGGCGGGGATCAGGCGGCCGAGGTCCTCGAGGGCGACGCGGATGACGCGCGACTCCCAAGTGCGGGTGCCGAGAAACCAGAATCCGAGACGCGTTTCTGGAACGAAAAGAGCCGTCAATTGCCTTCCTTGCCCGCCGAGCCGACCGAGAGATCGGCGAGCCCGGAGCGAATCATGAACCAGAAAAGGAGCACGCCGGGCAGCGCCACGACCGTCGTCAGCAGGTAGAAGTTGATATAGCCGATGGCCTCGATCAATGCCCCCACGCTCGTTCCGGTGATGAAGCGGCCGGCGATGCTGGCGAGCGCCGAGAGCAGCGCGTATTGGGT
>DATNCP010000188.1:0-30478 GCA_035607175.1 Burkholderiales bacterium
GGCATCATGTGCAGCCGCTTCCTCGAGGCTGCCGCGCGCCAGCCGGAGCTGACGAACTCGCTGCAGGGCAAGGTGTTCCTGCTGCTCGGCCTGATCGACGCCTCGTTCATCATCGGCCTGGGCATCGCGATGTTCTTCGCCTTCGCCAACCCGCTCGCGACCGCGTTCCGCTAAAGCGCATTCTGCGGAGGGCAGCATGAACCTCAACTTCACGCTGGTCGCGCAGGCCATCGTCTTCGTCGCCTTCATCGGCTTCACGATGAAGTTCGTCTGGCCGCACATGTTGCGCGCCATCGAGACCCGGCAAAAGACGATCGCCGACGGCCTCGCCGCCGCCGAGCAGGGCAAGCGCTCGCTCGAGACGTCGGCCAAGCAGGCCGACGAAGCGATCAAGGACGCACGCAACCGCGCCGCGGACATCATCGCCCAAGCGGAGAAACGCGGCTCGCAGATCGTCGACGAGGCGCGCAACGCCGCCAAGGAAGAGGGCAACCGGGAAAAAGCGGCGGCCAAGGCCGAGATCGCTCAGGAAGTGACGCGCGCGCGCGAGCAGCTGCGCGACCGCGTCGCCACCCTCGCTGTGGCGGGCGCCGAGAAGATCCTGCGCCGTGAAGTCGACGCCAAGGCGCACGGCGACCTGCTCGAGTCGATCAAGCGGCAACTGTAGATGGCCGAGCCGACCACCGTCGCGCGACCCTACGCCGAGGCGGCCTTCAAGCTGGCCGAGGGCTCGGGCTCGCTCGCGAAGTGGTCGGAGATGCTTGCCGCGCTCGCGACCGTGTCGCAGGACCCGCGGGTGCGCGCCGCGGTGGGCGATCCGAACCTGTCGGACGCGAAAGTGGCGGGGCTGTTCATTTCGATCCTTTCCCTGAGCGGGGACGGGGAGAACTTCATCCGCGTGCTGGCGGAGAACGGGCGGCTGGACCTGCTGCCGGAGATCCGCGGCCAGTTCCACGCGCTGCGCAACGAGCGCGAGGGCGTGATCGAGGCCGAAGTGGTTTCGGCGTTCGAGCTGAGCACTGCACAGCTCGCCGATCTCGTGCAGCGCCTGGAGAAGAAGACCGGCCGGAAAGTGAAGGCAAAGGTCCGGCTGGACAAGGAACTCATCGGCGGCATCAAAGTGGTGCTCGGCGACAAGGTCATCGACGGTTCGGCGCGCGGGCAACTCAGCGCGCTCGAGACGGCACTGAAAGCTTAAGGAGCAACCATGCAATTGAATCCCTCCGAAATCTCGGAACTGATCAAGACCCGCATCCAGAACATGGATGCCGGCGCGCAGATGCGCACCCAGGGCACGGTGATCTCGGTCACCGACGGCATCTGCCGCATCCACGGCCTGTCGGACGTCATGCAGGGCGAGATGCTCGAGTTTCCGAAGAACACCTTCGGCCTGGCGCTCAACCTCGAGCGCGACTCGGTCGGCGCGGTGATCCTGGGCGAGTACACGCAGATCAGCGAAGGCGACATCGTCAAGACCACCGGCAAGATTCTCTCGGTGCCGATCGGCCCGGAGCTGCTGGGGCGCGTCGTCAACTCGCTCGGCCAGCCGATCGACGGCAAGGGGCCGATCAACGCCAAGCTGACCGACGTGATCGAGAAGGTTGCCCCGGGCGTGATCGCGCGCCAGTCGGTGTCGCAGCCGGTGCAGACGGGTCTCAAGGCGATCGACGCGATGGTGCCGGTCGGCCGCGGCCAGCGCGAGCTGATCATCGGCGATCGCCAGACCGGCAAGACTGCCGTCGCGGTCGACACGATCATCAACCAGAAGGGCAAGGACCTCTTCTGCGTCTACGTCGCCATCGGCCAGAAGGCTTCCACCATCGCCAACGTGGTGCGCAAGCTCGAGGAGCACGGCGCGATGGCGTACACCATCGTCGTCGCCGCCGCCGCGTCCGAATCGGCCGCCATGCAGTACATCGCGCCGTATTCGGGTTGCACGATGGGCGAATATTTCCGCGACCGCGGCCAGGACGCGCTGATCATCTATGACGACCTGACCAAGCAGGCGTGGGCCTACCGCCAGGTGTCGCTGCTTCTGCGCCGCCCCCCCGGCCGCGAGGCGTATCCCGGCGACGTGTTCTATCTGCACTCGCGCCTGCTCGAGCGCGCCGCGCGCGTGAACCCCGACTACGTCGAGAAGTTCACCAAGGGCGCGGTCAAGGGTAAGACCGGCTCGCTCACGGCGCTGCCGGTGATCGAAACGCAGGCGGGCGACGTCACGGCGTTCGTGCCGACCAACGTCATTTCGATTACCGACGGGCAGATCTTCCTCGAGACCGACCTTTTCAACGCCGGCATCCGGCCCGCCATCAACGCCGGCATCTCGGTGTCGCGGGTCGGCGGCGCGGCGCAGACCAAGATCATGAAGCGGCGCGACACCGGCGGCGGCGTTCGCCTCGCGCTCGCCCAGTACCGCGAGCTGGCGGCGTTCGCTCAGTTCGCCAGCGATCTGGATGAAGCGACCCGCAAGCAGCTCGAGCGCGGCCGCATGGTCACCGAGCTGATGAAGCAGGCGCAGTATCAGCCGCTGCAGGTGTGGGAGATGGCGCTCACGCTGTTCGCGGTGAACAACGGCTACTTCGACTCGATCGACGTGAAGAAGGCGCTCGGCGCCGAAAAATCGTTGCGCGACTACCTGAAGACCAAGTACGCCGCCATGGTGAAGGCCATGGAGGACAAGAAGGATCTCTCGGCCGACGAGGAAAAGGCCCTGAAGAGCGCCATCGAAGACTGGAAGAAGAACGGATCCTTCTAGGAAAACGCCTCGATGCCCGGCACCAAAGAAATACGGATGAAGATCCGGAGTGTGCAGAACACCCGGAAAATCACCAAGGCCATGGAGATGGTCGCCGCCTCGAAGATGAGGAAGGCGCAGGAGCGCATGCGCCACGCGCGCCCTTACGGCGAGAAGATCCGCAACGTCGCCGCGCACATCTCGCACGCCAATCCGGAATACAAGCACCCGGCGCTGGTCGATCGCGACACGGTGAAGCGCCTCGGCCTGATCGTCGTCACCACCGACAAGGGCCTGTGCGGCGCTCTCAACACGAACCTGCTGCGGATGGTGCTGACCGAGTACAAGCGGTGGCAGGCCGAAGGCGAGGAGATCGAAGTCTGCGCCCTCGGCAACAAGGGCCTCGGCTTCATGCAGCGGCTCGGCGCCAAGGTCGTTTCCCACGTCGTCCAGCTCGGCGACCGGCCGCAGCTGGAGAGGTTGATCGGCCCGGTGAAGGTGATGATGGACGCCTTCATGCAGGGACACACCGACCGCGTCATGCTTGCCTACAACCGCTTCGTCAATACGATGAAGCAGGAACCGGTGATCGAGCAGCTGCTGCCGCTATCCGGGGAGCGCCTCGGGGCGCCGGAAACCGTGTGGGACTACATTTACGAGCCCGAGGCGCGGTCGGTGCTCGACCAGGTGCTGCGGCGCTACGTCGAAGTGCTCATCCTGCAGGCGCTGGCCGAGAACATGGCTTCGGAGCAGTCGGCGCGCATGGTGGCGATGAAGTCCGCCTCCGACAACGCCGCGACCCTGATCGATGAGCTGACCCTGGTCTACAACAAGAACCGGCAGGCGGCCATTACCAAAGAGCTTTCAGAAATCGTCGGCGGCGCAGCCGCCGTATAGAGGACAAAGGCAGGAACACCTATGGCACAAGCACAAGGCACCATCGTCCAGTGCATCGGCGCGGTCACCGACATCCAGTTCGATCGCGAGACCATGCCGGGCATCTACGACGCGCTCCTGCTGGTGGAGGATCCGAACAATCCGCTGGTCGAGAAGGAGCTGACGTTCGAAGTCGAGCAGCAGCTTGGCGACGGGGTAGTGCGCTGCATCGCGCTCGGCTCTTCCGACGGCCTGCGCCGCGGCATGAAGGTGACCTCGACCGGCGGCCCGATCTCGGTGCCGGTCGGCACGGGTACGCTCGGCCGCATCATGAATGTGCTCGGCCGCCCGATCGACGACGTAGGCCCGATCAAGTCCGACAAGAAGCGCTCGATCCACCAGATCGCGCCGAAGTTCGACGAGCTGTCGCCTTCGGTCGAGCTGCTCGAAACCGGCATCAAGGTGATCGACCTGATCTGCCCGTTCTCCAAGGGCGGCAAGATCGGTCTGTTCGGCGGCGCCGGCGTGGGCAAGACGGTAAACATGCTGGAGCTGATCAACAACATCGCCACCCAGCACTCGGGCCTCTCGGTGTTCGCCGGCGTTGGCGAGCGCACCCGCGAGGGCAACGACTTCTATCACGAGATGACGGAAGCGGGCGTGGTCAAGCTGGACAACCTGCCCGAGTCCAAGGTTGCGATGGTGTTCGGCCAGATGAACGAGCCGCCGGGCAACCGCCTGCGCGTCGCGCTCACCGGCCTCACCATGGCCGAGAGCTTCCGCGACGAGGGCAAGGACATCCTGTTCTTCGTCGACAACATCTACCGCTTCACGCTGGCGGGCACGGAGGTCTCGGCGCTGCTCGGCCGCATGCCTTCGGCGGTGGGCTACCAGCCGACCCTGGCCGAGGAAATGGGCCGCCTGCAGGAGCGCATCACCTCGACCAAGACCGGCTCGATCACCTCGATCCAGGCGGTGTACGTACCGGCGGACGACCTCACCGACCCGTCGCCCGCGACCACTTTCGGCCACCTTGATGCGACCCTGGTGCTGTCGCGCGATATCGCCTCGCTCGGCATCTACCCGGCGGTGGACCCGCTCGACTCGACCTCGCGCCAGGTGGACCCGAACGTGATCGGCGAGGACCACTACAACACCACCCGCTCCGTGCAGGCGACCCTGCAGCGCTACAAGGAGCTGCGCGACATCATCGCCATTCTCGGCATGGACGAGCTCTCGCCCGAGGACAAGCTGGCGGTGGCGCGTGCGCGCAAGATTCAGCGCTTCCTCTCGCAGCCGTTCACCGTGGCGCAGAACTTCACCGGCACTCCGGGAAAATATGTGTCCCTCAAGGACACGATCAAGGGCTTCAAGATGATCGTCGCCGGCGAGTGCGACGCCCTCCCGGAGCAGGCGTTCTACATGGTCGGCGCGATCGAGGAAGCGTTCGAGAAGGCGAAGACGCTCAAGTAAATGGCGAACGCGACGATCCACATCGACGTCGTCAGCGCCGAAGAGAGCATCTTCTCCGGCGAGGCGGAGTTCGTCGTCCTTCCCGGCGAGGCAGGCGAGCTCGGCATCTACCCGCGCCACACGCCTCTCATCACGCGCATCAAGCCCGGCGCGGTGCGGATCACGCCGGCCGGCGGCGGCGAGGAGCAGCTGATCTTCGTCGCCGGCGGCATCCTCGAGGTGCAGCCGAAGCTGATCACCGTGCTCGCGGACACCGCCATTCGCGGCAAGGACCTCGACGAGGCGAAGGCGAGCGAAGCGCTGAAGAAGGCCGAGGACGCCCGCGCCAAGGCTCAGGACAAGCAGGAAATCGCCGCCGTCGAGAGCGAGCTGGCGATGCTCGCCGCGCAGCTCTCGGCGATCCGCAAGCTGCGCAAGAAGTAACCGCCGACGACAGCTGTCGTCGGAGTTCTACGGGTAAATGGGTCGTCGCTGCAGCCCGACTTAGTCCGGAGAGACCAAATCCTGCTCCAACGTTCGCGCGCATCGGCTGGAACAATGGACCCCAGCCAGCGCAGGAGCCAATCCGATGAAACACATCCTCGATTCCGCCTTTCAATACCGTCCGAGCTTCGACACGGACGTCCGCAAGACCTTCGAGAAGGTGCGCCGCCAGCAGCAAGCTCGCGAGCGCGAGCAGAGCAGGCCCAACGCCGAGATTCAGGTGAAGGTCCTGAAGCTCGAGCAGCTGAAGAAGGTCGCCAGCAGCTAGCCTTTTCGCTTCCCGCGGGGCGCTCGGCTATAGTGCCCCGCGAGTGATCGACGTCCTCGTCATCGGTGGCGGCATCAATGGCGCCGGGATCGCGCGCGATGCGGCGGGACGAGGCCTGTCGACGCTGCTGGTCGAGCGCTCCGATCTCGCGAGCGCGACCTCCTCATCGTCGTCGAAGCTGATCCACGGCGGGCTGCGCTACCTCGAGCAGTACGAATTCCGCCTGGTTGCCGAGGCGCTCGCCGAGCGCGAAATCCTGCTGCGCGTCGCCGGCCATCTGGTTTGGCCGACGCGCTTCGTCATGCCGCATGTTCCCGAGCTGCGGCCGCGCTGGATGATCCGCATCGGGCTTTTCCTCTACGACCATCTCTCGCGCCGCTCGCTGCTTCCCGGCTCGAGCGCGGTGCGGCTGTCGGGTCCCTATGGCAACGGCCTGAGGCCGGAGCTGAAGCACGGCTTCGTCTACTCGGACTGCCGCGTCGACGATGCGCGCCTGGTGGTGGCGAACGCGAGCGATGCTCGAACCCTCGGTGCGCGTGTGCTGACCGGAGTGGAATGCGTCGCAGCGAAACGCCTGAACGACGGCTGGCGCGCGCGCCTTTCGAACGGCGAGGAAGTCGACGCCAAGGCGATCGTCAACGCCGCCGGCCCGTGGGTGAAGCGGGTGCTCAATGGGACCCTGAACCAGCCCTCCGGCGACGCGGTGCGCCTGGTGCGCGGCAGCCACATGGTCGTGCCGAGGCTCTACGAGGGCGATCACGCGTTCATCCTGCAGAACGACGATCGCCGCGTCGTGTTCATGATTCCCTACGGCGATCTGCACACGCTGGTGGGCACGACCGACGAGCCGCAACAGGAGGCCGAGTCGGCGCAGCCGACGTTCGCCGAAGTCGACTACCTGTGCCGCGCGGTGAATCGCTACCTGGCGAAACCGGTGCGGCCCGGCGAAGCAGTCTGGCGTTTCGCGGGAGTGCGTCCCCTCTACGACGACGGCTCAAGCGATCCCTCGGCGGTGACGCGCGACTACACGCTGCGCGTCGACGACGACGCGGGTGCGGCGCCGGTGCTCTCGGTGTTCGGCGGCAAGATCACGACCTATCGGCGCCTGGCGGAGGAGGCGCTTCACCGCCTCGCGCCCTACTTCCCTGGCCTGCGACCCGACTGGACCTCGGGTACGCCCCTCCCGGGCAGCGAGTTCGGCACGCAGTCCCGTGCCGGCGCCCGAGATGCATTCTTCTCTCGCTACCCGGCGATTCCCACGCCGACCCTGCGCGCCATCTTCCGCCGTCATGGCACGCAGGCGGACAAGGTGGTCGGGGATGGCAAGCTGGGAGAGGAGTACGGCGCCGGATTGACCGAACGCGAGGTCGGGTATTTCAGGGAGCATGAGTGGGCTCGCAGCGCCGAGGACGTGCTGTGGCGCAGGACAAAGTGCGGCCTGCTGATGACCGAGGCGCAGCGGCGGCGCGTGGAGCAGGTGATGGGCCGATGAAACCCCTCGCGCAGCTCGATGCGCGCGCGATCGACGCGCTGCTTTTCGACATCGACGATACGCTCACCACCGAAGGCAAGCTGACCGCGGCGGCGTACGCCGCCCTCGAGAATCTGCATGCAGCTGGGAAACGTGTCGTTGCCGTCACCGGCCGGCCGGCCGGCTGGTGCGACCACATCGCCCGCATGTGGCCGGTGAATGCGGTGGTCGGCGAGAACGGCGCCTTCTACTTCTGCTTCGCCGAGGGCCGGTTGCACAAGCGCTTTGCCGACGACGAGAAAACCCGCTCCGCAAAGCGAGCTCGCCTCGATGCAATCGCAAAGGCGATCCTCGCGCAGGTCCCAGGCTGCGCCATCGCTTCAGACCAGCCCTACCGCGAGACCGACCTCGCGATCGACTATTGCGAGGACGTGCCGCCCCTGCCGCTGGAGAGCGCCGAGCGCGTCGCTGCCTTGATGCGCGGCGCCGGCCTGACGGCGCGCGTGAGCTCGATCCACGTCAACGGCTGGTTCGGCGACTACGACAAACTCGCCATGACGCGGCGGCTGTTCAGGGAGCGTTTTGCCACCGATCTGGAGCGCACGAATCGGAGCGTTGCCTATGTCGGCGACTCGCCGAACGATGCGCCCATGTTCGAGTTCTTCGAGAATTCCGTCGGCGTCGCCAACGTTCGCCGCTTTGCCCTGGCCCTCGGACCGAAATACATCACCCAGGCGAGCGCCGGCGCGGGATTCGCCGAGCTGGTCGCGCACCTGTTGCGCTGATGGAATGGCTCGCGTACCTGGGAATCGGCGCGCTGGTCGGCTTTGCCGCGGGGCTGCTCGGCATCGGCGGCGGCGTGGTGATGGTGCCGCTGCTCGTGTTTGTCTTCACCGCGAGCGGTGTCTCGCCGGATCAGGTCCTGCACATCGCGCTGGGAACGGCGCTCGCCGCGATGGTCTTTACCTCGATCTCGAGCATGCGCGCGCATCACGCGCACCACGCGGTCGACTGGAAGATCGCTCGCGCCATGTCGCCGGGAATGCTGGCGGGGTCGTTTGGCGCCGCGCTGGCGGCGGGCTTTATTCCAACGCGGCCGCTGGCCATCGGCTTCACGGCGATGGTTTTCTACGCCGCGACCCAGATCCTGCTCGACTTGCGGCCGCCGGGGAGCCGCGATCTGCCGGGCGCGCCGGGCTTGTTCACCGCCGGCGCGGTGATTGGCGCGGTCTCCAGCCTGCTTGCCGCGGGAGGCGCGTTCATGACCATCCCATTCCTCGCCTGGTGCAAAGTGCCCCTGCGCCGCGCGATAGGCACCGCGGCCGCCAATGGGCTGCCGATCGCGATCGCGGGGACGGTGGCTTACGTGATCAACGGCATCCATGCCGAGGGACTGCCGGCGATGAGTATCGGCTACGTCTATTTGCCGGCGCTCGGGCTCGTGGTCAGTACCAGCATGCTGGCGGCGCCGCTCGGCGCGCGCCTCGCACATCGCCTGCCGGTGAAGCGCCTGCGCACGATTTTCGCCCTGATGCTCTACGGTTTCGCGCTGAAGATGCTCGTCGGTCTTTGGTAACCTAGGCCCATGGCCGGTCCGCTCTCGCATATCCGCGTTCTCGATCTTTCCCGCGTTCTCGCAGGCCCGTGGGCGAGCCAGAACCTTGCCGATCTCGGCGCCGAAGTGGTGAAGATCGAGCGGCCCGGCGTCGGCGACGACTCGCGCGCGTTCGGGCCGCCCTGGGTGAAGGACGCGAGCGGGCGCGACACCAAGGACTCGGCGTACTTCACCTCCGCGAATCGCGGCAAGAAGTCGATCACGCTGAATATCTCGGCGCCGGAAGGCCAGGCGATCGCGCGCGAGCTCGCGCGCAAGAGCGATGTCCTCCTGGAGAACTACAAATACGGCGACCTCGCGCGCTACGGCCTGGGCTATGACGACCTGAGGGTGCTCAATCCGAAGCTCGTCTATTGCTCGGTGACGGGCTTCGGCCAGACCGGCCCCTATCGGGAGCGGCCGGGCTACGACTTCATGATCCAGGGCATGGGCGGGATGATGAGCGTTACCGGCGAGCCGGACAGCCTGCCGGGTGGCGGGCCGCAGCGCGCCGGCGTGCCGATCGCCGACATCATCACCGGCATGTACGCCTCGATCGCGATCTGCGCCGCGCTGGCGAATCGCGAGCGCTCCGGGCGCGGGCAGCACCTAGACCTGGCGCTGCTCGATTCGCAGATCGCGCTGCTCGCCTACCAGAACACCAACTACTTCTCGACCGGCGAGCCGCCGAAGCGCATCGGCAACCTGCATCCGAACATCGTTCCCTACCAGCCGTTCCGCACCAGCGACGGCGACGTGATCCTCGCCTGCGGCAACGACAACCTGTTCCGCAAGTTCTGCGAAGCGGCCGGCTGCACCGGGCTCGCCGCGGATCCGCGTTTTGCCACGAACGGCAAGCGCGTCGAGAACCGGGTCGAACTGACGCGGTTACTTCAGGAAATCTTTCTCAGGAAAAAAACCTCCGAGTGGCTGGAGCGGCTCGAGACAGCGGGTATTCCGAACGGGCCGATCAACAACATCGCCCAGGTGTACGCCGAGCCGCAGGTAAAGGCGCGCAACGTGCGCGTCGAGCTGACGAACGCCAGCGGTGTCAAAGTGCCGCTGGTGGCGAGCCCGATGCGGTTTTCAGAAACGCCGGTGGAATATCGCCTCGCGCCGCCGGCGCTCGGTCAGCACACCGAGGAAGTGCTGCGCAACCTCGGCAAGAGCGATGCCGAGATCGCGCAGCTACGCGCGGCGAAGGTGATCTAAGGCTAGTTGTCGACTTTCGCGCCGGCGTCCTTGACGACCTTCGCCCACTTGGCGATCTCGCTGTGGATCAGCTTGGCGAAGGCATCGGGCGACTCGCCGCCCGCGGTGGCGCCCTGGCTTTCCCACACCTTCTTCAGTTCGTCTGACTGCATCGCCTTCACCGTCTCCCGGTACATGCCGTCGAGCGCCTCTTTCGGCGTGCCGCGGATACCCCAGAGGGCGTACCAGGTGGTGACGACGTAGCCGGGCAGGCCAGCTTCCTGCATGGTCGGCACGCTCGGGTCGACGAACGAGCGCTGCGTCGTCGTCACCGCCAGGGCTTTCAGCCTGCCGGCCTTGATCTGGGGCGCGGAGGTGCTCATGCCGTCGAAGGCCATGTCCACTTGCCCGCCGATCAGGTCCTTCATCATCGGCCCGGCGCCGCCGTAGGGAATGTGGGTCAGGTTGACCCCCGCCATGGTCTTGAACAGTTCGCCGGCGAGGTGGTGCGTGGTGCCGTTTCCGGCCGAGCCGTAGTTCAGCTTGCCGGGATTGGCCTTGGCGTAGGCGATCAGATCCTTGATCGAATTGAGGTTGGCGTGCTTCGGGTGCACGACGACGACGTTCGGCACATAGGCGAGCACCGTGATCGGAACGAAGTCCTTCTCGAGCGAATAGGGGAGCTTCGTGTACAGGCTCTCCGCGATCGTGTGGTGCACCGCGCCGAGGAAGAAGGTGTAGCCGTCGGCGTGGCGTTTCGACGCGCTCGTCGCGCCGACCGTGCCGCCGGCGCCGGCCATATTCTCGACGATGAACTGCGTGCCGAGGTTCTTGCTCAGGATGACCGATAGCGGCCTGCCGAAGGCGTCGACGCCGCCGCCGGGCGCGAAGGGATTGACCAGGGTGACCGGCTTCGTCGGCCAGCCTTGTGCCTGAGCCGCGCCGGCGAGCGCGATCGCGCAGGCGAGGGCAATCTTCAGAATCAGTTGCATGGCTCCTCCTTACTCGATTCGGATGTTTGCGGACTTGATCAGCTTCGCGTATTTCGCGACTTCGGCCTTCATGAAGGCCTCGAACTGGGCGGCGCTCTGCTCGTTGAGCTGCGTGCCGACTGCTTCCAGGCGGGAGCGGACTTCGGGCACCTGCATCGCCTTGTTGATGTCGGCGTTGAGCTTCTGCACGATGTCGCGCGGCGTGCCGCCCGGCGCCATGACGCCGTACCAGTTGGTGACGTCGAAGCCGCGGATGCCTTCTTCCTCGAAGGTGGGCACGTCCGGGAGCTGCGGCAGCCGCTTCGGTGTCGAGATGGCGAGGCCGCGTAGCTTGCCGGCCTGGATGTGCGGCAGCACCGGCGGCATGGTGTCGAAGTTCATCGCCACGACGCCGCCGAGCAGGTCCTTGATCGCGTCGCCGCTGCCCTTGTAGGGCACGTGCACGATTTGCGTGCCGGTAAGCTGCTTGAACATCTCGCCGGCGAGATGCTGCGTGCTGCCGTTGCCCGAGGAGGCGTAGTTGAGCTGTCCGGGCTTGCTCTTCAGGAGCGCGACCAGCTCCTTCACCGATTTCGCCGGCACGGAGGGGTGGACAGCGAGCACGTTCGGCACGTAGCCGACATACGAGACCGCGGCGAAATCCTTGATCGCGTCGTAAGGCAGCTTGGCGAACAGGTTCGGCGCAATCGCGTGCGAGTTCACGTGGCCCATGATGAGCGTGTAGCCATCGGGCGCGCTTTTCGCCACCGCGTCTGCGCCGATGGTGCCGGTCGCGCCGGGACGGTTCTCCACCGCCACAGCCTGCCCCCACCATTCCGAGAGCTTCGCCGCGATGACGCGGGCGACGACATCGGTGCCCCCTCCCGGCGGGAAGCCGACGATCATCCGCACGGTCTTGTTGGGATAGGCCTGCGCAAGCGCGCCGGCTGAAAAAATGGCAAGGACTGCTGCTGCGGCGAGACGAACCAACATTATTTCCCCCGTTCGGTGGCGGGCGATGATAGCAGGGCCGGTGCGCTAGACGGCGAGCAGGTTCAAGGCGACGTCGAAAATATCGAAATTGCGCATTCGACGGTTCGGCAGGCCGCGAGCCCGACGATTGAAGAGCAGCGGCACCGACTGCTCGGACAGGCCGCCGTGCGAGCGAAGAGGTGCGTCGAGCCCGGAGAGGTCGTGGCGCGCCCGGCTGGTGCCGAGCACGACGTGCTTCTCGGCGACGACGATGACGTCGCCCATGCGCTCGGGCGGCAACTCGAAGCGACGGCACCCTTCGTCGCGCGATAGCGCGAGCTCGATGCCCTTCAGGGCGCCAAGCCGCGAGAGCAGCGAATCCAGGTTGCTTCGCGGCGGCAGATACGCGGTGGCGAACGAGCCGAGCGCGCCATGGTGCACGACATAAGGATCGGTGATGGGCAGGATGACGCGCGCGTGCGCCTTGCCTAGCCAGTCGTCGAGCGCGTCCTGAAGGTAGATCACGTTCGGCGTGCCGTCGGCGCCGAATTTGTCGTTCATGCCGTGGTCGGCGGTAAGGGCGATGACCGCGCCGAGCTCGTCGAGTTGCGCGAGATAGCCGTCGATCATCCGGTAGAAGGCGTTCGCTGCGGGCGCGCCGGGCGGCGCCTTGTGCTGCACGTAGTCCGTAGTCGAGAGGTACATGAGATCGGGCTTGTCGCGTCGCATCAGGCCAACGCCGGCGGCGAAGACGAATTCCGACAGGTCCGCGCTGTAGACCGAGGGCACCGGCCGGCCGGCGAGCTCGACCGCTGCCGCGTCCGCCTGCTCGGCGGAGAAGCAGGTTCCGCGAAGGTCTTTCGCGAGCAGGCGGCGCAGCTTGTCCTTCGCCGTGACCGCCGCCACGCTGGCGCCGGCGTCGGCGAAAGCGGCGAGGATCGTGCCGACGCGCAGGTACTTCGGGTCGTTCATCATCACCTCAGCGCCGGCATCGCGGTCGTAAAAATAGTTGCCGCAGATGCCGTGCACCGAAGGCGGCACCCCAGTGACGATCGACATGTTGTTCGGATTGGTGAAGCTCGGGATGACGCAATCGCCGACCAGCGCGGCGCCCTCGCGGGTCATGCGCGCGAAGTACGGCGCGACGCCGGCGTCGATCGCGCAGGAGATGTAGTCGTATTCACATCCGTCGACGCACACCACGACCACCGGCCGGCGCATCCAGCGGTAGCTGCGCTGGTTGACCGTGAGCGGCCCTCGCTCGTTCACGCCGCGACCCGGATCAGCCACAGCGCCGCAGCCCCGGCCATCACGCCAGCGAAGAGGTTGCGGTCCGTCAACCGGAAGTACACCGCGAGCGCGAGGGCGCTGCCGAGCGCTCGTTCCAGGGCGGTTGTCTCGGCGAGGGCGCCAGTCGGCAGGACAAGCATGCGTGCCACGACACCGGCAATGATGGCGTACGCGACGCAAGAGATCCAGGTGAAAGCCTCGCCTTTCGGATTGATGCCGGCGGCGATCAGCACGCCCGGCCCGCGCCAAAGGTAGGTGGCAAGGCCGCAGATCACGAGCAGGGGCCACGCTTCCATCAGCGCCCTTTCAACAGGAGGTAAGCAGCGGTCCCGCCCGCGAGCCCGCCGAGCGGCACGCTCCAATCCGGCACCAGCACGTAGGCGAGCGGCCCGGCCACTGCGCCGCAGGCGAGCCCGAGGGCGGCGATGCGGTCGCGCACCGAGCCGGTCAGGATCAGGAGGTAGTACATCGGCACCATGAACACCAGCGCGAGCCGCGCGAGCGGCGGCAGGCGGTCGGCACCGATGTATCCGGCGGCGGTGGAGGCTGCGCTAACGGTCATCAGCACCAAGGTGAAGCCGTAGAACCAGGCGAGGCGCTGCTCGCGGGGGATGTCCGGGAAGCGGGCGACGGCCATGGTCCAGCCGGACAGTGAGAGAAGCTGCGCGGCGATGTAGTACTTCCAGCTGCGGTGGCGCGGATCGCGCATCTCGGGCATCAGCACCAGCGTCATCGGCAGGAAGCGCGCCGAGGAAAGCATCACTGCGACGACGATGGCGAGAAGCGGCGCGGCGCCGGCCTGCATCTCGACGAAGACGATCTGCGCCGGCAGCGCCCAGAGGATCGCGGTCGAGGCGACCGCGACGCTGAACGGGATGTCGTTGGCGGCAGCGAGCGCGCCAAAGGCGACGTAGCCGGCGACCAGCACCGCGGCGGGGATCCCCGCGGCTTCGCGGGCGCCTTGCCGAAAAATGGCTCTACTGCGTGCGTAGACGCGGGTCGAGCGCGTCGCGCAGCGAGTCACCGAACAGGTTGAAGCCGAACACCCCGAGACTGATCGCGAGTCCCGGGAAGATCGCCATCCACGGCGCCGTCTCGGCGAACTCGACCGCGGCACCGCGCAGCATCAGTCCCCAGGCGGCGGTCGGCTCCTGCACGCCGAGGCCGATGAAGGAGAGCGAAGCTTCGAGCAGGATCGCCTCGCCGAGGAACGCGGTCGCCATGATCAGAATCGGCGCCATGACGTTCGGCAGCATATGGCGCAGGATGATCCGGCTGTGGACGAAGCCCGAGGCGCGCGCCGCGTCCACGTAGGGCATCTCGCGCACCGCCAGCGCGCTCGAGCGCACCACACGCGCGCAACGCGGCACCATCGGCGTTGCGATGGCGAGGATGACGTTGCCGGCGCCGGTGCCGAGGATGGCGACGACCGCGAGCGCGAGGATGATGACCGGGAAGGCGAAAAACACGTCCATGACGCGCTGCACGACGAGATCGACGCGGCCGCCGAAGTAGGCGCTGGCAACGCCGATCAGCGAGCCGAGCGTGGCACCGATCAGCGAGGCGCCGAGCCCGACCATC
This sequence comes from Burkholderiales bacterium, assembly GCA_035607175.1. GTDB lineage: Bacteria > Pseudomonadota > Gammaproteobacteria > Burkholderiales > SG8-39 > SCGC-AG-212-J23. The sequence continues at coordinate 14,905 of DATNCP010000188.1, forward strand.
AGCGCCGTGCGCGAGCCGTAGATGATGCGCGAGAGCACGTCGCGGCCGAAGGCATCGGTGCCGAGCCAGTGGGCGGCGCTCGGCGCGGCGAGCATCGCCGCGTAGTCGTTCTCGACCGGGTTGTAAGGCGCGATCCAGCCCGCAGTCGCGGCGAGCAGCGTCATGGCGACGATGATCAGCGCGCCGAGCGCGCCGAGCGGGCGGTGGCGCACGAAGTCGATGATCGCGCCGCGCCGTGGCGGCAGCGGCGCGGCGCGGTTCAGCTCTTCCAGCGTCTGCGGCGTGACGGCCATGGCTAGCGGTAGCGGATGCGCGGGTCGATCAGCGCGTAGGCGATGTCGACGAAAAAATTCACGAACAGGAAAAACGTCGCCACCAGCAGCACCAGCGCCTGGGTGAGGGTGTAGTCCCGGTGCGAGATCGCCTCGACGAACAGCATCCCCAGGCCATTCAGGTTGAACACCTGCTCGGTCACCACCAGGCCGCCGAGCAGGAAGGCGAACTCCAGGCTCATCACCGTGAGCACCGGCAGGATCGCGTTCTTGAGCGCGTGGCGCGAGAGGATCAGCTTCATCCAGAGGCCCTTGGCGCGCGCGGTGCGGATGTAGTCCTCGCGCAGCACTTCCAGCATCGCCGAGCGCATCATGCGCGTGCCGACCGCGGAGTAGCGGTAGCCGACCGCGAGCGCGGGCCAAATGAGCTGCTCGAGGTTCTGCCACGGGTTCACCCACAGCGGCGTGAACATCATCGGCGGTACCCAGTGGAACACGATCAGCATGGTGAGGATCATCAGGATGCCGAGCCAGAACGACGGTGTGGCGAGGCCGGCGATCGAGAAGACGCGCACCGCATAGTCCACCCAGGTGTCCTGCTTCACCGCGGCGAGGATGCCGAGCGGGATCGCCAGCAGCTGCGCGATCAGGCTCGCCATGAGCGCGAGTTGCAGCGAGAGCGCGAAGCGCAGCTTGATCTCCTCGCTGATCGGCGAACCGGTCCACATCGACAGGCCGAAGTCGAAGCGCACGATGCCGGCCATCCACATGGTGAACTGCTTCCACAGCGGCTGGTCGAGGCCGAGCTTCGCGCGCTCCTGGTCCATCAGCTCCTGCGACTGGAACTGGCTGCCCTGCGTGAGGTAGCGCGCCTCGACCACGTCGCCGGGGACGACGCGCAGTAGGACGAAGATCAGCACCGCGACCCCGAGCAGGGTCGGGATCATGGCCAGGAGCCGCTTCAGGACATAGAGACCCACTACGTCACTGCGACAACCACACCGTATCGAGCGTGTTGTTGAGGTAGTGGCTCGGCGTCACCGTCCAGCCGTGCATCTTCGACGAGTGCGGAATGATGCGGTGCCACTGCAGGGTCATCAGATAGTGGGCTTCCTCGTCCAGCACCCGCTTCTCGAACTGGCGCACGAGCTGCTTTCGCTTCTCCACGTTGGTCTCGCGGCTCTGGTCGTCGTAGAGCTTGTCGAGGACCGGGTCCGAGTAGCGGCCGTAATTCGCCGGGTTGCGGCTCGTGGACGTGAACTTGTACATGTCGAGGTCGGGCTCGACGATGTACCCGCACTGGAAGTCCATCGCCGCCTCGAAGTCGCCCTTGCGGATGACGCCGAAGTAGGCCGCGGCCTCGATCACCTCCTGCTTGACGTTGAGGCCGACGCGGCGCCACTGGTCGATCATCCAGACGCCGAGCGGCTCGTAGGGCATCGGGATGCCGCGGTTCTTGAAGGTGAAGGAAAACCCGTCGGCCACGCCGGCTTCCTTGAGCAGGCGCTTCGCCTCGGCGCGCGATTTCTCGGCATCGGTCCAGTAGCCGGCGAGCTTGTCGAGCTCGGCGGGCGGCGTCGCGTAGGGCGTCCCGGGCACCTGCACGCCGGCCACCTCCTTGACGATCGCGATCTGCGACAGCGCCTTCGAGCCGGTGTGGCGGTCGAGGGCGAGGGTCAGCGCGCGGCGCACACGCTTGTCGTCGAACGGCTTTTTCTCATGGTTGATGGCGACGAGCAGGATGCAGTCCCACGGCGCTTCCTGCACCGTGATCTTGTCGCCGAGGGCGGCCTTCAGGTTGTCCCGGTCCTTGGGGGTAAAGCCGCGGAACTGGACGTGCGCGCGCTCGCCGCGCACCGCAGCGACCTGCGCCGCCGAATCGCGCATGAACACCGCGCGGAAGCTGTCGAGGTAGGGCATGCCCTTGTCCCAGTAGTTCGGGTTCTTCTTGCCGAGCACGTGCGAGCCCTTGACGTGCTCGACGAAGACGAACGGTCCCGTGCCCATGATGTTCTTCTCGTACCAGTGCGGGTCCTTCGCCAGGATGTCCGCCTTGTAGATGAAGTTGTAGGGTGAGAGCAGCGACGCAATGAACGAGCCCGACTTTTCCTTCAACCGGAACACCACCGTGTAGGGATCGGGCGCCTCGACTTTCTCGACGTCCGCGTACTGGCCCTTGCGGCTCGAGCCCACGCCGGGGGGCGGGAAAATGATCTTGTCGTAGGACGCCTTGATGTCCTTCGAGGTCATCTCCGAGCCGTCGTGGAACTTCACGCCGTGCCGCAGCTTGAAGGTGTAGGTCTTGCCGTCGCGCGATTCGGTCCAACTCTGGGCGAGCGAGGGCGCGGGCTTGGTACCGCTCCTGTCGAACGGATCGACGCGCAGCAGCGTGTTGTAGAACGGCGCGATCGGGTGGATCAGGCCGAAGGTTTCCTCGCGGTGCCCGTCATAGGACGGGGGCTCGGAAGGGACCGGGAACACCAACTCGCCGCCATAGCGGGGCGAATCGGCCTGCGACGTGAACGATAGCAATGCGCTGACGGCGAGCGCCAGCAGGCGCGCGAATCGCTTCATACGACACCTCCTCCTCGTGGCGGGCCGATTTCCCTGTCCTCGGCCCTTGGTTCTTATTCCTCTACCGCGTAGTTAAAGGAGGAGCCACGGGCCTGTCAATGTCGCGGGTCAAGCAAGGTGACACGCCGCCCAGTGGCCGGGCTTGATTTCCCGAAGGGGCGGAATTTCTGCAGCGCAGCGCTCGATCGCCTTCGGGCAGCGCGGATGGAAGACGCACCCCGACGGCGGGTTGAGCGGGCTGGGAACCTCGCCGCGCAGGACGGTGCGGTTGCGGCTCGCCTCGAGGGCCGGGTCCGGGATGGGCACGGCGGAGAGGAGCGCCTGGGTGTACGGATGGAGCGGGTCCTCGTAAAGGGCCCTGCGGTCGGCGACCTCGACGATCTTGCCGAGATACATGACCACCACCCGATCGGAGATATGGCGCACCACCGAAAGATCGTGCGCGATGAAGAGGTAGGTGAGCCCCAGCCGCTTCTGCAGGTCCTCCAGCAGGTTGACGATCTGCGCCTGGATCGAGACGTCGAGGGCCGACACCGGCTCGTCGCAGATGATGAGCGCCGGTTCCATCGCCAGCGCCCGCGCGATGCCGACGCGCTGCCGCTGGCCGCCGGAAAGCTGATGCGGGTAGCGGGCGGCGTGCTGCGGCAGCAGGCCGACCTGCTCGAGCAGCTCGCGCACGCGCGCCTCGCGCTTCGCCTTGTCGCGGATGATGCCGTGCACCTTGAGCGGCTCGGCGATGATCTGGCCGATGGTCATGCGCGGGTTGAGCGACGAATACGGGTCCTGGAAGATCACCTGCACCTTGCGCCGCATGCTGCGCAGCTCGCGCGGCGAGAGCGCCGCGATGTCGACGCCCTCGAACCAGATGCTGCCGCTCGTCGGCCGCTCGAGCAGCAGCACGCAGCGGCCGGTGGTGGTCTTGCCGCACCCGGATTCCCCCACCAGGCCGACCGTCTCGCCGCGCCGGATCGAGAAGCTCACGTTGTCGATTGCGCGCACGATTCCGCCGGAGCGGCCGATGCCGCCCGGGATATGGAAATGCTTGCTGAGGTGCTTGACCTCGAGCAGCGCTTCGCTCACGCGGCGAGCTCCTTCACGAGGCGGACGGACTCCCAGCACGCGGCGGTATGCGCCGTACGGACTTCGGCGAGCGATGGCGCTTCGGCGCAGCGGTCGACGCGATAGGCGCAGCGCGGGCTGAACGCGCAGCCCGGCGGCAGGCGCGTCAAGTCTGGCGGCTGGCCGACGATCGGGTCGAGTCGCGCGCGCTTCGGCTCGTCGAGGCGCGGCACCGAGCGCAGCAGGCCGAGGGTATAAGGGTGGCGCGGATTCGCGTACAGCTCGGCCGCGCTCGCGCTCTCCACGATGCGCCCGGCGTACATGACGTTGACCCGGTCGGCGTAGCGCGCCACTACGCCGAGGTTGTGGGTGATGATGAGCATCGCCACGCCCAGGCGGCGCGACAGGTCGCGCATCAGCTCGAGGATCTGCGCCTGGATGGTGACGTCGAGCGCGGTGGTCGGCTCGTCGGCGAGGATGAGCGATGGATTGCAGGCGAGCGCCATGGCGATCATCATCCGCTGGCGCATGCCGCCGCTGAAGTGATGCGGGTACTGGGCGAGCCGGCGTGCCGGGTCGGGGATGCCGACCATGCCGAGCAACTCGATCGCCCGGGCGCGCGCCGCGTCCCCCTTCAGCTTCATGTGGATCTCGAGCCCTTCGGTAAGCTGGCGGCCGATGGTCAGCACCGGATTGAGCGACGTCATCGGCTCCTGGAAGACCATGGCGATCTCGCGGCCACGCACCTGGCGCATCTGGGGCTCGCTCAGCTTGAGGAGATCGCGCCCCTTGTAGAGGATCTCGCCCGCCTCGATGCGCCCGGCGGGCTCGGAGACGAGCCGCATCACGCTCAGCGCCGACACCGATTTGCCGCAACCCGATTCGCCGACCAGCGCGACCGTCTCGCCTTCGCGGACTTCCCAGGAGACGCCGTCGACAGCGCGGACCGTGCCCCCGGAGGTCAGAAACGTTGTCCTCAGGTTCCTGACCTCGAGGAGCGCCGCCATGCGTTCGCCTACGCGACTTTCCTTGACGGGGCGCGTGCGCAGTCCGCGAGATGCTCCATCGCCGCGTGTACGCCTTCTTTTTTCACTGGGACGCCGGCGAGCGCAAGCCCCATTTCGACGCCGGCGAGGGTGCCGACGAGCGTGAGGTCGTTGAAATCGCCGAGATGGCCGATCCGGAACACCTTGCCGGCAAGCTTGCCCAGGCCGGTGCCGAGAGACATGTCGAACGCTTCGAGGACGGTCTTGCGCACGCGGTCGGCGTCGTGCCCGGCGGGAACCAGCACCGCGGTGAGCGACGGCGAGTATTCGCGCGGATCGAGCGCCAGGACTTCGAGGCCCCAGCCGCGCACGGCGCGGCGGGTCGCTTCGGCGTGGCGCAGATGGCGGCCGAAGACGGCGTCCAGGCCTTCTTCGTCGAGCAGCATCGTGAGCGCTTCACGCAGGCCGTAGAGCAGGTTGGTCGCGGGCGTATAGGGGAAATAGCCGCTCTTGCCGCTGGCGATCATCTCGTCCCAGCCCCAGTAGCTGCGCGGCAGGCGCGCCGACTTGGACGCCGCCAGCGCCTTCGCGGAGATACAGTTGAAGGAAAGCCCGGGCGGCAGCATCAGCCCCTTCTGCGAGCCGGCGACGGTGACGTCGACGCCCCATTCGTCGTGGCGATAGTCGATCGAGGCGAGCGAAGAGATCGTATCCACCATGTAGAGCGCGGGATGGCCGGCGGCGTCGATCGCCTTCCTGACTTCGCCGATTCGTGATGTAACGCCGGTGGAGGTCTCGTTGTGCACGACGCAGACCGCTTTGAATTCCTTCGCCGAGTCCGCGCGCAGCCGCTTGGTGATCGCCTCGGGGTCGGCGCCGTGGCGCCAGTCGGTGCTGAGGAACTCGACCTGGAGGCCGAGCTTCGCCGCCATCTTCTGCCAGAGGGTCGCGAAGTGGCCGGTCTCGGCCATCAGCACGCGATCGCCGGGCGAAAGGGTGTTCACGAGCGCCGCTTCCCAGGCGCCGGTGCCCGAGGCGGGATAGATCACGACTTCACCCTGCGTCGATTTGAAGACCCGCTTCATGCCGGCGAGCACCGCCTTGCCCAGGTCCGCGAACTCGGGGCCGCGGTGGTCCATCGTCGGCAGGTCGATCGCGCGCAGGACGCGATCGGGAACGTTGGTCGGTCCGGGGATCTGCAGGAAGTGGCGGCCGGCGCGTCGAGGCATGCTGGTATTCTACTTCGCCCCATGAAATCCCTTGCCGCGCGTCTCGCCAAGGAGCTCGACGGCGAGGTCCTCTTCGATACCGCGAGCCGCGGCCGCTATTCCACCGACGCGTCCATTTATCAGGTCATCCCCATCGGTGTCGTTGTGCCGCGCAGCGAAGAGGCAGCGCGGGCGGCGCTGGCCATCGCCGCGGCCGAAGGCGTACCGATCCTGCCGCGCGGCGCGGGCAGCTCGCAATGCGGCCAGGCGGTCGGCGATGCGCTGATCATCGACCACACCAGGCACCTCAATCGCGTCCTAGAAATCGACGAGGCCGCCGGCACCGCGCTCGTCCAGCCCGGCGTGGTGCTCGACGCGTTGAACGCCGAACTACGGCGCCGCGGCCTGTGGTTCCCGGTCGACGTCTCCACCAGCGCGCAGGCGACGCTCGGCGGAATGGCGGGCAACAACTCCTGCGGCTCGCGCTCGATCGAGTACGGCAACATGGTGCACAACGTGCTCGCCATCGACGCGGTGACCGCGACGGGCAAGCGATGGCGCTTCGGGCCGATGAACGAGGCATCGGGCGAATACGGCGAATTCGTCGCCCGGCTGAAAGGGCTCTACGAGCGGGAGAAGGCCGAGATCGCCGCGCGCTTCCCGAAGCTGCTGCGCAAGGTCGCCGGCTACAACCTCGATCACCTCGGGCCGCCGCACGCGAACGCCGCGCACCTCCTCGTCGGCTCGGAGGGCACGCTCGCGTATTCCGAGCGGATCCTGCTCAAGCTTTCGAAGCTGCCCGAAAAGCGCTCGCTCGGCGTCTGCCATTTCAAGACGTTCTACCGGGCGATGGAAGTCACGCAGCACATCGTCAAGCTCGAGCCGACCGCGGTCGAGCTCGTCGATCGGACCATGATCGGACTGGCGCGCGAGATCCCGGCGTTCGAGAAGACGGTGAGCGCATTCATCCAGGGCGATCCCGACGCGATCCTGCTGGTGGAATTCGCCGACGAGCGGGCCGGCCGGCTCAAGGACCTGGTGCAGCTCATGGGCGACCTCGGCCTTCCCGGCAGCGTGGTCGAGATCACCGATGCGAGATTGCAACGCGAGGTCTGGGAAGTCCGCAAGGCGGGCCTCAACATCATGATGTCGATGAAGGGCGACGGAAAGCCGGTCTCCTTCATCGAGGATTGCGCGGTGCCTCTGGAGCACCTCGCCGAATACACCTCGCGGCTCACCGCGGTGTTCGAGAAGCACGGCACGCGCGGCACCTGGTACGCGCACGCCTCGGTCGGCACGCTGCACGTGCGGCCGATACTCGACATGCGTCGCGACGGCGCGGCGAAGATGCGCGCCATCGCCGATGAAGCGTGCGCGCTGGTGAAGCAGTACAAGGGCGCATACTCGGGCGAGCACGGCGACGGCCTGGTGCGCTCGGAATGGATCGCGCCGTTCTTCGGCCCGCGCCTCACCGCCGCACTGGGCGAGATCAAGTCCTGGCTCGACCCGCACGGCCTGATGAATCCGGGAAAGATCGTCCGGCCGTCGAAGATGGACGACCGCAGCCTGTTCCGCTACCGGCCGGGATACGAGACGCGCGTGCCCGTGCAGGTCCTCGACTGGCGCGAGTGGGGCGGCTTCGACAAGGCGGTCGAGATGTGCAACAACAACGGCCACTGCCGCAAGTTCGACGCCGGCACGATGTGCCCTTCGTACCGCGCGACCATGGACGAGCAGCACGTCACGCGCGGCCGCGCCAACACCCTGCGCCTCGCGCTTTCGGGACAGCTCGACGACGCCGACGAGGCGGTGAAGGCCGCGCTCGACCTCTGCGTCTCGTGCAAGGGATGCAAGCGGGAATGCCCGACCGGCGTCGACATGGCGCGCATGAAAGTGGAATTCACCGCCGGCTACAAGGCACGGCATGGTTTCACGGCGCGCGATCGCGCCATTGCCTACCTGCCGCGCTATGCGCCGATGGCTGCACGCTGGCCGCGGTTGGCGAATGCCGCCACGCCGCTGCTGCGCGGCGCGCTCGGTTTTTCCACCGACCGCGAGCTGCCGCGCTGGCGCGCCGATGCTTTCACCGAGACCGGCACACCGGGTGCCGACGTGGTTCTCTTCGTCGATACGTTCAACCGTTACTTCGAGCCGGAGAATGCGCGCGCCGCGATGCGCGTGCTGCGCGCGGCCGGCTACGAGGTGCATGCCCCCGCCGGCCTGTGCTGCGGCCGGACCTTTCTTTCCGCCGGCATGGCGGACGAAGCCAAGCGCGAAGCCGGCCGCATGCTGCGCGCGCTTGCGCCCTATGCCGAGCGCGGCGTGCCGATCGTCGGCCTGGAGCCCTCGTGCCTGCTATCGCTGCGGGACGAGTTCACGGTGCTCCTGCCTGGCACCGAAGCCGTGGCGAAGAATGCCTGGCTGTTCGAAGAATTCCTCGCGCAACGGCCGGGGAAGCTCAGCTTTCCCGAGATGAAGCGGAAAGTCCTGCTCCACGGCCATTGCCATCAGAAGGCATTCGCCGCGATGCCGGCAGTGGAGAAGGTGCTGGCGATGGTGCCCGGCCTGAGCGTGCAAACGGTGCAGACCAGCTGCTGCGGCATGGCCGGCAGCTTCGGCTACGAAGCCGAGCATTACGAGATCTCGATGCGGATGGCCGAGCTTTCATTGCTGCCGGAAGTGCGCAAAGCGGGCGACGCGCTGATCGTCGCCGACGGTACGAGCTGCCGGCAGCAGATCGGGCACGGCGCCGGCCGCGAGGCGTGGCATGTAGCGCGGGTGCTCGAAGCCGCGCTCAGCGGGGCTGGCGCCGGCTCCAGACCATGAGACCGACGCCGCCGAGGAACATCGGTACGCATAGCCACTGGCCCATGGTCATGCCGAGGGCGAGGAAGCCGAGGAACGAGTCAGGCTCGCGCGCGAACTCGGCGAGGAAGCGGAACAGGGCGTAGCCGATCAGAAACAGGGCTGATACCTGGCCGCGCGGGCGCGGCTTCGAGGAGAACCACCAGAGCAGGATGAAAAGCGCGAGGCCCTCGCCGGCGAACTGATAAAGCTGCGAGGGATGGCGCGGCGCGTCGCCGGCGCCGCGAAATACCATTCCCCACGGCACGTCCGTGACGCGGCCCCACAGCTCGCCGTTGATGAAGTTCCCCAAGCGCCCCGTGGCGATGCCGGGCGGCACGAGCGGCGCGGCGAAATCCATCATCTGCAGGTACGGCATGTGATGGCGCCACGCGGCGAAGGTCATCGCCGCCATCACGCCGAGCAGCCCGCCGTGGAAGGACATGCCGCCCTGCCACAGGGCGAAGATCTCGAGCGGGTGCGAGAAGTAGTAGTCCGGCTTGTAGAACAGCACGTACCCCAGCCGCCCGCCGAGGATCACGCCGAGCACGACGAGGAACAGGATGTCGTCGAACTGGGCGCGCGTCACCGGGATGATCCCCTGCCTGATGCGGCGCATGCCTAGCCACCAGGCGGCGGCGAAGCCGACGAGGTACATCAAGCCGTACCAGCGGACCGCGAGCGGTCCGATCTGGAGTGCGACGGGATCGATGTCGGGATGGGCGAGCACGCTAGGCTTTCGCCAGGTCGCGGGCCTGGGCGACGAATTCCGCGGCCGCGGCGCCGGTCGCGCCGCGGCGCCAGGCAAGCCACAGCTCGAGCATCGGATGCCGGTCGGAGAGCCGGCGATAGACGACGCCGCGCCGTCCGAGGTTCGCGACCGAGCCCGGCACGACGGCCGCGCCCAGCCCGCTCGAAACGAGGCTCACCACGGTCTGCATCTGAATCGCTTCCTGCGCCACATTGAGGGAGAAGCCCGCGCGTGCCGCGAGCCCGCTGACGATATCGTACAGGCCCGGCGCGATCTCGCGCGGCACCATGACGAAGCTCTCGCCGGCGAGCTCGCTCATTGCCAGCGGGCCGCGGCTCGCCGCGAGGCGGTGGCGCGCCGGCAGCGCGGCGACGAAGCGCTCGCGCTGCACGACCAGGTGCTCGAGGCCTTCCGCCTCCGACACCGGCGGCAGCAGCAGGCCGAAATCAAGCTCGCCCGCAGCGAGCGCAAGCGACTGCTCGGGCGAGAGCATCTCGCGCAGCGCGAGCTGCACGCCGGGCCGCTCCGCCTTGTAGCGCTTCAGCAGGCCCGGCAGGACGCCGCCGTAATCCGCGAGCGAGACAAAACCGATGCGCAGCCGCCCGCGCTCGCCGGAAGCCATGCTGCGCAGCTCGAGCACCGTGCGCTCGAGCTGGCCGAGGGTGCGACGCGCCTCGTCGAGCAGGCGCGCGCCGGCCGGCGTGAGCTCGACCTTGCGCCGGTTGCGGAGGAAGAGCGCCATGCCGAGCCGCTCTTCCAGGGCGCGGATGGCGCGCGACAGCGGCGGCTGGGAGATGTGCAGCGCTGCCGCGGCGCGGCCGAAATGCAGCTGCTCGGCGACCGCAATGAAATACCGCAGCTGCCGCAAATCCGGGAGATTCATACCGATAGAGTATTACAGGCGGCTCGCAATTGCATTGGAGCCGCGCCCGGCGGCGGCGCAGAATCGCCCTCCCAGGAGGCCTCCATGACGACCTACAACCGCCGCTCCCGCCTCATCACCCATGGCGTGGCGCGCTCCCCCAACCGCGCCATGCTGCGCGCCGTCGGCTTCGGCGACGGCGACTTCGACAAGCCGATCGTCGGCGTGGCGAACGGCCACTCGACCATGAACCCCTGCAACGCCGGGATCCAGCCGCTCATCGACCGCGCGATGAGCGCGCTCGAGCAGGCGGGCGCCAAGCCGCAGGTGTTCGGCGTACCGACCGTCACCGACGGCATCGGCATGGGCACCGAGGCGATGAAGTACTCGCTGGTGTCGCGCGAGGTGATCGCCGACGCGATCGAAACCTCGGTCAACGGCCAGGCGATGGACGGCGTGCTGGTGGTCGGCGGCTGCGACAAGAACATGCCGGGCGGCGTGATGGCGATGGCACGCATGAACGTGCCGGCAATCTACGTCTACGGCGGCACCATCAAGCCGGGCAAGTGGAAGGGCAAGGACCTGACCATCGTCTCCGCGTTCGAGGCGGTCGGCTCTTTTACCGCGGGGAAGATGAGCGAGGACGACTTCCAGGGCATCGAGAAGAACGCCTGCCCGAGCGTCGGCGCCTGCGGCGGCATGTACACCGCCAACACCATGAGCTCTTCATTTGAAGCGCTCGGCGTCAGCCTGCTCGGCTCCTCGCAGATGGCGGCCCCGGACGCGGAGAAGGCGGACTCGTCGGCCGAGTCGGCGCGCGTGCTGGTCGAGGCGATCAAGAAGGACCTGAAGCCGCGCGACATCATCACGCGCAAGTCGATCGAGAACGCCATCGCGCTGGTCATGGCGACCGGCGGCTCGACCAACGCCGTGCTGCACTACCTCGCGATCGCCTCCGCCGCCGGCGTGAAATGGACCATCGACGACTTCGAGCGCGTGCGGCGCAAGGTGCCGGTGCTCTGCGACCTCAAGCCCTCGGGGCGCTACGTCGCGGTCGACTTCCATCGCGCGGGCGGCGTGCCGCAGGTGCTGAAGATCCTGCTGGCGAACGGCGTCCTGCACGGCGAATGCATGACCATCCACGGCAAGACCGTGGCCGAGATGCTGAAGGACGTGCCGCCCGAGCCGCGCAAGGATCAGGACGTGATCCGGCCGTGGTCGAAGCCGCTCTACAAGGACGGCCACCTCGCGATCCTGCGCGGCAATCTCGCCACCGAGGGCTGCGTCGCCAAGATCACCGGCTTGAAGAACCCGGTGATCACCGGGCCGGCGCGGGTGTTCGACTCCGAGAACGCCTGCATGAAAGCGATCATGGCGAAGAAAATCAGGCCGGGAGACGTGCTCGTCATCCGCTACGAAGGGCCGAAAGGCGGGCCAGGCATGCAGGAAATGCTGGCGCCGACTTCGGCGCTCATCGGCCAGGGACTCGGCGAATCGGTCGGATTGCTCACGGACGGGCGATTTTCCGGCGGCACCTGGGGCATGGTGGTCGGCCACGTCGCGCCGGAAGCGTACGTCGGCGGCACGATCGCGCTCGTGAAAGAAGGCGACTCGATCACCATCGACGCGAAGAAGCGTCTCTTGCAGCTCAACGTGCCGGCCAAGGAGCTCGCGGCGCGCCGCAGGAAGTGGAAAGCGCCCAGGCCGCGCCACACGCATGGCCTGCTGGCGAAGTATCGCAAGCTCGTCTCCACAGCTTCGCTGGGAGCGGTAACTGACCTAGAAGCTTGAGCCGGGCTGCTTCAGGAATTCGACTTCGTCGGGCGTGCTTGCGCGGCCGAGGATCTCGTTGCGGTGGGGAAAGCGGCCGAAGCGCTCGATGATGCGTTTGTGGCGCAGCGCCCAGTCGTGCAGGTCGTCGCCGAGAGGCTTCATCAGCGCGCAGGCGCGCTCCTGGTCGGCAAGCGACTCGCTGTGCTCGAAGGGCAGGTAGACGAACTGCTTCTCCACGGCGAGCAGGTCCCGGTCGTAGCCCTGGGCCACGGCATGCTTTGCCGCCGCGAGCGCGAGCGGGTCCGTGGCGAAAGCGCGCGCCGAGCCGCGGAACATGTTGCGCGGGAACTGGTCGAGCACCACGATCCGAGCGAGGCAGTCCTCGGGCCGCGACAGCCAGTCCCTGCCGGCCGCGAGCTGCTCGTGGAGCGGCAGGAAACGGCTGCGGATCTCGGCGTCGAACGTGGAATTCTTCTCGAACCAGCGCTTATGCGCCTTGCCGCGCTCGGCGCCCTCGCCGAACCAGAAACGCAGGACTTCATCGGCGCGGTGGTCGGCCATGAGGCTGGAATGTTAAGTTAGTTGGACAAAGGAGAGCCCGATGTTCAAACAACTGACCGCAATGCTCGTCGTGATTTGCTTCACCGGAACCTCGCAGGCAGCAATGATCGCCACGCCCACCGACCGCAGCCAGCTGCTCGGCGTTCTGGAGCGGGTCGAAGTGCAGAACCAGCTCCAGGCGCATGGTGTGAGCATCGAGCAGGCCAAGGCGCGCATCGCCGCCCTGACCGACGCGGAGGCGGCGCAACTCGCGGCGCAGATCGACAGCCTGCCCGCCGGTGGCGACGGCGGCGTCGGCGCGCTGATCACCGCGGTGTTGATCGTGTTCCTGGTGCTGCTGCTGACCGACATCCTCGGCTTCACGAAGGTCTTCCCCTTCACCAAGCCGGTCAAGTAGGGTAGGTGCCGAACCGGCTCGCCGGCGAGACCTCGCCCTACCTGCAGCAGCACGCCGCGAATCCGGTCGATTGGTACCCGTGGGGAGCGGAGGCGCTCGCGCGGGCGCGCGGCGAGGACAGGCCGATCCTGCTTTCGATCGGCTACTCGGCGTGCCACTGGTGCCACGTGATGGCGCACGAGAGCTTCGAGGACGCGGCGGTCGCCGAGGTGATGAATCGCCTGTTCGTCAACATCAAGGTCGACCGCGAAGAGCGACCCGACCTCGACCAGATCTACCAGAGCGCGCACCAGATGCTCGCGCAGCGCGCCGGCGGCTGGCCACTGACGATGTTCCTCTCGCCCGACGGCACGCCGTTCTTCGGCGGTACCTACTTTCCGAAGGAGCCGCGCTACGGCATGCCGGCGTTTGCCGATCTCTGCGAGCGCGTCGCCGCGCTCTGGAAGGAGAAACGCGCCGAGATCGCGGCGCAGGATGCGGAAGTGGTAAAGGCGCTCGGCCGCACGCTACCCGCGCCGGCGACCCGGCCGGTCGCGCTTTCCGGCGATGTCGTGACCGCGATGATCGGCAACCTGCGCGCCAGCTTCGACCCGCAGTTCGGCGGCTTCGGCGGCGCGCCGAAGTTCCCCCATCCGACCGACCTCGAGCTTTGCCTGCGGCGCGGTGAGCGCGACATCGCGCTCACGACGCTGACACGCATGTGCGAAGGCGGCATCTACGACCAGCTCGGCGGCGGCTTCTGCCGCTACAGCGTCGATGCGCAGTGGCAGATCCCGCACTTCGAAAAGATGCTCTACGACAACGGTCCGTTGCTGGGCTTGCTGGCCGACGCCTGGGTCGTGGCACGCACACCCTTGTTCGAGCGCTGCGCGGCCGAGACCGCCGGGTGGATCATGCGCGAGATGCAGTCGCGCAGCGAGGAAAATGAGGGCGGCTACTACTCATCGCTCGACGCGGACAGCGAAGGCGAGGAAGGCAAGTTCTACGTCTGGGATCGCGACGAGGTGCAACGCCTGCTCACGCCCGACGAGTACGCCGCCGCCGTCGCGCATTTCGGCCTCGACCAGCCGCCCAACTTCGAAAACCGGCATTGGCACCTGCGCGTCGCGCGCCCTGGAAATGCGGCAAAGCAGAAACTGTTCGAAGCGCGCGGGAAGCGCATCCGTCCGGGTCGCGACGAGAAGATCCTGGTTTCGTGGAACGCGCTCGCCATCCGCGGCATGGCGCACGCCGGGCGCGTCTTCGGCCGAGAGGACTGGATCGACTCCGCGCGCCGCGCCTTCGATTTCGTGCGCGGCAAGCTGTGGCGCGATGGCCGGCTGCTCGCGACCTACAAGGACGGACGCGCGCATCTCAACGCCTATCTCGACGACTACGCCTTCCTCATTGTCGCGGCGCTCGAGCTGCTGCAGGCGCGATTCTCGAGCGACGACCTCGCGTTCGCCTGCCGGCTCGCCGACACGCTGCTGGCGCAGTTCGAGGACACCGAGCAAGGCGGCTTCTTCTTTACCGGGCGCGACCACGAGCGGCTGATCCTGCGGCCCAAACCGGGACAGGACAACGCGACTCCGTCGGGGAATGCGATCGCGGCCCTGGCGCTGGAGCGGCTCGCCGCCCTGACCGGGGAGACGCGCTATTCGCAGGCCGCGCGACGCACCCTCGAGCTCTTCACGTCGGCGATGCTCGACCATCCCGCCGGCTTCGCCGCGATGGCGCTTGCCCTCGAGGAGCAGCTCGAGCCGCCGACCACGCTGATCCTGCGCGGCAGCGAAACCGCGATGGGGGCATGGCTCCCCGACTTGGCGCGCGAATATCTTCCCGCTACTCTCCTGCTCGCCATTCCCGACGGGACGGTGGGCCTACCGCCGGTGCTCGACAAGCCGGCCCGACCGGGAGGGGTCAACGGCTGGGTGTGCCGGGGCGTTACCTGCCTCGAGCCCATCGCCGAGCTCGCAACGCTCACCAGGATTCTCAAGGAGAAGCAATGAAACACCTCGCAAACATCGCCGCCGTCGCCGCCCTGGTCATAGCCCTGCCCGCCGCGTCGCCGGCGCGAGCCAACGAAGAACTCGCAAAGAAGCACGCCTGCTTCGCCTGCCATGCGGTCGACAAGAAGCTGGTCGGCCCCTCGTACAAGGACGTCGCGGCGAAGTACCGCGGCGTCAAGGGCGCGGAAGCGAAGCTGGTCGACAAGGTGAAGAAAGGCGGAACCGGGGTTTGGGGCCAGGTACCCATGCCGCCCAATGCCGCGGTGCCCGACGCCGACCTGCACACCCTCGTGAAGTCG
>DATNCP010000190.1:0-14028 GCA_035607175.1 Burkholderiales bacterium
CGCATCATCCACATCGACATGGACGCGTTCTACGCGTCGGTGG
Source organism: Burkholderiales bacterium (assembly GCA_035607175.1). Lineage (GTDB taxonomy): Bacteria > Pseudomonadota > Gammaproteobacteria > Burkholderiales > SG8-39 > SCGC-AG-212-J23. The sequence continues at coordinate 44 of DATNCP010000190.1, forward strand.
AGATGCGCGATGACCCGGAGCTGCGCGGCAAGCCGGTGGTGGTGGGCGGATCGCCCGAGTCGCGCGGCGTGGTCGCGGCGGCAAGCTACGAGGCGCGCACGTTCGGCGTGCGCTCGGCGATGCCGATGTCGCGCGCGGTACGCCTCTGCCCGCAGCTCGTCATCGTCCGGCCGGACTTCAAGAAATATCGCGAGGCGTCCGAGCGGGTGATGGAGATCCTGCATGCGGCGACCCCGCTGGTCGAGCCGCTCTCGCTCGACGAGGCCTATCTCGACGTGACCGAGAACCTGTGGGGCATGCCGCTGGCGCGCGATGTCGCCGTCCGGATAAAAAAAACCATACTGGATGAAACAGGCCTGACGGCCTCGGCAGGCGTGGCGCCCAACAAGTTCCTGGCGAAGATCGCCTCGGGCTGGCAGAAGCCCGACGGCCTGACGGTCATCGCGCCGGAGCGCGTCGAGAGCTTCCTGCAGAAGCTCGACGTGGAAGCGCTCTGGGGCGTCGGTCCGGTGACGGCGAAGAAGCTGCGCGCGGTCGGCATCAAGAGCCTCATCGACGTGCGCAACGCCGATTTCAAAGTGCTCTCCGGCGCGGTCGGCAGCCTCGCCGAATGGCTGGTGCAGCTCTCGCACGGCGACGATCCGCGCCCGGTCGAGCCGCATCGCGAGACCAAGTCGGTGTCCTGCGAGACCACTTTCGCCGTGGACCTGAAGAGCCTCGCCGAGATCAACGAGGAGCTCGCGCGCCTGGCGCGCGAGCTGGCGCAGGACCTTGCCGCGAAAAGCCTGCGCGCGCGCACCATCACCATCAAGGTGCGCTATTCCGACTTCACCACCGTGACCCGCAGCCATACCGCGAAGGCATTCACCGCCTCGAAAGCCGAGATCGTCAACCGAGCGCAGATGCTGCTCGAGCGCACCGAGGCCGATCGGCGCCCGGTGCGGCTGCTCGGCGTCGGCGCCCACGGGCTGGAGATGGCGTGATGAAGGCGCTTCTCCTGCTGGCGGCTCTCGCCGCCGAGCCCAACCTCGAGGAGCTGGTCGAGCGCTTCTACCTCGGCGCCAGGGTCGCGCTGGCCGAAAACGCCTCCTGCCTGGAAGCCGACCAGCAGGCGTGGCAGCGCTCGCTGAAGGCATGCAGGGACCCGGCGTGCGCGAAACGCGCCCACCTGGAGCGGCTCGCGACGCTCCAGGCCCTGCAGGAAAGCGTGCCGGGCGGGCTCGATCTGCCGGAAGTCCCGCAGCTCCTCTGGGCGATTTCCCCTGCCGAAGGGAAATCCGGCGGCGTTCCGCTGCAGGTGGAAGGGCGGCTGACCTACAGCAGCGGGTACTACCTGCGCGACGACACTGGAAAGACGTATCTGCTGGTCGACGACCTGTCCCTGCGCGGCACGACGACCGCGCAAATGGCCGAGATCCGGGCTGCGAGCCGCGATGCCCGCCTCATGGCGCGCGGAATGCTCGGCGCGGGCCCCGGTTTCGACCCTCGGAACTGCGTCTTTCTCTATGTGCTCCCGTGACTTATAATGCTGGTTTCCCCGTTCGACCCCCTACAGGCTTACCCAGGAAATCAAGGGAGCTATGGCACCTTCGCCCCAGCAACGCAGGCAGTTCAAGATCGGCAAATACGACATCCTCGCCCAGCCGGCGAGCGGCTCGATGCACATGCTGCGCTACACGGTGATGTTGAACGGCAAGCGCCTCGGCGCCTTCCTCAGCATGCCGACCGAGTCGGACTGCCGATTCCTCGAAAGCCCGCCGGTGGTGCCGCCCCTGAAGATCTTCCAGGTCACCTATCGCCCTGGCCGCCCGAAGAAGAACGCCAACAACGGCGAGAACAAGGACGGCGAGTCCGGCCCGACGATTCCCTGGGCCATCAAAGGGCAACAGCGCTACTAGTTTTTCAGAGCGAGCAGCGTCACCAGGGTGCCGAACAGCACCCCCAGCCCGAAGCCGACGGCGGCTGCCGTCCACGGGTTCTGCTCGGCATAGCGCGCCAGCTGGCGTGCCTCGTTCTTGACCTCCTCCGGCGCGCGGTAGACGTTGGTCTCGGCGGGATTAAGCTGTGCGTATTCCATGGCTTCCTTTCCCAGAAAATCTGAAAACCAGGGAGCAAGCCGCATACCCGGCGTGAGAAACGCCAGCCGGCGGCGCTTCCTGCAGGCTTCCGGCGGCCTGCTGCTCGCCATCGGAGTACCCGCCGCCCGCGGCCAGGAAGAGAGCCTGTTCCTGCATCGCGGCTTCGCCGCCAACGCCTTCGTGCGCATCGCCAGCGACAACACGGTGACGGTGATCGTCAAGCACCTGGAGATGGGCCAGGGAACGTACACCGGCCTGCCGACGCTGGTCGCCGAGGAGCTCGACGCCGACTGGTCGCAGGTGCGCGTCGAGGGCGCGCCGGCCGACGCCGCGAAATACAACAACCTGCTGTGGGGCCCGGCGCAGGGCACCGGCGGCAGCACCGCGCTCGCCAATTCCTGGGAACAGATGCGCAAGGCCGGCGCCGCCGCGCGGGCGATGCTGGTCGCCGCCGCTGCGGAGAAGTGGAAGGTGCCGGGGGCGGAAATCCACGTCTCGAAGGGAATCGTCAGCCACAAGGCCCGGAAAGCGACCTTCGGCCAGCTCGCCGGCGACGCCGCGAAGCAGAAAGTCCCGGCCGAAGTGAAGCTCAAGGATCCGAGCCGCTTCGTCTACATCGGCAAGAGCGCGCCGCGCACCGACGCGAGAGAGAAATCGACCGGCAAGGCGCGCTTCACCCAGGACGTGAAGCTGCCGGGCCTCCTGACCGCGGTGGTGCTGCACCCGCCGCGCTTCGGCGCGAAGCTGAAGGGTTTCGATGCCGGTGAGGCGAAGGCGATTCCCGGCGTGGTCGACGCGGTCGGCTTCTCGACCCCGGCGACCAACGGCGTCGCGGTCCTCGCGAAAGACTACTGGACGGCGAAAAAAGGCCGCGATGCCCTCAAGGCGGAATGGGATGACTCTTCCGCATTCAAAGGTTCTTCCCCGGAAATGTTTTCCGAGTACCGCAGGCTCGCCGCCGCTCCGGGAAAATCGGCGCGCCAGGAAGGCGATGTCCAGGCGGCGCTCGCCGGCGCGGCGAAAACGCTCGAGGCGGTGTACGAATTCCCCTACCTCGCGCACGCGGCGATGGAGCCGATGAACTGCGTGGTGCAGCTCTCCGCCGGGCAATGCGAGGTCTGGAACGGCGAGCAGTTCCAGACCGTGGACCAGGCGGCGCTCGCGCAGCTGCTCGGCCTGAAGCCCGGGCAGGTGAAGCTGAACCAGCTCTACGCCGGCGGCAGCTTCGGCCGCCGCGCCAATCCGCAGTCGGACTACGTCCTCGAGGCGGCGGCGATCGCGAAAGCCTTCGGCAAGGCGCCGGTGAAGCTGGTCTGGGGACGGGAGGACGACATGCGCGCCGGCTACTACCGGCCGATGTACGTGCACGCGCTCAAGGCTGGCCTCGACGCGAAAGGCGACATCGTCGCCTGGCAGCACACCATCGCCGGCCAGTCGATCCTCACCGGCACCGCCTTCGAGCCGATGCTGGTGAAGAACGGCGTCGACGATACCTCCGTCGAGGGCGCCGCCAATCTGCCCTACGCGATTCCCAACCTGTCGGTGACGCTGCATTCGCCGAAGATCGGCGTGCCGGTGCAATGGTGGCGCTCGGTGGGCTCGACGCACACGGCGTTCGCCACCGAGTGCTTCCTCGACGAGTGCGCCCGCGCGGCGGGCAGGGATCCGCTGGCGCTGCGCCGCGCGCTGCTGGCGAAGCATCCGCGCCACCTTGCCGCGCTCGACCTCGCTGCTCGGCGGGCGGGCTGGAGCCAGCCGAAGCCGGGTGTCGCGCGAGGGATCGCCGTGCACGAGTCGTTCAACACGATCGTCGCCCAGGTCGTCGAAGTCTCGAAACGGAAGGACGGCTTCCGCATCGGGCGGGTCGTGTGCGCCGTCGACTGCGGCATCGCGGTCAATCCCGACGTCGTCGCCGCGCAGATGGAATCGGGCATCGCCTACGGCCTCTCCGCGGCGCTCTCGGGCGCGATCACGCTCAAGGACGGCCAGGTGGAGCAGTCCAACTTCCACGACTACCCGGCGCTGCGCATGCGGGAGATGCCACGCGTCGAAGTCGCGATCGTTCCTTCGAAGCAGAACCCGACCGGCGTCGGCGAGCCCGCCACGCCCGTCATCGCCCCAGCGCTCGCCAATGCGCTGTTCGCGCTCGGCGGCAAGCCGGTGCGCGCCCTGCCCCTTTCGGCTCAGGACCTGCGCCTCGCTTAGGACCGCATCTTGCAGCTTCCGCGTGCTGAAACCACGCCAGGAGGTCGTATGTTGAGCTGGGCCATCACGTTCTTCATCGTCGCCATCATCGCCGCGGTGTTCGGCTTCGGCGGCCTCGCCGCCGGCGCGGTCGAGATCGCCAAGGTGCTGTTCTTCCTCTTCCTGATCGGCTTCGTCGTGTCGCTGATCCTGCACCTGCGCGGCCGCGGGCGCGGCCCCGGGCCGGGACCCCTGGTCTAGGTTTATGCAATAAGCTCTTCCTGTCCCGAGGAGGAGCGATGCACGACAAGCTCGGTTTCATCGGCCTGGGCGTGATGGGCGAGCCCATGTGCCGCAACCTCGCCCGCAAGCACCGCGGCAAGGTGCTCGCCCACGACCTGCGGCCGGAGCCGCTGAAGCGCCTGTCGGTCGACGGCGTGAGCGCGGCGGGCTCGATCGCCGAAATCGCGGCGCAGGCCGACGTCATCTTCCTCTCGCTGCCGGGCGAGCCGCAGGTGCGCGCCGTCGGCCTGGATCTCTCGCTCATCGCGCGGCCCGGCCAGGCGATCGTCGACTGCAGCACCACGCCGGTGGCGCTCGCGCGCGAGCTCGCCGCGGCGTTCACGGCGCGCGGCGCGCATTTCGCCGACGCGCCGGTGGCGCGCACGCGCCAGGCGGCGATCGACGGCACCCTCGCTTTCATGGTCGGCGCCGACGCCTTCCTCTTCCACCGCATCGAGCCGCTGCTGCGCGCGATGGGCACCGACATCATCCATTGCGGGCCGCCGGGCGCGGGCGAAGCGGTGAAGCTGCTGAACAACATGGTGCTGTCGGTGACGGTGGCGGCGCTCGCCGAGGCGCTGGCGGTGGCGAAGGCGAGCGGCGTGGTCGAGCCGAAGGTGCTTTTCGACGCGCTCGCCAAGGGCTCGGCCGACAGCTTCGCGCTGCGCAACCAGGGGATGAAGGGGCTGCTGCCCGAATCCCATCCCGAGCGCACCTTCCCCGTGGCCTACATGCTGAAGGACGTGGGCTACGCGCTCGAGCTCGCGCGCGACGCGGGACTCGATCTGCAGGCGGGGGGCACGGCGAAGCGGCTGCTCGAGGAGGCCATGTCGCTCGGCCTTGGCGACGCGTACCATACCGCGATCATCGAAGCCGTCCGCAGACACCATGCATAGGATCGCCGCCGTTCTGCTGACCGCGCTGGTCGCCTGCACCCACGTCTCCGACCCGGCGTCCAACGAAAGCCAGATCGTCACGCCGGGCAGCTTCCGCGCGGGCTCCGGCGTGATCGATTCGATCGCCGTCGTGCCGGGGAAGGGAACGAAGGAGAAGGAGCCGCACCTCTATCGCCTCTTCATCCGCATGGACGTGGGCGGCTTCCAGACGGTCGACGTCGAGGACAACACCTTCTTCGCCGGCGAGGCCGTCAACCTCACCAACGACGGACGCGTCGAGCGCGTGAGCGGTACCGCGTTCCAGGACTTCTTCAAGAAGAAATGAGAACCCCGTAATTCGGGGTCAGGGTAGCAATTCCCCTGATCCCCGAATCAACGGTCGCAACGAATTGTTACCCTGACCCCGAATTACTTCGCGGCGAAGCAGTAGAACAGTCCCGCGCCGCCCGAGGACTTGAGCTGGTCCTGGCTGCAGCCGCGCGAGCCGTGCGACGAGTTCCACGACTTCATGTGACGCGAGTCCTTCAGGCCCTGCAGGTCGTGGTGGCCGACGATCGCCGAGCCGTCGCCGCTCTTGGTCCAGTTGCCGCAGGTGGTGTCGCCGCCGGCGGTGGAGTACAGGCCCATCGGGTCGGAGCCGGTGAGGATGTCGTGCTCGTTCGGCGTGTCGCCGCGGCCCTTGATCGGGTTTCCTTTTTCGTCCAGCGCGGTCTGCTTGCTGACGTTGCCTTTGGCGGAGTGCAACTCGCCGACGTTGCGCGCCACCATCACGCCCTTGGCGTTGTACCAGGGGCCCTTGCCGATGCGCTCGCGCGCGTTGACGCCGGCATCGCCGCCGGGCGCGGTCGTGCTGAGGTACGCCTTCCAGTTGGTTTCCTTCGCGCCCGCGGCCTTGGCGAGCGAGCTGCAGTGCGCGTCGGCGCCTTCCAGGCCGCCGAGGTCGGCGCCGTTGCCCTTGCCGGTGCTGGTGACGAAGAACGACATCGGCCCCTTGGCCGCGGCCTTGGCGGCCTTTTTCTCCTGCGCCTGAGCTCCGAATGCCAGCAGTAGCGCTGCCGCGATGATGGTGATTTTCACTTCGACCTCCTCATGGGTTGAACTCCGCTAACAAGCGGGCGTCGCGGGCTATTCCCCCCGGGCGGCTTTCTCCGCGCGCTTCTTCAATTCCTTCGTCGACAGGTCTTCCTTGTGCGTCGCAAGGTGCCAGACATGGCCGAAGGGGTCCTCGACGGTGCCGAGGCGATCGCCGTAGAACTGGTCCTTGATCGGCCGCACCAGCCTCGCCCCCGCGGTGAGCGCCTTCGCCACGACCCGGTCGACGTCCGGGACGTAGACATGCAGGTGCACGGTCGTGCCGCCGCGCGTCGCCGGGCCGACGAACTGCATCTGCGGATGCTCGTCGGCGAGCATGACGCGCGAGTTGCCGATCAGGAGCTCGGCATGGCCGATCTGGCCGTCCGGGCCGGGCATGCGCATCACTTCCTTCGCGCCGAGCGCCTTCTTGTAGAAGTCGATCGCTTCCGACGCGCCGCGCACGCTCAGGTAAGGCGTGACCGAGTGGTATCCGTCCGGGATGGGCTTCACTTTTTTCTTCTTCATCTCACTGTCCTCGTTTCAGAACTTTTCCGGGCCGCGCGCCGGTCGGCTTGCCGCCGCGCCACACCGGCTCGCCGTTGACGATCACCGTGTCGATTCCCCTCGCCGCCTGGATCGGCTTCTCGAACGTGGCGCTCTCGTTCACGTCCTCGTCGAACAGGACCAGGTCGGCGGCGAACCCTTCCTTGAGCACGCCGCGGTCCGCAAGGCCGAAGGTCTTCGCCGTCAGGCCCGTCATCTTGTACACCGCGGTTTCCAGCGGGAAGAGATTCAAGCCCTTCGAGTAGTGCCCCAGCACCCTCGGGAACGTCCCCCACAGCCGGGGGTGCGGCGCCGCATCGTGCGGCAGGCCATCCGAGCCGATCATGGTGTGCTCGAAGGCGAGGATGCGCTGCACGTCCTTTTCATCCATCGAGAAATAGATTGCGCCTGCCGGCAGGAGTTGCCCTACGGTCTCTTCAATGGACCGTCCCATCTTGCTGGAGATCTCCGCCAAATCCATGCCAGAGAATTCGGGGTGCGGCTTGGACCAGGTCACCAGCGTCTTCGACGCGACCTTGACCCGGCTGACCGAGAGGATCGTCGAGGAAGCGCAGTAGGGATAGCAGTCGAGGCCGATCTTCTGCGAGCGCATCGCCTTCTCGATCAGCGGCAGGGTCTCGGCCGAGCGGCCGTGGTTGGGCGTGCCGGCGAGCTTGTGGTGCGAGATCACGACCGGCACGCCGAGCTCGCGGCCGATGCGGAAGGTCTCTTCGAGCGAAGCGACGATCCGGTCGCCCTCGTCGCGCATGTGCGTGCAGTAGAGCGCCTTGCGAGCGCTGAGCGGCCGGCAGATCTCGATCACTTCCTCGGTCGGCGCCGCGCACGCGGGCTCGTAGTAGAGGCCGGTCGAGACGCCGATGGCGCCGGCGTCGAGCGCTTCCTCCACCATGATTTGCATTTTCTTGATCTCGCCGTCACGGGCGGGTCTTTCAACGTCATCCATCGTCTGCACGCGCAGCATCGTGTGGCCGACGAGCAATGCGCAGTTGGTTGCAGGCGGACTGGCATCCAGGGTTTTTACGTAATCCTTGAATTCCTTGAAGCGAAACCAGGTCCCCACGTCATCCATCAGGTCGATCGGCGGCGTCACCGGCGGCCGCATGCCCTTCGGCGCCGGCGCGAGCGAGATGCCGCAGTTGCCGGCGACCACGGTGGTGACGCCCTGGCTCACCTTCGGCGCCATCTCGGGCGAGGAGAGCATCAGCCGGTCGTCGTGCGTGTGCGCGTCGATGAATCCCGGCGCAAGGATTTTTCCGCGGGCATCGATCTCCACCCTGCCCTTCGGAACTTTTCCAATCGCCGCAATCCTGCCTCCCGACACGCCGATGTCGGCCTGATAACGAGGAGCCCGGGTGCCGTCGATCACCGTCGCGTTGCGAATGACGAGATCCATCAGGCCCCGTCTACCTGTGCCGTAATTCGGGGTCAGGGTAACAATTCCCCTGATCCACGAATCCGGCTAGCGAATTGTTACCCTGACCCCGAATTGCCATCAGTCCACCTTCGCGCCGGATCGCTTCACCACTTCGGCCCACTTGGGCGTTTCCTTCCTCACCAGCTCGAGGAACGCCTCCGGCCCGCCGCCGTCGGGCTCGGTATCGAGCGAGCGGTAGCGCTCGGCGACCAGCGGCGAAGCCAGGGCTTTGCGGATCTCCTCGGTGAGGCGCGACACGATTTCTCTCGGCAGGCGCGCCGGGCCGATGACGCCGCCCCAGGAATTCGTTTCGTAGCCGGGCACGCCGGCTTCGGCGATGGTCGGAATGTCGGGAAATTGCGCGGCGCGCTTCGGCGAGGAGACGCCGAGGCCGCGCACGCGACCCGCCTTCGCGTGCGGCCCTATCGAGGGCACGTTGTCGAACATCATCTGGATGTTGCCGGAGATGAGGTCGTTGATCGCCTGCGCGCTGCCCTTGTACGGCACGTGCAGGATGTCGGTGCCGGTCATCGCCTTGAACAGCTCCGCGCCGAGGTGCCCGGTGGTGCCGTTGCCCGAGGAGCCGGTGGTGAGCTTGCCGGGATTCTTCCTCGCGTAGTCGATCAGCTCGCGCACGTCGCGCACCGGCAGGTTGTTGTTCACCGCCAGCATGTTGAACACCAGCACGCAGTTGGAGACCAGCGTCAGGTCGCGCTCGACGTCGTAGGGCACCGAGGGCAGCAGGCTCCTGTTGATCGCGAGCGAGACGATGTTGCCGTAGCCGAGGGTGTAGCCGTCGGGCGCGGCGCGGACGATGTCCATCGTGCCCGGGACATACGCGCCGGCGGGCTTGTTCTCGACGACGAAAGCGACGCCCATTTGCGCGGAAAGCTGCTGCGTGAGGACGCGCATCAGGATGTCCACCGAGCCGCCCGGCGCCGAGGGGACGACGAAGCGGACCGGCTTCTCCGGCCAGGCGGCGTGCGCCGGGCCGAAGGCAAGAAGCAGAACCACCGCCAGCATTCGCATGCGACCATTGTAGGATTGAGCAGAGGAGGAAGGCATGAAGCTCTCGAAACTCGTTCTCGTCCTTGCGTTCATCCCGCTCGCGGCACAGGCGGACTACCCCGCACCCCAGGAAGGAAGCTGGGTGGCGCGCGACTTCAGGTTCCACACCGGCGAGGCGATGGCCGAGCTGCGCCTGCACTACCGCACCATCGGCTCGCCCACAGGCGAGCCGGTGGTCGTCCTGCACGGCACGACCGGCTCCGGCGCGAGCATGCTCGGCGCGAACTTCGCCGGCGAGCTGTTCGGACCCGGCCAGCCGCTCGACGCGAAGCGCTACTTCATCATCCTTCCGGACTCGCTCGGCCACGGCCGCTCGAGCAAGCCCTCCGACGGCATGCGCCAGAAATTCCCGCGCTACAACTACGACGACATGGTCGACGCCCACCACCGCCTGCTGACCGAGGGGCTCAAGGTGCGCCGCGCGCGCCTGGTGATCGGCAACTCGATGGGCGGCATGCAGATCTGGATCTGGGCGCAGCAGCATCCCGGCTTCATGGACGTGGCGGTGCCGATGGCGTCGCTGCCGACCGAGATGGCGAGCCGCAACTGGATCATGCGGCGGCTCATCATCGACGCCATCCGCAGAGACCCGAAGAACGCGCAGTTCGCATCCGTCTTCTACAGCTTCGCCACCAGCGGCGGCAACCAGGCGCTCTACAAGGCCGCGCCGACGCGCGAGAAGGCCGACCAGCTCCTCGATGCCCGCCTCAAGGCGCCCTTCACCGCCGATCCCGACGACACCCTCTATCAGTGGGACTCCTCGCGCGACTACAACCCCTCGTCCGGCCTCGAGCGCATCACCGCGGCGCTGCTCGCGATCAATTCCGCCGACGACGAGCGCAATCCGCCGGAGACCGGCGTGCTCGACCGCGAGATGAAGCGGGTGAAGAACGGCAGGGTGCTGCTGATTCCCGGCAGCCCCGACACCGCCGGCCACGGCACCACGGCGAGCGCCAAGTGGTGGAAGAAGGACCTCGAGGCGCTGCTGCAGAGCGCTCCGCGCGACCCACGCTAGCCGCGCCGCGGCTGGCGCACCAAGCGCTCAGGCGGTCTTGAGCTCCGCGCGCATCGCGCGGTTGCGCCCCGCCGCCTTGGCGGCATAGAGCGCGCGGTCGGCGCGCGCCACCCAGGAGGCGGCGAACAGGTCGTTCTCCTCGATCGCGGCGCAGCCGATGCTCGCCGTCACCTTCAGCTCGCCGGCGAACGACGCCCACTCGATCTTCGCGCGCAAGCGCTCGGCGATCGCCTCCGCGCCCGCGGCATCGCTGCCCGGCAGCAGCACGCCGAATTCCTCGCCGCCATAGCGCCCCGGGACGTCGTGCAGCCGCAGGGAGCCGTTCAGCACCTCGGCGATGCCGCGCAGCACCTCGTCGCCCGCCTGGTGGCCGTGCTGGTCGTTGATCGCCTTAAAGTGGTCGAGGTCGATCATCAGCACCGACGCCGGCTGGCCCTCGCGCTTCGCGCGCGCGAACTCGCGCTCCACCGCCTCGAGCCACGCGGTGTGGTTGGGCAGCCGCGTCAGGCCGTCGGTCCTGGAGAGCGCGGCGAGCTCGACGTTCTGCTGCCGCACGCGCCGCCAGAGCTGGTGCGCGGTCAGGCCGACCATGATCGGGAAGCAGAACAGCAGCGGCACGCTCGCGAGCCGCGCGACGATGCCCGACTGCAGCAGCTGGTAATCGAGGCCGGAGAGTTCCGCCACGAACACCGCGACGACGATCTGGGCGGCGAGGCAGCGCGCGACGAACTTCAGGCCGCCGACCGCCGCCTTGTCCATCGCCTGCATCGCCATCACGATCACGGTCGGCGCGAGGTTGAAATGCATCGCGGCCATCCACGCCCCGCCGAAGGCGGAGTCGATGGTCAGGTTCCAGAGCTCGGCGCGGTAGGGATTGCGGCTGCGCAGCGCGAGCAGGTAGGCAACGTGCGCCCAGCCGAGCGCCGATACAACGAGAAGGGTCCAGACCCACCACGGCGCGCCGACCTCCCACAGGCCGCCGCCGACGCAGACCGCGCCAAGGGGAAAGCCGATCATCCGCGGCACGTACATGCGCCGCGCGAACCTCCGGCCCTCCTCTACGCTGCGCTCCGTTCCCGCGGTTGCATCAGCCGTGCTTTCTCCCAGCATCGTGGAGACATTCTATGCCGTGCCGGACAAAGGGATAACGGAGATCTGCCAAAGCAGCGCTAGTTGAGCTTGATTCCCGCGGTCTTGAGGACCTTGTTCCAGCGGTCGATCTCGCGCTTGATGTGCGCGTCGAACTCGGCGGGCCCGGCGCCGATCGGCAGCGAGCCGCCGGTGGCGAGGCGCTCGATCACCTTCTCGTCCTTGAGCGCCTTCAGGGCGGCGGCGTTCACCTTGTCGACGATCTCCTTCGGCGTCCTTGCCGGTGCGACCAGGCCGTACCAGCCGCTCACCGCGAAATCCTTCATCCCGCCTTCGGCGGTGGTCGGCACGTCGGGCAGCCCCGGCGCGCGCTTCTCGGCGGAGATCGCGAGGCCCTTCATCCTCCCGGACTTCACGTGCGGCGTGATGATCGAGATCACCGACCACATGTAGGGCACGTGCCCGGCCAGCACGTCGGCGGCGGCGGGACCCGAGCCCTTGTACGGGATGTAGGTCGCCTTGACGCCGGCGAGCTGCTTGTAGAGCTCGGCGGCGAGAAAGCCGGCGCTGCCGGGATCGGTGGCGTAGGAAAGCTTGTCGCCCTGCGGCTTCGCCCAGGCGGTGAACTCGGCGAGCGTCTTCGCCGGCACCGACGGGTGCGTCACCAGCACGGTCGGCTCATGCGACACGAGCGTGATCGCCGTGAAGTCCTTGATCGTGTCGTACGGCAGCTTCTCCACCAGCGTCGGGTTGGTGGCGTGGCTGATGTAGACCATGAGCAGCGTGTAGCCGTCGGGCGCCGCCTTCGCCACCACGTCGCTGCCGACCACGCCGCCCGCGCCGCCGCGGTTCTCGATCACCACCGGCTGGCCGAGAGCGTCCTGCAGCGCCGGCGTGAAGCCGCGGGTGGTGATGTCGGTGCCGCCGCCCGGCGCCGCCGGGACGATCAGGCGGATGGGACGGTTGGGGTATTGCGCCTGTGCCGACGCGACGGCGAGAAGCGCGAGCGTGACGACTGCGACCAGCCTGGCGAGCATGTTTTCTCCTGATCAATTCGGGGTCAGGGTCGCAATTCGAAACACTCAATCCAAGGAATTGCGACCCTGACCCCGAATTGACCTAGCCTATCAGTGCCGTGGCCCCTTGCGTCCGCCCTCGTTCGAGTCCGGCGTGCCGCGCTTCGGCGAGCGCGTCGTGGTGGCCTCCAGCAGCAGCCCGACCGCCTGGGTGAAGACGGCGAGCGGGACCTCCTCCTCGCCCGCCAGCATCCGCTCCAGAGCCTCGCTCGAGACGTTGAGCGCGTCGCCCAGCGAGTCGATGCCGTTACAGATCTGCACCGCGCGGCGCAGCGCCATCATCGGCACGTCGGAATTCTTCATCCCCCATCTTAGTGGTTTTAGGATAGCGCCATGGCCATCAAGCTCAACCACACCATCGTCCACTCCACCGACCCCGACGCCGCCGCCCAGTTCTTCGCCGGCCTGTTCGGCCTGCCAGCGCCCAAGTCCTTCGGCCCGTTCCTCGATGTCGAGGTCGGCAACGAGGTCACCCTCGCTTTCCTCAGCGCCGGCGGCATGGAGGTGCAGATCCAGCACTACGCGTTCCTCGTCAGCGAGCAGGAGTTCGACGAGATTTTCGCCCGCGCCAAGAAGCGCAAGCTCAAGTACTGGGCCGATCCGGGAATGACGCAGGAGGGCGAGATCAACCGCCACTACGGCGGGCGCGGCGTCTACTTCCAGGACCTGAGCGGCCACCTGCTCGAGATCATCACCAAGCCCTACGGCGCCTGGGGGAAGTGGTAATTCGGGGTCAGGGTAACAATTCAGCGAACCTCGGGGTCAAGCGGGCAACAAGGGAATTGTTACCCTGACCCCGAATTACGCGGCGGCGAGCTCGGCGCCGCTGGCGGCGAGGTACTCCTCGTAGCCGCCGCGGAAGTCCACCGCGCGGCCGTCGGGCTTGAGCTCGACGACGCGCGTGGCGAGCGAGGAGATGAGCTCGCGGTCGTGCGAGACCAGCACCAGCGTGCCGGTGTACTTCTCGAGCGCGGTATTGAGCGACTCGATCGATTCCATGTCGAGGTGGTTGGTGGGCTCGTCGAGCAGCAGCACGTTCGGCATGTCGAGGATCAGGCGGCCGATGATCATGCGCTGCCCCTCGCCGCCCGAGATGACCTTCAGCGTCTTCTTCTGGTCCTCGCCGGAAAAGAGCAGCTGGCCGAGGGTGGCGCGCACGATGAGGTCGTCCTGCTTGAAGCCCTTGCGGCGCCAGCGCGTCATCCACTCCGTCAGGGTTTCGCTGGGGACGAACTCGGATGAAGA
>DATNCP010000196.1:0-8339 GCA_035607175.1 Burkholderiales bacterium
CACCGCCGCCAGCCAGGAGCAGGCGCAGGGGATCGAGCAGGTGAGCGAGACCATGACCCAGCTCGAGAAGGTCACCCAGCAGAACGCCGCCATGGTCGAGGAAGCCTCGGCCGCCGCCGGCAGCCTCGAAGACCAGTCCAAAGCCCTCGCCAACGCCGTATCCGTGTTCCGGTTGAGGGCCGCGTGAACGGCGTTTGCGGGCCGCGGGAGGAGCTGATCCAGCTCCTCTACCTGCACGGCGACGTTTCGGCGCGCTGGCTAGCCGGCGAAGCGGATCTCGCCGGCGCGCGCGCGCGCCTCGCTGCCTGGGTCACGCAGCAATTGCGCCAACGGCTGCACGTCAAGGACGAGCGCGCGGTCTCGGAATGGCGCGCGCTGGCCGGCGAAGTGCGTGCCCGCGAGCTCACGCCGCAGCAATGCAGCGCCCGCCACGCAACGGTGATCGGTCGGCTGGTCGAAGCGACGCGTCCCGGCCGCGAGCGCCGCGCCGCGTAGAACCGCGCGGGCAGTGTTGCACTGCCTTGCGCCGAGCCAACAGTTGCTGACAGTTGCGCCGCCGCCCGGCGGCATGATGGCGCCCGTCACGAATCGCAAGAGAGGTCATCCGATGCTTACCGTCGCTTCCATCCTGCTGGTCGTGCGCCTGTTCCTCCGCCGGCCGAGCGGACTGCGCAAGGGTCGCAGCGCGCCGACGATCCGTCCGTGAACCACGAGTTCGCGTTCTCCGGCGCGGACTTCTCGCGCGTGCGCGGCCTGATCGCGGCGTACGCCGGGATCTCGCTGCACGAGCGCAAGGAGAACATGGTCTACAACCGCCTGGCGCGCCGCCTGCGAGCGACGGGCACGGGCAGCTTTCGCGAGTACCTCGACTGGGTCGAGCAGCCTGGCTCCGACGAGCGCGAGCGCTTCGTCAACGCCCTGACCACCAACCTGACGGCTTTCTTCCGCGAGCCGCACCACTTCGACATGCTGGTGGCGCTCGCCAGGTCGCGCCGCGGCACGCGGCTCAAGGTCTGGAGCAGCGCCTGCTCGACCGGCGAGGAGCCCTATTCGGCGGCGATCGCGCTGCGCGAGGCGGGCCTGGGCGGCGAAATCACGGCCACCGATGTCGACACCGAGGCGCTCGCCACCGCGCGCCGCGGCGTCTACCGGATGCAAGCGCTGGAAGAAGCCGGCCTCGAGCGGCTGCAGCCGCATTTCCTCAAGGGCACGGGGGCGAACGCGTCGCTCGCGCGGGTGCGTCCCGAGGTCTGCGCGACGGTGCACTTCGCCTCGCGCAACCTGCTCGGCGGCGACTGGCCGGCGAACGAGCGCTTCGACGCCGTGTTCTGCCGCAACGTGATGATCTATTTCGACCGGGCGACCCAGCAGCAGGTGCTGGAACGCATCGCCCGGGTGCTGCGGCCGGGCGGCCTGCTGTTCCTCGGCCACTCCGAGAGCTGCGCCGCGAGCCATCCTTCGTTCCGCTTCTTCGGCAAGACGACCTACGAGCGTCGCGATGGATGAGCCGGTCGCGCGCTACTTCGACAAGCAGTTCAAGGTCGAGGCCGCCAAGATCCTGCCCGGGCAGTACCACGCGACCCCGGATGACGTGGTCATCGTCACCGTGCTCGGCTCGTGCGTTTCGGCCTGCCTGTGGGACCCGGCGCGCCACATCGGCGGCATGAATCATTTCATGCTCCCCGGCGCCGCAGGCGGCGCCGCGGTGCCGTCGGCCAACCTGGGCGTCTACGCGATGGAGGTGCTGATCAACCGCATGCTCAAGCTCGGCGCCGAGCGTCGCCGGATGGTGGCCAAGGTCTTCGGCGGCGCGAGCGTCCTCGAGGGCATGGACGCCCTGAACGTCGGCACGCAGAACGGCACTTTCGTCCTCGAGTTCCTCGCCGAGGAGGGCATCCCGGTCGTGGCGCAGGATCTCTACGACGTCTGCCCGCGCAAGGTCTACTTTTTCGCCGCGAGCGGCAAGGTGATGGTGAAGCGCCTCGGCGCGCTGCGCAACGACACGATCGAGCAGCGCGAGCGCGACTACCTCGCGAGCCTGGAGCGGGGCCGCGCCGGCGAGGTCGAGATCTTCGGGCGGCGGTGATGGACACGATCAAGGTGCTCGTGGTCGACGACTCGGCGGTGATGCGCGGCATCATGACTCGCATCATCGACTCGCAGCCGGACATGAAGCTGGTCGGCGTCGCGAGCGACCCGGTGGTGGCGATGGAGCGGCTGCGCACCTGCAACCCGGACGTGATCGCCCTCGACGTCGAGATGCCGCGCATGAACGGCCTGCAGTTCCTCTCGCGCCTGATGCAGTCGCGGCCGCTGCCGGTGGTGATGGTGTCCTCGCTCACCGAGCGCGGCGCCGAAACCACGCTGCGGGCGCTCGAGCTCGGCGCGGTCGATTTCATGGCCAAGCCGCAGCTCGCGGGCGGCGAGGGGCTGGAAGCCTACGCCGAGCAGGTGACGGAAAAGCTGCGCGCCGCGGCGGCGGCGCGCGTCTTCCGCCGCGCGGACAAATCGGAATCGTCGCCCGTGGAACGGCGCCTGGCGCGGCCGGCGAGCGTCATTGCGACCAATCGCGTGATCGTCATCGGCGCTTCGACCGGCGGCGTCGAGGCCCTGCGCACGGTGCTGACGCCGCTGCCCTCGACCATGCCGCCGATCCTGATCGCGCAGCACATGCCGGCGGGCTTCACCGGCAGCTTCGCGCGGCGTCTCGATGCGGCCTGCGAGATCCGCGTCAAGGAAGGCGAGGACGCCGAGCCGCTGCTGCCCGGCCACGCCTATATCGCGCCGGGCGGCAAGCACCTGACGCTCGGCGGCCGCGCGCGCGAGCTGTACGCGCAACTATCGAGCGAGCCGCCGGTCAACCGCCACCGCCCCTCGGTCGACGTGCTGTTCCGCGCGACGGCGCAGGCCGCCGGCAAGCGCGCGATCGGCGTGATGCTCTCCGGCATGGGCGCTGACGGCGCCGACGCGATGCTCGAGCTGCGCCGCAGCGGCGCCTACAACCTCGCGCAGGACGAGGCGAGCTGCGTGGTGTTCGGCATGCCGAAGCAGGCGATCGCGCTCCACGCGGTTCACGAAGTTTTGCCGCTCGCCGAGATCGCGCGCCGCCTGGTCGAACTCTCCCTTGCGAATGGATGACATTGCCTGACTGTTGCGCGCGCGCGCGGCGCGAACATGCTCGCGTGTCAATCCGACATTCACTGCATACGAAGAAAGGGAAGATCATGAAGAAGACGATTCTCTGCGCGCTGCTCGCCGCCACGTTCGCGGCGCCGGCAGTGGCGGGAGACACCGCGACCCTCGCCGTCTCGGCGACGGTTTCCGGCACCTGCAAGTTCACCACCGCCTCTTTCGCGATGAGCTTCGGCACGCTCGATCCGTCCGCGGCGGCCAACCAGAACCAGAGCACCGCGCTGACCTACAAGTGCACCAAGGGCCAGGCGGCGACCTCGTTCTCGTTCGACACCGATGCCACTTCGCCGGCTTCGGTCAACATCACCAACGGCACCGACAACATTCCGGTGGCGCTGACCTGGGCCGTGCCGGCAACGGCGGGATCGGGTTTCGGCGTGGGCTCGACGGCGATTTCGATGACGGTGAACGGGGCCATCCTCGCCACCGATTACGCGAACGTCTCCGCCGGCGCCTACATCAAGAACGTCGCGGTCGTCGTCGCGCCGTAGTCGTCTCCGGCGGCGCGGGCTCCGGCGCGGTTGCCGGAGCCGGCCGCTGCAACGCCACCCGCTCCAGGCGATAACCATGCTGATAGACGGCGCTCAGGCGCCAGCCTTCCTCGGGATACAAGCCGAGCTTGTTCCGCAGCTGGCTGGCATGGGTATCGACGGTGCGGGTGCTGACATCGGCGCTGATTCCCCAGACCGTGTCGAGCAGGTAGGAGCGCGAGAGCAGCCTGCCGACGTTGCGGAACAGCAGCGCCACCATTTCGAACTCTTTCTGCGTCAGCTCGATCAGCGTCTCGCCCTTGTGCAGGGTGCGTCCGTCGGGATCGATGCGGAACTGCCCGGCCTCGATCGGCGCGTCCGATTCTCGGCCATGGCCGCGCGAGCGGCGCAGCAGCGCGTCGACGCGGGCGAGGAACTCCATCCGGCGCAAGGGCTTGGTCAGGTAGTCGTCGGCGCCGCTCTTCAGGGCGTGGACGATGTCTTCTTCGCGGTCGCGTCCGGTAGTGAACAGGACCGGCAGAGGCTCGCGCACCGACTTGCGGATCGCGCGCAGCACCTCTTCGCCGCTCAGGTCGGGCACGCGCCAGTCGAGCACCACCAGGTCGTAGGTATCGCGCAGCACCGCCTTGAGGATGTCGCCGCCGCGGTCGAACAGGCGGCAGATATGCCCTTGCGAGGTAATCCAGTGCTGCACCAGCTTGGCTTGCGAGGAGTCGTCCTCGAGCACGGCGATGCGCGGCCTCATTCCTGTGCCCCCTCCCTTCCAGGCCATTCTACCGAGGCGGAGGCGGCATGAGTGCCCGCGCCCGCATCCTTCACGTCGAGGACGACCCCAGTCTGCAAAACCTTGTGCGTGCCGCGCTGGAGCATCTCGGCGGCCACGAAGTGCGCAGCGCCGCCGACGGCCAGCAGGCGCTCGACGCGGTGCGCGATTTCGTGCCGCAGCTCCTCCTGCTCGATCTCGACCTGCCGGGCATCAGCGGCATCGACACCCTGCGTGCACTGCGCCGGTGCGAGGGCCTGCAAGACGTGCCGGTCATCTTCCTCACCGCCGCGGCCGACCCGCAGGTCTTCGACGACCTGCGCCTGCTCGGCGTCCAGGAAGTGCTGCGCAAGCCGTTTCGCCCCCGCCTGCTGGTCGAGGCGATCGCCCGGGTGCTGAAGGAAAAGGAAAGCTGAAATGCTGCAAGCCGACATTGCCCGCCGGGTCGCCGAGAGCGCGCCCGCGATGCTGGTCTATCTCGACGCCGAGCTGCGGGTGCGTTTCGCGAACTCGCACTGCTACGAGCTGCTGGGGCGCGCGCCGCGCGAGATCCTCGGCTGCCTGCTGGCGGAAATGGTCGATCCCGGCACCCTGAAATACGCGCTGGCGCACCTCGCCGAGGTCGAGCGCGGCAACGTCGCCCCGCGCGACTACGTGCTGCTCGGCAAGGACGGCGAGCGGCGCTTCGTGCAGGTGCACGCCGTGCCCGACCGCGATCCCGCGGGCCGCAGCGTCGGCTATTTCGCCTGCACCACCGACAACACCGCGACGCGGGCAGCGCGCGCCGCCGCATCCGTCGCCGAAGAGCGCCTGAGCATCGCGCTGTCGGCGAGCGGGGCGGGAATCTGGGACTGGGACCTCCAGGGCGGCAGCGTCTACTACTCGTGCGAATTTGCCGAGCTCCTCGGCTACGGCGAGAACCGCCTGCCGGCCGAGTTCTCCTTCTTCGCCGAGGTCCACGACCAGGATCGGGAGGCGACGCTCGGGCACTTTGCCGACGCCATCCAGGCGGGCGGCACGGTCGACCGGGAGTTCCGCATGCGCTGCGCCGACGGCGGCTACCGCTGGCTGCGCGGCTGCGGCCGCGCGACGCGCGACCCCCGGACGCAGGTCGTGGCGCGCTTCGCCGGGACGGTGCGCGATATCTCGGCGCGCAAGGTCGCGGAAGGTCAGCTGCAGGAGGCTCGCGCGCTGGCGCAGGCGACGGTCGACGGCTGCCTCGAGATCGTCGACGAGCTCGCCGAGCGTCGCAAGCTCGACCGCGTGCGGCACGAACTGCTCGCCGCGGCGAACCACGAGGTGCGCACGCCGCTCGCCTCGATCATCGCCGCCCTGGAGCTGCTCCGCGAAGGCGTCTGCCCGCCGACAGGCCAGGCCGCCGAGGCGTTCCTCGAGCTGGCGCTGCAGAACGCGGAGCGCCTGGCACGGGTGGTCGAGGAGTGGCTCGACATGGAACGCATCGACCTCGGCAGCGCGCGGCTGCGTTGCGAGCCGGTCGACCTCGTCGCGCTGATGGCGTCGGTGGCCGGCGAGCATGCCGCGCTCGCCGAAGAGCACGGCGTACGGCTGGAAGGCGATCCCGCGGCAGAGCCGGTCTGGGTCAACGCCGACGCCGAGCGGCTGCGGCACGCGCTCGCGCATCTGGTCGCGAGCGCGGTCGAGCGCTCGCCGCGCGGCTCGGCGCTGCGCTTCCAGCTCGGGACGCGCGAGGACCGCGTCACGCTGCTCATCGAGGACGAAGGATGCGACGCCCTGTCGGCCACCGACCTCGGCCTCGGCGTGGCGAGAGCGATCATCGAGCGGCTCGGCGGCACCCTTTGCGTCGCCAACCGGCCGGCGGTGGGCGCGGCGTTCCACGTCGAGCTCGCCAGGCTCGCGCGCGACTGACGCCATGATCGACCTGATGCGCGACGGCGAGCTGCTCGACCTCGAGGTGATTCGCGAGCTCGCGGACGTCACCGCCGACTCGGGCTGCACCTTCCTGCGCTCGGTGCTCGAGAGCTTCGCTGCCGACGCGCGCGGCGCTCTCAGGCGCATGCACGGCCACGCCCGCATCGGCGATGCCACGGCGCTCGCGCGCGAAGCGCACCGCCTCAAGGGCAGCAGCGGCACCGTCGGCGCGATTCGCCTCGCCGGCGAGTGCCTGGAGATCGAGCGCGCGGCGCGCGCCGGAACCTGCACCGGAATGGAGCCGCGCATCGAGCAGGCGCTCGACGTGCTGGACGCGACGCGCGTCGGCTTGGCGGCGTTCTTTCGTGGCACCATAGCCGCGGCAGCCTAGAGGGGGCAGGGTGGCCGCGAAAACCAAGGGCAGAAGCCGGCAGGCCATTTCCCGCAGCAAGCGACGCGGCGCGCACACATTGCTGCGCGGCTCGCGCGTGCGGGAGAGCCTGGAGCAGTTCCGCCTCGCGCAGGAGACGCTCGGCATCGTCACCTGGGTCTGGGACACGGCGACCGACCGCGTGCAGTGGTACGGCGACGCCTCGCGCCTGCTCGGCCTGCCGACCGGCGCGTTCTCCGGCAGCTTCCAGGAATACCTCAAGCGGCTGCATGGCGACGACGTGGCGAGCGCGCGCGCCCTGTTCATCGAGTGTCTCAAGGGAACCCAGCCCGAATACCGCTCGCAGGAGCGCCTGGTCTGGCCGGACGGGAGCATCCACTGGGTCGAGACCTACGGCCGGGCCAGCTACGGGCCCGACGGGCGAGCGCTGCGCATGACCGGCGTGGTCAAGGACATCACCGAGCGCAAGCAGCAGGAATCGGCGCGCGCACGCGCCGAGAAGCAGCTGGCGCGGGTGTTCGACGCATCGCCCGACTACATCGTGATCGTGCGCGCCGACGACGGCGCGTTCATCGCGGCGAACCCCGCCTTCGAGAAAGTGACCGGCTATCGCGCCGAGGAAATCGTCGGCCGCACCGTCGCCGACCTGAAGATCTGGGGCATCCCGGGGGAGCGCGAGCGCTTCCTCGCCGACCTGCAGAAGACCGGCACGGTGCAGGACCGGCCCGTGCTGCTGCGCAGGCGGGACGGCAACGTCGTTTCCGGAAAGATGTCGGCCTCGCTGGTCGAGCACAACGGCGAGCGGCTGGTGATCAGCATGATGCACGACGTGACTGCCGTGAAGCAGCTCGAGCGGCGCGCGCGCCAGTCCGAGAGCAAGTTCGCGGCGCTGTTCGAGCATAGCCCGGAGGCGATCACGCTCTACCGGCTGTCCGACGGCGTTCGCCTCGAGGCCAACGCCGCGTGGGAGCGCATGACCGGCTACTCGCGCAAGGAGGTGGCGGGCCGGCCGGCGAGGCAGGTGACGCTGTTCAAGGACAAGGAGCAGCGGGAGCGGATCCTCGCGCGCGTGGAGGGCGAGGGCAGCATCTCCAACGTCGATGCGCGCCTGGTGCGCGCCGACGGCGCCGAGTTCGACGCGCTCCTCTCGGCGGTGCGCATCGACCTCGAAAGCGAGCAATGCGTGCTCTGGTGCTGGCGCGACGTCAGCAGGGAGCGCGAGACCGAGCGGCGGGCGCGCCAGTCGGAGCGAAAGTTCACCGCCGTGTTCGACACCAATCCGACGGCGCTGATCGTGACGCGGCCGCGCGAGCGGCGGATCGTCGAGGCGAACGACGCCGCGCTGCGTCTTGCCCGCGTCACGCGGGACGAAATGATCGGCGTGCGTGTCGCCGACGTGGTGCACGTGCTCGACGAGCAGCAGATGGACAACATGCGTGCGCGCGCTCTGGCGGGCGAGCACGTCAGCGAACTGGCGAGCTTCCGGCGGCGCGACGGCACGGTCTTTGAAGCCATGCTGTCGGGCGCGATGATCGAAGTGGACCGCGAGCCGCACCTGGTCGTGGCGTTGCTCGACCTGACCGAGCAGAAGCGCATCGAGCGGGCGCAGCGC
>DATNCP010000174.1:0-8003 GCA_035607175.1 Burkholderiales bacterium
TCCTCGCCGCCGTGCCCGGCGTCGATGACGATCGTCGCCAGCCGCGCGACCGGCGGGGCGCCCGGGGCCTTCGGCGGCGGCACCTGCGCCTGCGACTGTTGCGTCTGCTGGATCAACTGCGCGAGCGGGTCGATCGGCACCAGGGGGTGCAGGTCGAGCACCAGGCGGTAGCCGTACTCGCCCACCGGCTTGAGGGTGAACACCTGCGCGTTGACCGTCTGCTTTAGGTCGAGCACGACGCGCACGATGCCCGGCCGGTTGCGCGCCACCCGCAGTCCCTTGATATAGGGGTCGTCGACCGTGAGCTTGCCCTGCAGGTCGGTGATGGGACCGGCGATCTCGTCGGTCTCGATCTCGAGCACCAGCCGATCGGGATCCTTTACCGTGAAGAGCGTGTACTTCAGCTCTTCCTTGGTCTCGAGCGTGAGGCGGGTGTATTCGGGCGCCGGCCAGATGCGAGCGGCGACGACCTCGGCCTGGGCGGTGCCTACGAAGGCGAGTGCAAGGACGAGAGCCAGGCTTCGCCAGCCGGCGTGTGGGAGGAGAGCAGGGCGCGGCGCCCGACGGGAGCGAATTCCAGGCGCAGCTCCAGGTCGGGAACGCCAAGCGCGGCGCCAACCTGCTCCGGCCATTCGACCAGGCAGGCGGCGTGCGGACCGAAGTATTCTCGGAAACCCGAGTTCGCCCATTCCGCGCTGTCTTTCAACCTAAAAAAATCAAAGTGATACAAGTGTAATCTCGAAAGGCCGTTAGGTTCAACCACATACGGTTCAACCAACGTATAGGTCGGGCTTTTCACCTTTCCCTCATGGCCTAACGCACGCAGGACGCCACGGACGACCGTCGTTTTGCCCGCTCCCAGATCGCCGCGAAGGTGCAGCACCCGGCCCGGTGCCACGCCCGAGGCGAGCGCGGCGCCGAGCGCTTCGCTGGCGGCCGCGTCCGGCAAACTAAGATCGCGAACCATGGGAGACACGGCGGACTACGCGGCGCTGGCGCAGAGCATCAGGGCGTGGGGAAGCGAGCTCGGCTTCCAGGCGGTCGGCATCGCCGACGCCGATCTGTCCGCGGCGGAGCCTCGTCTGCTCGAGTGGCTGGCGCAGGGATGGCATGGCGAGATGGAGTATATGGCGCGCCACGGCGCGCTCCGCGCGCGCCCGGCCGAGCTCAAGGCCGGCACGCTGCGGGTGATCTCGTGCCGCATGGATTACGCAGTCGATCCTTCCGAGGGGATTTCTGCGGACGGAAACAGGGCCGTCATCGCCCGTTATGCGCGCGGCCGCGACTACCACAAGGTGCTGCGCGACCGCTTGCAGAAGCTCTGCGAGCGCATCGCCGCCGAGGTCGGGTCCTTCGGTCACCGGGTGTTCAGCGATTCGGCGCCGGTGATGGAGGTCGAGCTCGCTGCGCGAGCGGGTCTCGGCTGGCGCGGCAAGCACACGCTGCTGCTGAGCCGCGACGCCGGCTCGTGGTTCTTCCTCGGCGAGGTCTACTGCGACCTGCCTCTTCCCGTCGATCAGGAAGAAAAAAACCATTGCGGGAGCTGCGAGCGCTGCATCGACGTCTGCCCGACGCAGGCGATCCGCGGTCCGTACCAGCTCGACGCGCGGCGCTGCATCTCGTACCTCACCATCGAGCACAAGAGCGCCATTCCCGAGGAGCTGCGGCCGCTGATCGGCAATCGCGTCTACGGCTGCGACGACTGCCAGGTGGTCTGTCCCTGGAACAGCTTCGCGCAGCCGACCGGGGAAAAGGACTTCGAAGTCAGGAATGGCCTGGACCGGGCGACGCTGGTGGCGCTTTTCGCCTGGAGCGAGACCGACTTCGACGAGCGCCTGCGCGGTTCGCCGATCCGTCGCATCGGCTACGAGCGCTGGCTCCGTAACCTGGCCGTGGGCCTGGGAAACGCCCCTTCTTCTCCCGAAGTCCTTGCGGCCCTCCGGTTCCGAAGCGATCATCCTTCACCGCTAGTCAGAGAACACGTCGAGTGGGCTCTCGCCAGGCATGAGCGCCTGGCAGCCTGACCGGCTCCTGCCGGGTTTCGAGGCCCTCGAGCTGCCTGCGCCGGACGACTACGACGGCGCCGTGGTGGCGACGCTGGTGCGCCTGTCCGGCAGCCAGGCGCCGCGCGGCGCGGTGCTCTACGTGCATGGCTTCAGCGACTACTTCTTCCAGAGGCACATGGCCGAGCGCTTCAGCCTCGAAGGCTTCGCCTTCTACGCGCTCGACCTGCGCAAGCACGGCCGCTCGCTCAAGGACCACCAGCATCCCAACTTCTGCAAGAGCATCGCCGAGTACTACGCCGACATCGACGCCGCCATCGAGGCGATCGGGGCGCCTGTCTTGCTCGCGGGCCACTCGACCGGGGGCCTGATCTGCTCGCTCTATGCGCGGGAGGGCAGCGGGCGCGCCGAAGTGCGCGGGCTGTGGCTGAACAGCGCCTTCTTCGACTGGCGCGCGCCGGCGGCGCGGCTGCCGTGGCTGCATGTGGCGGCCGCGATGGGCCGCTTCTTCCCGTTTCTCACCGTGCCCGAGCGGCTGCCCCCGACGTACACCAACATGCTGCTCGAGCAGTGGGAGTTCGACGTCAGCCTCAAGCCGCTGCAGGGATTCCCGCTCTACTACGGCTGGATCGGCGCCATCAGCGACGCGCACGCCCGGGTGCACCGCGGCCTCGGCCTGGAGATTCCGGTGCTGTCGATGCACTCCGACGAGAGCGACATCGTGCTCGACTGGCGGCAGATCGCGCGCTGGTCGCGCACGCTCGGCAGCGGCGTCGCGGTGCTCGCTTTTCCGGGCGGCTGGCACGACCTCGTGCTCTCGCGGGCGCCGATCCGCGAAGAGGTCTTCAGCCAGCTCTTCTCCTGGGCTGAACAGGCCCTGATCTCGCCGGCATAGCGGGATTTCGACCGCGTATGTCCGCTGGCGCACCGATGGTGCGTCGCCCGGCGGGGACAATTGCGGGAAGGAGACGTCAATGACAGCAGAAACCGAAATGAAAATTAAGTATGGCTTCTGGGGCCTGATGCTTGGCGCTGGCAGCGCGATGGTCATCGGCTTCAACTGGGGAGGCTGGATCACCAGCAAAACGTCCCTGGCGACGACCGAGGCGGCGGTCCTTTCGACCCGGGCGGCGATCTGCGTCGCGCAGTTCGCCAAGGCGCCGAAGTATCAGGAGAGGCTCAAGGAATTGAAGGCGACGAACTCCTGGGAAAGAGCTGCCGTGATCGAAAAGGGCGGCTGGGACAGGATGCCCGGCGAAGAGAAGGCCGAGCCCACCGTGGGCCGCGCCTGCGCCGACGGGCTCGATTCGCTGCCGGCCAAGAGCTAGGGCGCTTTGCGGCTGGCGCGGGGCGGAACCAGGCGGAGCGTTGCCAGCGTCGCCACGGTCCAGCCGACGTAGGCGGCGGTGAACGCCCATTCCGGCGCCTGGTAGAAGAGCACGGCGCGTACCCAACGCCCGACGAAGCTCTCAGGGCGCGCACCGCCGCGCAGCAGGTCTTCCCAGACAGTGAGCGGGCAGGCGATGCCGAGCACCGCCTCGCCGGCGATGAAAGCGATCGCGCCGAGGTGCAGGTAGCGGAACCAGGGATTGAGCACCCACGGCCAGCCGAGCGCCGCGCCCAGCCAGACCGCGACCAGGCCGAGCACGACGAATGCTGCGATCAGGAAGTGGACGACGAGGAGCGCGTCCGCCATCATCGAAGCATGGCACAACGTTTCCCCAAGCTGACGGTCGAGGAGATGACGCCCGTGCAGCGCGAGGTCGCGGCCGAGATCTCCGCGGGACCGCGCGGCGAGGTCCGCGGCCCCTTCATCCCGCTCATCCACCATCCCGAGCTCGCGCGCCGGCTGCAGGCGCTCGGCGAGCAGCTGCGCTGGAAATCGACGCTGCCGGCGCAGCTCGTCGAATTCGCGGTGCTGATCACCGCGCGCCGCTGGACCTGCCAGCACGAGTGGTTCATCCACGAAAAGCTGGCGCGCAAGGCCGGCCTCGACGGCGCCATCATCGATGCGATCGCGAAGAAGCAGCAGCCGGCGAAGCTGTCCGCGGATGAAGCGATGGTTTACGCGTTCTGTTCGGACCTGCACGCGAGCGGCCGGGCGAGCGATTCCGCCTTCGAGTCGGTGCGCGCGCGCTTCGGCCGCGAGGGCGCGCTCGAGCTGATCGCGCTTTGCGGCTACTACACGCTGATGGCGATGGTGCTGAACACCGCGGGAATGCCGCTTACGGACAACGCTCCGCCGCCGCTGAAGTGAAGGGCGCCTGCGACACCCATTGCCACGTCTTTGGGCCGCCTGACCGCTTCCCGGCGCGCGACCCGAAGCTGCGCTACCAGCCGCCGCTGGCGCCGCTCGAAGACTACCTCGCGCATGCCCGCGCCATGGGCTTCGAGCGTTTCGTGTTCGTGCAGCCGAGCGCCTACCTGCGCGACAACAGCTGCATGCTCGACGCGATCCGCCGGATGCCGGGCTGCCGCGGCATCGTCGACGTGGACGAGAACGCTCCCGATCCGCAGCTGGCGACGATGCACGTGCTCGGGGTGCGCGGCGTGCGCATCAACGTCTCGCCGATTCATCCGCCCGAAGCGGGTCTCGCGCAGAAGCTCCTGCCGCGCATCGAGCGCCTGGAGGAGCGTTGCGCGGAGCTTGGCTGGCACCTGGATTTCCTGCTGCCCGGCTGGTTGACCGCCGAGCTGCTGCCGCACCTCGAGAACCTGACGGTCGACTTCACGCTCGCCCACATGGGCATGTTTCCCGCGAAGGACGGGCCGTCGCAGCCGGGCTTCGCGCGGATGCGGCGCATGCTGAAAAGCGGCGTCGGCTACGTGAAGCTGACCGGCGTGTACCGCATGTCGCAGGCGCCGGGATTCGCCGACGCCGCGCCGATGGCGCGCGCGCTCATCGAGGCCGCACCCGATCGCCTGATCTGGGGCAGCGACTACCCGCACCTCTCCTTCGCGGACAAGGTGACCTCCGAGCGGCTCTTCGATCTGTTCAAAAGCTGGGCGCCCGACGAGACGACGCGCCGCAAGATCCTGGTCGACAACCCGGCGCGGCTGTTCCGCTTCTAGCCTTTTTCCTGCGGCCGCGAAGGATCGGCGATCCATTCGCTCCAGGAGCCGGGAAAGAGCTTGCCGCCGGCGAGACCGGCGACTTCCATCGCGAGCAGGTTGTGGCACGCGGCGACGCCCGAGCCGCAATAGTGGATGACCTCGCCGGGTTCCTGATTCTTCAGGATCGCCTCGAACTCGGTCTTCAGCTGTGAAGCCGGCTTGAACGTTCCATCCTGCTGCACGTTGTCGGCGTTGAAGCGATTCCTCGCCCCCGGGATGCGTCCCGCAACCGGATCGATCGGCTCCTGCTCGCCGCGCCAGCGCACGGGGGCGCGCGCATCGAGCAGGAAGAGATTCTTCAGGCTCGCCTGGATCGCGCGCGCGTCGACGGTGCCGGAAGGCTGCTTCAGCTTGTAGGTCGTGGGCTTCGGCTTCGCCACGATCGCGTCCAACGGCCGATCCTCCTTCAGCCATTTGGCGATGCCGCCGTCGAGCACGGCGACGTTCTTGTGCCCGACCCAGCGCAGCATCCACCACAGCCGCGCCGCGGTGGAGCCGTTGGCGGCGTCGTAGCAGACGACCTGATCGTCCTTCGTCAAACCCTGCTTTCCGAGCCAGGCGACGAAGATCGCGGGATCGGGCAGGGGATGACGGCCGTTCTTGCCGCTTTTGGGCCCCGAGAGATCGCGTTCCATGTGTGCGAAGAGGGCGCCGGGAATGTGCGCTTCGCCGTAGCGCTGCTCGCCGAGCGCCGGCTTCACCAGGTCGTGGCGGCAATCGAAGATGCGCCACTCCGAGAGATGGTCAGCGAGCTGTTGCGTGGAAACCAGCGTGGTATGCATGATGCGAATTATGGCCGTAACCCGGACCGAGATCGCCGCGACGGAGAAGCTGATTCGACCGCATGTGCGGCGCACGCCGGTGATCGCTGAAGGGAATCTGGTCTTCAAGCTGGAACTGCTGCAGCACTCTGGCTCGTTCAAGGCGCGTGGCGCCTTCGCCAACCTCCTGACACGCGACGTTCCGCCGGCGGGCGTCGTCGCCGCCTCGGGCGGCAACCACGGCGCCGCGGTGGCCTACGCGGCGATGAAGCTGGGGAAGAGGGCGCGCATTTTCGTGCCGACCATCTCTGCAAAAGCGAAAATCGAAAGAATCCGGGCCTATGGCGCCGACCTGGTCGTCGAAGGCGAGCGGTACGCCGACGCGCTCGCCGCCTCGGAGAAATGGGCCGTCGAGAGCGGCGCCATGCAGATCCACGCCTACGACCAGGAAGGCGCGCTGCTCGGCCAGGGAACCGTCGGCCTCGAGTTCGAGGAGCAGGCGCCGCTCGACACGCTGCTCGTCGCCGTCGGCGGCGGTGGATTGATTGGCGGCATCGCTGCGTGGTACGCGGGCAGGGTTCGCATCATCGGCGTCGAGCCCGTCCTCGCGCCGACCCTGACGAAGGCGCTCGAGGCCGGAAAGCCGGTCGACGCTCCCGCCGGCGGAATCGCCGCCGACTCGCTCGCGCCGAAGCAAGTGGGTCAGCTGATGTTCCCTCTCGCTCGGAAATACGTCGAGAAGGTGATCCTGGTAGAAGACGACGAGATCCTGAACGCCCAAAAGGAACTCTGGAATCGTCTCCGGCTCGTCGCGGAAGCGGGCGGAGCGGCCGCGTATGCGGGCCTGCTCAGGTACAAGCCTGAAAAAAACGAGAGAGTCGGAGTGCTGATCTGCGGTGGAAACACCACCGCAGTGGACTTCGCGCGCTAGCGGCCGAGCTTCCGGTGCAGGTACTCGTGGAAGTGGACTTCCGGGTCTTCCATGGGCGACTGGTACGGGCCGGCGTCGTCCTGCCCGGCCTCGTAGAGCGAACGGCGGCCGCGGTCGAGGCGCTGGCAGATCTCGTAGTCCTCGAGCGCGGTCTCGACGTAGGCTGCTTGCTGCGCCTCGATGAACTCGCGCTCGAACAGGACGATTTCCTCGGGATAGTAGAACTCGACCACGTTGGTGGTTTTCGTCGGCGAGCGCGGGATGAGGTGCGAGACGACCAGCACGTTCGGGTACCACTCGAAAGTGAGGCTGGGGAAGTACGAGGCCCAGAGCGCGCCGTATTTCGGCGTGGCGCCATCGAGCTGCTCCAGGCAGGCCTCGTGCCACTTGCGGTAGATCGGCGTGCCGGGACGCTCGAGACCGGCCTTGGCGGGGACGATCTGGATCGAGTACTCGTCGCCGTAGTCGACGCTGAAGTTCTCGCAGTCGGCGAAGTTGCCGAGTCCCGGATGGAAGGGATTGACGTGGTAGACCTCGAGGTAGGTCTCGACGAAGGTCTTCCAGTTCATCTGGTACTCGTCGACGCGCACCGAGTCGAGCACGTAGCCGTCGAAGTTCCAGTCGGCGCTGGTCGTGATGTGCGCCAGGTCCTTGCGCGGGTCGCGCGGGCCGGCGAAGAGCAGGCCGTTCCAGTTGATGAGCGGCGTCGAGTGCAGCCTGACGCACGGCGTCTCGGAGAAGAGGGGCGCGCCGAGCAGCTCGCCCCTGAGATCGTAGGTCCAGCGGTGCAGCGGGCAGACGATGTTCTCGGTGTTGCCGCGGCCCTCGAGCATGATCGACTGGCGATGGCGGCAGACGTTCGAAAGTAACTGCACGCCCTCGGCGTTGCGCACCAGGACCTTGGAGTGATCGGTGTGGGCGAGGGTGTGGTAGTCGCCGACCTTCGGCACCATCAGCTCGTGACCGATGTAGTTCGCGCCCGCATCGAAAAGAAGCTTCTTTTCCAGCTCGAAGATCGCGGGGTCGAAGTACCAGGAGACGGGCAGGTGCGGCCGCGCAGGGCGAACCTGCCTCAGGTGTGCGACATCGGACATTTCGTTGTAAAGCCCCTAGAAAAACAGTATTTTACTAAAAGATGAGCAAGCCTTCAGGCGAGCCCTCCTTCGAGAAGGCTCTCGCCGAGCTGGAGAAAAT
>DATNCP010000177.1:0-5475 GCA_035607175.1 Burkholderiales bacterium
GTGAGGACGTTGGACTTGCCTACAATCTCTCTCAACGCATCTATCACGATCGGGATTGTATGGTCAGCCGGGCAAAGGAAATCGGCGCGAAGCGGTACCGGGAATCGGCCGGGCGCTACTACGAGGAGTTCGAGGTCGGCGACGTCTACGAGCATCGCCCGGGCCGAACGCTGAGCGAAGCCGACAACACCTGGTTCTCGCTGCTGACGATGAACCAGCATCCGCTGCATATCGATGCCACCTACGGCGCCGCAACCGATTTCGGCAAGCCGCTGGTCAATTCCTGCCTGACCCTCGCGATCGTCACCGGCATGAGCGTTTCCGACGTCAGCCAGAAGACGGTCGCCAACCTCGGCTGGGACAAGGTGCGACTCACCGCGCCGGTCTTCGCCGGCGACACGATCTACGCCGAATCGGAAGTGATCGGCAAGCGCGAGTCGGCCTCGCGGCCGCATCACGGCATCGTCACCGTGCGCACCACGGGGAAAAAGGCGGACGGAACGGTGTTCATGACCTTCGAGCGCTCGGCGCTCATCCCGATGCGCGGCCATGCGGTCGATGACAAGCTCAATTACTAGGCTTCTCCTCTTCTGCTTCGCCCTGTCGGCCCAGGCGCAGGACACCGTGGTGGTCGGCGCCGTGGTCTCCCAGTCGGGGCAGCAGGCCGACCTCGCGGCGGGCTACCTCAGGGGGATCCTCCTCTGGGAGACGCAGGTGAACGCGACCGGCGGGCTCCTCGGCCGGCCGGTCGCGCTGAAGGTCCTCGACGACGGCTCGGATGCGGTGCTCGCCGGCGAGCTCTACCGGCAGCTCATCCGCGAGGCGAAGGCGGATTTCCTGATCGGTCCCTTTGGGTCGGCGGCCACCCGGGCCGCGTCGGCGGAGGCTGAGCGCGAGGGCCGGCTGATGGTGAACGGGGCAGGCCCGGCGCGCGTGGTGCAGCAGGGGCCGAACCGGTTTCTCTTTCAGAGCGGCCCCTCCTACGCGGCGCGCGGCGAAGGCCTGCTGCAGCTCGCGCGCAAAGCCGGCATCACGCGCCTCCACATCCTGGCGCGCCAGGAGCTCCCCGCCCAGGAGATCGCCGAGGCGATGCGCCTGGAGGCTCTCGCCCAGGGATTCGTCGTGCCGGAGGTCGAGACCTATTCGTCCTTTACCGCCGACTTCACGCCCTTCGTGCTGCGCGCCTCCGCCGCCAACGCACAGGCCTGGATCGCATTCGGCGAGGCGCGTGACGCCGCCGACATGGTGAAGACCTTCAAGAAGCACGGCTACGCGCCGCAGCTTTTCTTCGCGCGTCGCGCGGCCGAGCCGGCTTTCGTCACCGCGGTCGGGCAGGACGCCGAGTTCACGCTCGCCGAGGTCGAGTACGACCCGCGCCTCGCGCGCGCCGGCAACCCCGAGTTCGTCAAGGCGTTCACCGCAAAATGGTCGGCGCCGCCCGGTCTCGCCGCCGCCGAGGGCTACGTCGCCGGCAGCGTGCTCGGCGAGGCTGTGCGTCGTGCCGGCACGCTCGAGACCGACAAGGTGCGCGCCGCGCTCGCCGACCTGCAGACCGAGACGCCACTCGGAACCTACCGGGTGGGGGCCAACGGCCAGCAGTTGGGCATCGTCCCGGCCGTGGCGCAGATCCAACGCGGCCGCGCGCAGGTGGTCTGGCCGTTCGGCCTCGAGACTGCGCAGCCGCTGCAACCCTATCCTCAATGGAAGGATCGCCAGGAGCTCCGATGAATCGCTCATTCCTGTTTGCGCCCGCCAATGTGCCGCGGCGCGTCGAGAAAGCCCTGACGCTTGCGGCGGATGCGGTCATCCTCGACCTCGAGGACTCGGTCGCGCCGTCCGACAAGCCTGGCGCGCGCAAGGCCGTCGCCGAGGCGCTGCGCGGGCCGCGCAAGCCGCGCGGCTACCTGCGTGTGAACGCGCCCTCGACGCCGTTCTGCTTCCGCGATCTGACCGAGACTCTGCACGCGCGCGTCGACGGCGTGATCGTGCCGAAGATCGAGAGCGCGGCCGACCTGCATGCGGTGGACTGGGTGATGGCGAGCCTCGAGCGCGAGCAGAACATTGCCGAGGGCTCGATCGACCTGATACCGATCATCGAGACCGCGGCCGGCGTGCAGCGCGTGGACCGCATCTTGCAAGCGAGAAGCCTTCGCCCCTACAAGGGCGCCTGGCGCGTGAAGCGCGTCGCCTTCGGCGCCGGCGACTATGCCAACGATGTCGGCCTCTCGCCCACATTGGAAGAAGCGGAGTTGGATGATGCGCGCGCGCGCCTGGTCCTGTCGTCGCGCGCCGCCGGCATGGAGAACCCGATCGACAGCCCCTGGTTCCATTTCAAGGAGGCGGATGCTTTCCGCCGCGCCCTCGAGCGCAGCCGCCGCTGCGGCTTCCAGGGGCGGCTGTGCGTGCACCCGGACCAGATCGCGCCGGTCAACGAGGCCTATCTGCCGAGCGTTGAGGAAATTTCGCGCGCCGAGCGCATCGTCGCCGCGTTCGCAGCGGCCGAGGCGAAAGGCGAGGCGGCAATCCAGCTGGACGGCGAGATGATCGACTATCCGATCGTGCATCGCGCGCGGGCGCTGCTCGAGGTGATGCGCAAGGCGAAGGCAAGGTGACAGAGGGTGTCGTCCTCGCGCCGGGCCTGTGGATGCCAGCGAGCACGCTCTGGCTGCTCGCTGCGCGGCTCAAGCGCGCCGGCTACGCACCGCACCTCTTTTCCTACAGCGGTCGCGCGTCTTTCGACGCCAACGTCGAGCGCCTGGCGCGCTTCGCGCGCGAGACGATGGGCGCGCGCGCGGCGCATTTCGTCGGCCACAGCCTCGGCGGGCTGCTGGTGCTCGAGACCTTGAATCGCCACGCCGACATCCCGGTCGCTTCCGCGCTGCTGCTCGGCTCGCCGGCACGCGGCTCGTTCGCCGGGCGCCGGTTCGGTGTCGGGCGCGTCGGCCGATGGATGATGGGCGATGCGGCGTCGTGCTGGGCAGCGCGCGACGCGCGCTGGAGGCGCGCTGCGCCGCTCGGCGTCGTCGCCGGCACGGTTGCCTTCGGCCTGGCGCGCTTCGTCGGTGGCCGGCTGCCCGGCCTGAACGACGGCGTGGTCTGCGTCGAGGAGACCGCGGTCGTGGGCATGGCGGACGCCGTCCAGGTGCCCGTGGCGCATAGCCTGCTCGCCACCTCGGCCGCCGTCGGGCGCCTCGCCGAGCGCTTCCTGCGCACCGGGACCTTCGCATGAGGTGGCGGCTCATCGCCGCGCTGCTCGTCGCGGCCGCAGTGGCCGGCTGCGAGTCGATCTCCTACTACAGCCAGGCGATCGGCGGCCAGCTTTCGCTTTTCTCGCGCTCGCGCCCGGTCGACGACTGGCTCGCCGATCCCGCCACGCCGGAGGACTTGCGCGGCCGGTTGCTGAAAGCGCGCGGCATCCGCGAATTCGCCTCGCGCAGGCTTGGCCTGCCGGACAACGGCAGCTATCACTCCTATGCGCAGCTCGACCGGCCGTACGTGGTCTGGAATGTCTACGCCGCGGCCGAGTTTTCGGTCTCGGCGAAGCAGGAATGCTTTCCTTTCGCCGGCTGCGTCAGCTACCGCGGCTTCTTCTCCGAGGCCGACGCGCAGCGCCATGCCGAGGACTTGCGCAAGCGCGGCTACGACGTCTACGTCGGCGGCGTCGCCGCGTACTCCACCCTCGGCTGGTTCGACGACCCGCTGCTCTCGACCTTCATCGGCTTCTCCGACACGCAGCTCGCGCGGCTGGTGTTCCACGAGCTCGCGCACCAGAAGGTCTACGCAAAGAACGACACCGCGTTCAACGAATCCTTCGCCGTGACCGTGGAGGAGGAGGGCGTGCGCCGCTGGCTCGAGGCCGGGGGACGCGGCGCCGAGCTCGCCGCTTTCCGCGCCTCGCAGCTGCGCAGGCGCGAATTTGCCGCGCGCGTACGCCAGACGCGCGAGCGCCTCGCTTCGATTTACGCTGTGGGCGGCGCGCCCGAGAATCTGGCAGCGCAGAAGCGCGGCGAGTTTGACCGCCTGCGCGCGGACTACCCGGCCATCGTGCCTGCGGAGCCGAACAACGCCTTCCTCGTCTCGATCGCCCTCTATACCGAGATGGTTCCCGCGTTCGAGCGGATGCTCGCGGCGTGCAACGGCGACCTGTCGGAGTTCTACCGGCGCGCCGACAAGATCGGCACCCTGCCCAAGGACGAGCGTCCGCTCGCCCTGGCGCGCTAGGTCAGTGGAATATCGACGAACTTCTTGAAGGCGGGGCGTTGCCCCAGCCGGTCGAACCAGGCCTCGACGTTCGGCAGCCTCGGCCGCTCGATCGGGCAGCGCATCCAGCGCTGCACTTCGCAGCCGATCGGGATGTCGCCCATGGTGAAGGCCTCGCCGCCGACGTAGGCGCGCTTCTCCAGGTTTCGCTCCAGCACTTCCGCTGCCAGCTGATTGCTCTTCACGCGGCCTTCCTCGATCGCCTTGGCGTCGCGCTTCTCAGCCGGGGTGCGGATCAGGCCCCAGAACACCGCGCGCATCGCGTTCTGGAAGGTGAATGCCCAGTCCATCCAGCGCTCGGCGTCGGCGCGCGCCTTCAGCTCCGACGGGCAGAGCTTGCCCATGCTGTGTTTCGCCGAGAGGTAGCGGACGACGGTGTGCGACTCCCAGAGGATAAAGCCGTCGTCCTCGATCGTCGGCACCAGCGAGTTCGGATTCATGCGCAGGTACTCGGGCGTCTTGGTGACGCCGAACTGCATGCCGGCGTCGATGCGCTCGTACTTGAGCCCGAGCTCTTCGGCGCACCAAAGTGCCTTCTTCACGTTGACCGAGTTGACCCTTCCCCAGATCCTGAGCATCAGAACCCCACCGCCTGGCCGTCGCGCCGCGGGTCGCTCGCGGTGCAGTAGCCGCCGTCGAGCTTCCAGATGAGCTGCGCGCAGCCGAACTGGTTGTAATCGTCCACGGTGACGATGCGGTGGCCGCGGCCCTGCAGGTCCTCGATCACGCTGGCAGGAAAGCGGCCTTCCTCGACGCTGACGTCCATGCCCTGCACGAAGCGGAAGCGCGGGCCGTCGCACGCGGCCTGCGGGCTCTGGCCGTAGTCGGCGATGCGCACCATGACTTGCGCGTGGCCCTGCGGCTGCATCGTGCCGCCCATCACGCCGAACGCCATCACCGGCTGCCCGTCGCGCGTGACGAAGCCCGGGATGATCGTCTGGTAGGGACGCTTCGACGGCCCGACGCAGTTCGGGTGGCCGGGCTGCACGACGAAGGTCGCGCCGCGGTTCTGCAGCGAGATGCCGTCCACGACGACGCCGGAGCCGAAGCCCATGTAATTCGACTGGATCATCGACACCATCATGCCGCTCGCGTCGGCGGCGGCGAGGTAGACCGTGCCGCCCTGGGGTGGCTTGCCCGGGCCGAAGTCCTGGGCACGCTTCGGGTCGATGAGTTTTCCTCTTCCCCGCAAGTACTCCTTGTCCAGCAGCGAGG
>DATNCP010000216.1:0-11214 GCA_035607175.1 Burkholderiales bacterium
TGTCCTGCACCACGCCGTGCTTGATGCGCGCCTTCTTCGCCGCCTTGTACAGATCCACCGCCTGAGCGAGGGTCGTCGCGACCGGCTTCTCGCAGTAGACGTGCTTGCCGGCGGCGATGGCCTGCTTCAGCAGCTTCGGCCTCAGTTGCGTCGACGCCGCGTCGAAAAAAATTTCATCCGCCCTGTTCTTCAGCGAACCTTCGAGGTCCGCGGTCCAGCGGGGGATTCCGTACTTCCTCGCCAGCTCCTCGACCTTCGCCGCGTTGCGGCCGACGAGGATCGGATCGGGCATGAGACGGGTGCCGTCCTTGAGCGCGACGCCGCCCTGCTTGCGGATCTCGAGGATCGAGCGCACCAGGTGCTGGTTCATGCCCATGCGCCCGGTGACGCCGTGCATGATGATGCCGATACGTTTGTTCATTCGAGCGCCTCCAGTATGCCGCGCAAGTAGCCGATGGCGCGGGCCGCCGCAGCGGGCCCGTCGGGCACGTAGTCGAAGGGCTCCACCGCGATATCACCGGCGTAGCCGTGGCGCTTCAGCGCGGCGAAGAGCGGCGCGAAGCGCAGCTCGCCCTGCCCCGGGCCCTGGCGGTTGCGGTCGTTGACCTGCACATGCGCGATCACGCCCTTGGGCAGCCAGCGGGCGAGCAGCGCGGGTACGGCTTCCTTCTCGCTGCGCGCCGCGGCGCTGCAGTCGAGCATGGTTTTCAGGGAGGGACTGCCGATCTTCGCCACGATCGCGGCGGCTTCCTCGACGGTATTGATGAGCGGCGTCTGTTCCGGGGACAGCGGCTCGATGCAATAGACAACGCCCGCCTTCTGCGCCCGCTCGGCGGCCGCGGCGAAGCATTCCTCGGCGCGCTGCATCGCCGCCGCGCGCGTCTCGCCGGGCTCGATGCGCCGCTGGTGCGGCGAGCCGTGCACGAGGTAGCGCCCGCCGAGCTCCGCGCACTGGTCGATCAGCGCCAGCATCACGTCGAGGGTTCGCCGCCTGACCTTCCCGTCCTTGCTGGTGATCGACAGTCCGGCCGGCTTGATCAGGAGCCAGTGAAGGCCGGTGACTTCGATGCCGGCCTCGCGGGCCGCGGCGCGCGCCGCGGCGATCTGGCCCGAGCCCATGCGGTGCGGCTCATCGGAAAGCGTGTAGGGCGCGACCTCGAGGCCGTCGTAGCCGAGCTTCTTCGCGTACTCGCATTGCCGCGGGAACGGCATCGGCGCAATGACTTCGTTGCACAGCGCGATGCGCATCGCCTACTTCTTCTGCGCGGCACCCCAGTTGGCGTTCCAGTCGTTGCCGAGGAAGTCCGTGACCTTGCCGTCGCCCTGGAAGAACTTGTTCGGCATCTGGAACATGGCGAGGAAGAGTCCGCCCTTCGGCCCGGCCCACGCCTCGTGGCGGCTGCCCGCCGGGCGCCAAACGAACTGGCCGGCCTTGCACTCGCCCTCGGGGCAGACGAGGCTACCCTCGAGAACGTAGGTCTGCTCGATCTTCACGTGCTCGTGGTCGGGCAGCCGCGCGCCCGGCGCCATGCGCATCAGCGCGGTGAGCAGGCCGGTTTCCTTTTCCACCAGCAGCGTCTTCTGCTCGATGCCCGCGTAGCGCGTCTTCTCCCAGGGCAGGTTCGCGACGTCGATGAATTTCGAGGCGAGCTCGGCGCGGCGGTTCATGGCTTGTAGTGCTCCCCGGCTTTGACGATTTTCATGGTGTTGGTGCCGCCCGCCTTGCCGATCGGCTCGCCGATCGTCAGGACGATCAGGTCGCCTTCCTTCACGACGTTGTTCGCGAACAGCACCTTCTCCGCCTCGGCGAGCAGCTCCTCGCGGTCGTGGCCGACGTATTTCACCATCAGCGGAAACACGTCGCGGAAGAGCGCGCAGCGGTAGCGCGTCGCGGTCTGCGATGTCAGCGCGTAGATCGGCACGCCGCAGTTGAGGCGGCTCATCCACAGCGCGGTCGAGCCCGACTCGGTCAGCGAGGCGATGCACTTCACTTTCAGGTGGTAGGCGGTGAAGAGCGCCGCCATGGCGATCGACTGGTCGACGCGCGTGAAGACGCGGTCGAGGAAATCCTGCTCCAGGCTGAGCGGCTGAGTCTGCTCGACCTCGACGCAGATGCGGTGCATGGCTTCGATCGTCTCGACCGGGTACTTGCCGCTCGCGCTCTCCGCCGAGAGCATCACCGCGTCGGTGCCGTCGAGCACCGCGTTGGCGACGTCGGAGACCTCGGCGCGCGTCGGCACCGGGCTCGAGATCATCGATTCCATCATCTGCGTCGCGGTGATGGTGAGCTTGTTCTCCTGGCGCGCGAGCCGGATCATCTTTTTCTGCAGCGCCGGCACCGATGCGTCGCCGACTTCGACCGCCAGGTCGCCGCGCGCCACCATGATGCCGTCGGAGCCGCGCATGATGTCGAGCAGCGCGGCTTCGCCCACCGCCTCGGCACGCTCGATCTTGGCGATCAGGAAGGCCTTGCCGCCGGCGGCGCGCATCAGCTCGCGCGCCATGTACATGTCGGCGCCGCTCTTCGGGAACGACACCGCGAGGTAGTCGGCCTGGATCTTCGCCGCGGTCCGGATGTCCTCCATGTCCTTGGCGGTGAGCGCCGGCGCCGTCAGCCCGCCGCCCTGGCGGTTGATGCCCTTGTTGTTGGAGAGCACGCCGCCATGGCGCACCGTGGTGTGTACTTCCTCGCCGCGCACGTCGATCACGTCGAGCACGATCTTGCCGTCGTCGAGCAGCAGCACCGCGCCGGCCACGACGTCGCGCGGCAGCTCCTTGTAGTCGAGCCCGGAGCGGTTGCCGTCGCCCATCTCGCAGCCGGCATCGAGCACGAACTTCTGCCCCTTCTCGAGCGCGACCTTGCCTTCCTTGAACTTGCCGACGCGGATCTTCGGTCCCTGCAGGTCGCACAGGATCGCCACCGTGCGGCCGAGCTTGGAGGCGATCTCCTTGATCAGCTTCGCCCGGTTCTCGTGGTCCTGCGCGGTGCCGTGCGAGAAGTTGAGCCGCACCACGTCGACGCCGGCGCGCACCATGCGTTCCAGCACGGCCGGATCGCTCGATGCGGGCCCCAGGGTGGCGACGATTTTTGTACTGCGGAGCATGAAGGACGTCCTGACGATTCTAGCCGATTCGCCCGCGCTCGATGACCGCCTGCCCTTTTTCGTCGCGCGTCTCGAAAAGGATCTCGTCGCCGCCTCGCGACGCGTGCACCGCGAGCGTGCTCGGCATCGGCACCATGCCGGCGAAGCGGCAGCGCACTCGCTTCAGTTCGATCTTCAGCTTTTCGAGAATCTTCGAGACGGAAAGCGCCAGCGTGGCGGTGCCGTGCAGGATGATGCCCGGCAGCCCGGCAGCCCGGGCGTATTCCGGGTCGGTGTGGATCGGGTTCCAGATGCGCGCGCACTCGGTGTAGACATGCCCGGCCGTCGCGGCGACGGAAAGGGTCCCGATCAACGGCAAGTCTCTTTCAAGCGGCCGCGGATCCTCGATCGAAGCGGTGCCGCGATCGCCGCCGTCGAGCATCACCCCGCGATACAGCATGCCGTAGTGGCTCGTGCTCACGGGCTCGCCCTTTTCGTCCCGCGTCTCGAAGCGAAAAACGACCAGCGTCCCCGGCTTGCGCTGCAGGCACGCGATGACGCTGCCCCTCACCAGGAGCTTCTCTTCGCGGAGCGGGCGATGAATCGTCAGATCGTGCTGGGCATGCACGAGGCGCGCGTTGATCTCCTGCAGCCCGGTCGACTTGCGCAGCGCCTGCGTCGCCGGCCATTCGTAGCAGACCGGGAACAGCGGGTGCGGCTGGTCGCTCACTTCGCCGAGCGCGGCGTTGTAGGCCATCAGCCAGCGCTTGTCGATGCGCTGCGGGTCGGGTCCCGCCTCGCGCCCGACGATCGCCGACGAAATTCTCAAGCGCGCGCCAATTAACGCTCGGCCCTGGCCTCGAGCGCCGCGACGGCCGGAAGAGTCTTGCCTTCGAGGAACTCGAGGAACGCGCCGCCGCCCGTCGAGATGTAGGAAATGCGGTTCTCCAGGCCGAACTTGGCGATCGCGGCGAGCGTGTCGCCGCCGCCGGCGATCGAGAACGCCTTCGACTCGGCGATCGCCTGGCCGAGCGCATGCGTGCCCTTGGCGAAGGCATCGATTTCGAACACGCCGACCGGTCCGTTCCAGACGATGGTGCCGGCGCCCTTCAGCTTCGCCGCGAACGCCGCGCCGGTCTTCGGGCCGATGTCGAGGATCATCTCGTCGGGCTGCACATCCTGCGGCGCCTTGATCATGCTGCGCGC
The DNA here is from genome assembly GCA_035607175.1 of Burkholderiales bacterium. GTDB lineage: Bacteria > Pseudomonadota > Gammaproteobacteria > Burkholderiales > SG8-39 > SCGC-AG-212-J23. Next base: position 4,290 of record DATNCP010000216.1, read on the forward strand.
GCGCGCCGAGGCCTCGACCGCGACCACGACGTCCTCGGGCAGCGGCACCTGTGTTGCAGCGGCGATCCGCTTCGCTTCCTCCACCAGGCCGGGCTCGGCGAGCGATTTGCCGATCGGCCTGCCCGCCGCGAGCAGGAAGGTGTTGGCAATGCCGCCGCCGACGATCAGCACGTCCACTTTCTTCGCCAGCTCGGCGAGCACCGTGAGCTTGGTCGAGACCTTGGAGCCGCCGACCACCGCAACCAGCGGCCGCGCCGGGTTTGATAGTGATTTTGATAGAGCGTCCAGTTCCGCCGCCATCAGCGGCCCGGCGCAGGCGACTTTCGCGAAGCGCGCCACGCCGTGCGTCGTCGCCTCGGCGCGGTGCGCGGTGCCGAACGCATCGTTGACGTAGACGTCGCACAGCGCGGCGATTTTCCCCGCCAGGCCCTCGTCGTCCGCCTTCTCGCCCTTGTTGAAGCGGCAGTTCTCCAGCATCACGATTTCGCCGGCGGCGACCTTGACGCCGCCCAGCCAGTCGCGCAGCAGCGGTACCTCCTTCTCGAGGAGCTCGGCAAGACGGCGCGCGACCGGCGCCAGCGATTCGCCGGGATCGAACGCGCCTTCCTTGGGCCGGCCGAGGTGCGAGGTGACCATCACCGCCGCGCCGGCCTTCAGCGCGAGCTGGATGCCGGGCACCGAGGCGCGGATGCGCGTGTCGTCGGTGATGCGCCCGCCCTCGCAGGGCACGTTGAGGTCGGCGCGGATGAAGACGCGCTTGCCGCGGAGGTCGACCTCCGCCATGCGACGAAACCTCACTTCGCGTTCATGAGCGCGACGGTGGCATCGAGCATGCGGTTGGAGAAGCCCCACTCGTTGTCGTACCAGGCGCCCACCTTGACCAGCGTGCCCTCGGAGACCCGCGTCAGGCCGGCGTCGAGGATCGAGCTGGCCGGGTTGTGGTTGAAGTCCGACGAGACCAGCGGCTCGGTGCAGTACTCGAGGATGCCCTTGAGGTCGGTTTCCGACGCCTGCTTCACCGCCGCGTTGACGGCTTCCACCGTGGTCGGCTTCTTCGCCACGAAGGTGAGGTCGACGATGGAGACGTTGATGGTCGGCACGCGGATCGAGAAGCCGTCGAGCTTGCCGTTCAGGTGCGGCAGCACCAGCCCCACCGCCGCCGCCGCGCCGGTCTTGGTGGGAATCATGTTGTGCCCGGCCGCGCGCGCCCGGCGCAGGTCGCTGTGGTAGACGTCGGTCAGCACCTGGTCGTTGGTGAACGAGTGGATCGTGTTCATCAGGCCCGACACCACGCCGATGCGATCGTCGAGCGCCTTCACCAGCGGCGCGAGGCAGTTGGTGGTGCACGAAGCGTTGGAGATCACCGTATCCGACGCCTTGAGAGTCTGGTGATTGACGCCCATGACGATGGTGCGGTCCACGTCCTTGTCGCCGGGCGCCGAGATGATCACTTTCTTCGCCCCGGCCTGCAGGTGAGCTCCCGCCTTGGCCTTGCTGGTGAAAAACCCGGTGCACTCCATGACCAGGTCGACGCCGAGCGCCTTCCAGGGCAGCTTGGCGGGATCGCGCTCGGCGACCACCTGGATCGAGTCGCCGTTCACCACGATCGCCTTGTCCTTCACTTCCACGGAGCCGGGAAAAGCCCCGTGGGCCGTGTCGTGCCGCAGGAGATGCGCGTTGGTCTTCGCATCGCCCAGGTCGTTGATGGCCACGAACTGCAGGCCGTGCTTCTTGCCGCCTTCGTAGTGGGCGCGCAGGACATTCCTGCCGATGCGGCCGAAACCGTTGATTGCTACCTTGATCATCGACTCGATTCTCCTAAGGTGCTCCGGACAGCTTTTGCGATGTTTTCCGCGGTGAAACCGAAGTGCTTGAAGAGGTCGCCCGCCGGTGCGGACTCGCCGAAGCGGTCCATGCCGACCACCGCGCCGTCGAGCCCGACGTACTTGCGCCAATAGTCGCCGACGCCGGCCTCGACCGCTACCTTTGGGAGTTGCGCCGGCAGCACCGAGTTCCGGTAGGCCGCGTCCTGGCGGTCGAAAACGCTCGTCGACGGCATCGAGACCAGCCGCACGGCGATGCCGGCCTGCGCGAGCTGCTGCTGGGCGGCGAGCGCCGGCTGCACCTCGGAGCCGGTGGCGATGATGACGGCCTTCGGCGACACCGCGTCGGCCAGCACGTAACCGCCGCGCGCGATCTCCTCGACCTTTTCTCTTTTCATGAAGGCCAGGTTCTGGCGCGAGAGCAGCAGCGCGGTCGGGCCCTTGGCGCGCTCGAGCGCGGCCTGCCAGGCCACCACCGTCTCGACGCTGTCGCAGGGGCGCCAGACATCCATGTTCGGGATGAGCCGCAGCGTCGCCGCGTGCTCGACGGGCTGGTGCGTCGGCCCGTCCTCGCCCAGGCCGATCGAGTCGTGGGTGAAGACGTAGATCACGCGGATCTTCATCAGCGCCGCCATGCGCAGCGCGTTGCGCGCATAGTCGGAGAAGACGAGGAAGGTGCCGCCGTAGGGGATGAGCCCGCCGTGCAGGCTGAGGCCGTTCATCACGGCGCACATGCCGAACTCGCGCACGCCGTAGAAGATGTGATTCCCCTTCACGGCGCCCGGCGCGACCGCGCGCGACGCCTTCACCATGGTCAGGTTCGACCCGGTCAGGTCGGCCGATCCGCCGACGAGCTCGGGCAGCGCCGGCACCAGCGCTTCGAGCGCGTTCTGCGACGCCTTGCGGGTGGGGATGGTCTCCGCCTTCTGGCTGGTTTCTTCCAGCAGCTTCCTGAAGACCTCTTTCGACCCGGAAGGCAGCTGACCGGCCGTCCGGCGCGTGAATTCGGCCGCCTCGGCAGGAAACTGCTTCTGGTAGTCCTTGAACACCCGGTTCCAGCGGCGCTCGGCCCGCTTGCCCGTTTCCCTGGCATCCCAACCCGCGCGCACGGTGTCGGGGACGACGAAGGGCGGGTGCGCCCAGCCGATGGCGGCGCGGGTGGCGGCGATCTCCTCGGCGCCGAGCGGTGCGCCATGCGCGGCGCCGGTATTGGCCTTCTTTGGCGCGCCCTTGGCGATCACCGTCTTGCAGCAGATGAGGGTCGGACGGGCCTTCTCGCGCTTCGCTTTGCGGATCGCGCGGTCGACCGCCTCGACGTCGTGGCCGTCGACGCTGTGGATGACCTGCCAGCCATAGGCGGCGAAGCGCTTAGGCACGTCGTCGGTGTACCAGCTCTTGATCTGGCCCTTGTCGGAGTCGATCGAGATGCCGTTGTCGTCGTAGAAGGCGACGAGCTTGCCCAGGCCGAGGGTACCGGCGAGCGAAGCGGCCTCGTGCGAGATCCCCTCCATCATGCAACCGTCGCCCATGAAGACGTAGGTGTAGTGCTCGACCAGCTCCGCTCCCGGGCGGTTGAACTCGGCGGCGAGCAGGGTCTCGGCGAGCGCCATGCCGACCGCGTTGGCGAATCCCTGTCCGAGCGGGCCGGTGGTGGTCTCCACCCCCGGGGCGTAGCCGTACTCCGGGTGCCCCGGCGTCTTCGAGCCGAGCTGGCGGAAGCGCTTCAGCTCCTCGATCGGCAGGTCGTAGCCGGTGAGGTGCAGCAGGCTGTAGAGGAGCATCGAGCCGTGCCCGTTGGAGAGCACGAAACGGTCGCGGTTCGGCCAGGCGGGATTGGCGGGGTTGTGCCGGAGGTGGCGCTTCCAGAGGGCCACCGCGATCTCGGCCATGCCCATCGGCATGCCCGGGTGGCCCGACTTGGCCGCCTCCACCGCGTCCATCGCCAGCGCGCGGATGGCGTTGGCAAGCTCTGTATCTGACGCGGCCTGGCGGGGCGCTACGGGCGAATCCATCGGGAAGCGCAAATTATACTCAGCGCATGCACGAACTCCCCTTCGGACGGCCTCCCGATTTTGAGCAGCTCGTTTCCTGCGAGCGGCCGGGAGAAGCGCACTGGTTTGTCTTCCGCGGCACCGATCTGCTGGTCGAACTCGGCCCGCTGACAGTCCCGAGCGACGATCTCCGGGTCAAAGCCCGCCCCGCTTGGGCGAGGTTGCCGTTGCAAAAAAACCACAACTGGTTGGGTTCAGGGCCCGTCCGGAGCCTATATCTAGGGCGTCTGGGCGGCCGCGATTGCTGGGCGGCCGAGCTGCCCAGGGAGGCGGCGGCGCCGGCCGGGATGTCCTGGGAAGGCCTGCGAACGCTGTTCAGCGTGCTCGACGACGCGCACTTCGCCCTCGCCGGGCGCGCCATCCAGCTTGTCGACTGGGACCGCACGCACCAGTTCTGCGGGCGCTGCGGCACGCCTACAGAGGCGAAACCCGACGAGCGGGTGCGCGTCTGCCCCGCCTGCAAGCTCTCCGCCTACCCGAGGGTGGCGCCGGCGATCATGGCGCTGGTGAAGCGCGGTCGGCAGATCCTGCTTGGCCGCAGCCCGCACTTTCCGCCCGGGATGTACAGCGCGCTGGCCGGCTTTGCCGAGCCGGGAGAGTCGCTCGAGCAGTGCCTCGCGCGCGAAGTCGCCGAGGAAGTCGGCGTGCGCGTAAACAACATCCGCTACTTCGCCAGCCAGTCGTGGCCGTTCCCGCACTCGCTGATGATCGCGTTCGTCTGCGACTGGCTCGACGGCGATCTGAAGCTGCAAGACGCGGAAATCGAGGACGCTAGGTGGTTCGAAGTATTGCAATTGCCGAAACTTCCGAGCAGAATCTCGATCGCTCGCAGACTGATTGATGCAGTTGTCAATGAGCTGCGGCAAAACGTTTAGGAGGTTTTGAACGAATTGAGCGCGATTGAAGAGCGCTGTTTGCGCCGCAAGGCGCGGATGGAAGGCGAGGCTGCTCACGCGGGCCTCGCCTTCGCATTTTGGAGGTGTAAATAAGATGAACGGTCTGCATCTCATCGGTGACCTCACCGGCTGCCGCTGCGATCCGCAGCTACTCCTGGATGGCGAGCGCTTCCGCGCCAAATGCCTCGAGATGGTGTCTGCGTCCGGCCTCACGACCATGGACGCGACGTTCCACACCTTCGATGGCGGCGGCTTCACGGGCACCGTCGTGCTCGCGGAATCCCACCTGGCGATCCACACCTGGCCCGAGCGCCAGGGGCTGACGCTCGACGTCTACGTCTGCAACTACAGCGCCGACAACTCGGCCAAGGCGAAGAAGCTGTTCGACCAGCTGGTCGAGCACTTCCAGCCCACCGAGGTGGCGAAGCACGAGATCGACCGCGGCGAGCACATGCTGATGGAGCCGCTCAACGCCACCACCGGGTTCTACATCCGCGCCGACAAGCAGATCGGCGAGTGGCAGACCAAGTTCCAGAAGATGCAGATCTACGACACGCCGCACTACGGCAAGATTTTCCGCCTCGACGGGTTCAACATGACCTCCGAGAAGGAAGAGTTCGTCTACCACGAGAACCTCATCCACCCGGCGCTGACGGCCCATGCCGCGCCGAAGAAGGTGCTGATCATCGGCGGCGGCGACGGCGGCTCCTCGGAAGAGGCGCTGAAGCATCCGACCGTCGAGCAGGTGACGATGGTCGAGATCGACGCCGACGTGATCACCGTCGCCAAGGAGCACTTCAAGGCGGTGCACAACGGCGTGTTCGACAACCCGAAGCTCAAGGTGCTGATCGAGGACGGGATGAGGTACGTGCGCGAGACGCACGAGAAGTTCGACCTCGTCGCCATGGACCTGAACGATCCGGTGGGACCCGCGGCGGCCCTGTATTCAGCCGAGTTCCTGCAGCAGATCCGCGCGACGCTCGCGCCCGGCGGCGCGCTGACCCTGCACCTCGGCTCGCCGGTGGCGCAGCCGGCGCGCGTGGCCGAGCTCGCCCAGCGGCTGAACGGGCTGTTCCGCATCGTCCGCGTGTACACCATGTACATCCCGCTCTACGGGTCGCTGTGGGCGATGGCGGTGTGCTCCGACAAGCTCGATCCCAAGGCCTTCACCGCCGACGAGATCGACCGCCGCATCGAGGCGCGCAAGATGCAGGAACTGCGCTACTACAACGGCGAGACCCACGAGGGCGTGTTCGCCCTGCCGAATTTCGTCCGGGATCTGGTGACTCCGGCGCGCCTGAAGCAGCCGGCCCGCGGCCGGCGGCTGGGCGTCCACAAGGTCGCCGCCAAGTAACAAAAACCAAAAGAAGAAAAAAGGGAGAAAGGGGCGCTTCGGCGCCCTTTTCTATTACTGGACTGCCTTGAGAGCTTCCCGGACGGTGTCGAAGATGCGGTCGAGCTGCGCCTTCTCGACGATGAGCGGCGGCGAGAAGGCGAGGATATCTCCGGTCCAGCGGATCAGTACGCCCGCTTCGAAGACCTTGAGGAAGGCTTCGTAGGCGCGCTTGCCGGGCGCGCCGGGCCGCGGCTCGAGCTCGACCGCGCCCATCAGGCCGATGTTGCGCGCGTCGAGGACATGGCGGCTGCCCTTGAGGGCGTGCAGGCAGTCCTCGAAGTGCTTCTCGAGTGACTGGCCGCGCGTCAGCAGCCCTTCATCCGCGTAGGTGTCGAGCGTGGCGATGCCCGCGGCGCAGGCGAGCGGATGACCCGAGTACGTGTAGCCGTGGAAGAGCTCGATCCCCTCGGGCGCATCCATGAACGTGTCGTAGATGGAGTCCTTGGCGAACACCGCGCCCATCGGCACGGTGCCGTTGGTCATGCCCTTCGCGATCGTGAAAAGGTCGGGCGTGACGCCGAATCGCTGGCTCGCGAACGGCTGGCCGAGGCGGCCGAAGCCGGTGATCACCTCGTCGAAGATGAGCAGGATGCCGTGCTTGGTGCAGATCTCGCGCAGGCGTTGCAGGTAGCCCTGCGGCGGCACCAGCACGCCGGCGGAGCCCGCGACCGGCTCGACGATCACCGCGGCAATGGTCGACGGATCGTGCAGCGTGCACACGCGCTCCAGGTCGTCGGCGAATTCGGCCCCGGATTGCGG
>DATNCP010000010.1:0-2879 GCA_035607175.1 Burkholderiales bacterium
GAAGACGATGTCCTTCACCAGCGCCGGGCCGACGAGGTACACGAGCCGCGTGTAGCTCGAGAGCGAAAGGCAGTTGCCGAGCGTGCGCGCCACCGGGAAGCCGTACTTCATCGCCTTCGAGCCGATGCGCAGGTCGCAGCAGGCGGCGATGCTCGCGCCGCCGCCGGTGCAGGCGCCGTGGATCGCGGCGATGGTCGGCACGCGGCAGCGCTCGAGCGCGTTCATCACCCGGTCGATGCGCGCCTCGTAGTCGAGCGCGTCCTGCTCCTTGTCGAAGGCGCGGAACTGCGAGATGTCGGTGCCGGCGGCGAACGCCTTGTCGCCGGCGCCGGTGATCAGGATCGCCTTCACCGAGCGGTCGCTGTTGGCGCTGGTGCAGATTTCGGCCAGGCGCTCGTACATCGCGAAGGTGAGCGCGTTCCTCGCCTGCGGGCGGTTGAGGGTGACGTACGCGACGCCGTCGCGCATTTCGTGCAGGAGTTCTTCCATGGTTTGCGTATGATTCCCCGGTGAGTTGCGACATCGTAATCCGGAACGGCACCGTCATCGACGGGACCGGCGCGCCGGGGAGGCGAGCCGATGTTGCCGTTTCCCGCAAACGAATTGTTGAAATTGGGGAATACAAGGGCAAGGCGGCTAGAACGATCGATGCCCAAGGCCTGGTTGTGGCGCCGGGCTTCATCGACCCGCACACCCACTACGACGCGCAGATCTGCTGGGACGGGGCGACCACGCCCTCGAGCTGGCACGGCGTGACGACGGTGGTGATGGGGAATTGCGGCGTCGGCATCGCGCCCTGCCGGCCCGCGGCGCGCGAGATCGCGATGCGCGACCTAGTGAACGTCGAGGCGATCCCGTTCGAAGTGTTGAACGCCGGCATCACCTGGGACTGGGAAACCTTCCCGCAGTACCTGGACGCGGCGGCGAAGCGCAAGCCGGCGCTCAACCTCGCGTTCCTCGCGCCGCTCACGCCGCTCCGGCACTACGTGATGCACGAGGATTCTCTTGAAAGATCCGCTACCCCGGAAGAGACGCAGAAGATCAAGGCCCTTCTTGGGGAGGCCATGGATGCCGGCGCGTTCGGCTTCTCGAGCACGCTGCTCAACCAGCACATGGGTTACGGCGGCCGCCCGCTCGCCTGCAGAAACGCCAGCCGCGAGGAGCTGAAGGCCTATTGCAACGCGCTGCGCGAGCGGAAGAAGGGCGCGATCGAGATCGCGATGACGAAGCAGATCGGCGTGCTCGACGAGCCGGAGCTCGAGCTGCTCGATTTCATGCTCGCCGAGAGCGGCCGGCCGATCACCGTCATCGCTTTCTTCGACCGCGACGACATCTCCGAGGCGGTGCGCACCTCGCTGCGCAAGGCGGCGCCGCTGATCGCGCGCGGCGCGCGGCCGCAGACCTCGCCGCTGCCACTGACGCGCGAGGTGAACATGCGCAACCCGTTCTCCTTCGCCGGCTTTCCGTCGTGGAAGGCCGTGTTCGCGGACAAATCGAAGGAGGCTCAAGCCGCGGTTTATGGAAATATTTCTTTTAGAAATCAATTCCGAGAAGAGCTGAAGAACCCGATCGGCTTCGGCAACTGGTCGCGCATCGCCGTGCACGAGGTCAAGAACCCGGCGCTGAAGCAGCACGAAGGCAAGACCGTGGCCGAGCTCGCGCTGGAGCAGGGCAAGGACGGCGTGGACGCGTTCCTCGACCTCACGCTGGCCGATGACCTCGAGAACGAATTCACCATGAAGTCGTTCAACAATCGCGTCGACCGGATGGCGGAGATGCTGAACGACAAGAGCATCCTGCTCGGCCTCGGCGACGGCGGCGCGCACCTCGACATGCTGTGCGACTCGGGCTATCCGACCTACGTGCTCGGCACCTGGGTGCGCGAGAGAAAAGTGCTGACTCTGGAGGAGGCGATCCGGCGCATGACGTCCGATCCCGCCGATCTTTTCGGAATACGCGACAGAGGCCGGATCAAACCGGGCCTCGCCGCCGACCTCGTCATTTTTTCAGCGGAAGAAGTGGCTTCGGGCGGCCGGCCCGAGCGCCTCTACGACCTGCCGGGCGGCGCGAAGCGCATGGTGATGCGCTCGCGCGGCATCGAGTACACGCTCGTCAACGGCGAGGTGACGTGGGAGAAGGGCGCGCTCACCGGCGCAAGCGCCGGACAGGTGCTGCGCTCCTAGGCTACTTCTCGGCCCAGGGCAGCTCCTTCCACATCTGCCGGAAGCCGGCTTCGGCGTCGCGGATCTCGCCTTCGAACTGCGCCGGCGTGAGGAAGCGCAGCGGTGCGAAGAATTTCGTCGCCTGGGCCTGGAATTCCGGATCGGCTACGGCGCTCGCGACTGCCTTCACCAGGCGCTCGCGGATGTCGGCCGGAATGCCTTTGGGAGCGGCCATGCCGCGCAAGGACGAGAGCACGATGTCGAAGCCCTGCTCGCGCGCGGTCGGCAGGTCGGGCGCGAGGTTGGAGCGCGCCGGCGCGAACTGGCCGATGTTGCGCATCGGCGCGCCGCCGCGGATGCTCTGCAGCGCCTCGCCGACGTTCATCGCCGCGACGGTGAGCTGCCCGGACTGGATCGCGGCGCGCACGTCGGCCGAGCCCTTGTACGGGATGTGGGTCATCTTCACTTTCGCCGCGCGCTCGAACATCAGCATCACCAGGTGGTCGTCCGAGCCGATGCCCGTCGAGCCGACCGTCACCTTGCCGGGATTGGCGCGCGCGTACGCCGCGAGCTCCCTCAGGTCGCGGATCGGCAGGTCGGCGTGCACGGCGAAGTTGCAGGGATCGTCGATGATGTTGCCGAGCAGCTCGAAACGCTGCGGGCCGCCGAACTGCGCGGTGCGCTCGATCGGGATGGTCATCAGCGGCGGCGTGTTGA
>DATNCP010000030.1:0-6396 GCA_035607175.1 Burkholderiales bacterium
ACCGCGCTGATCAACAACGCCGGCATCGTCGACGTCCGCTCGCGGGTGGAGGACATGTCGATCCAGCGGCTGCAGCGCATGTTCGCCGTCAACGTCATCGGCAGCTTTCTCTGCGCGCGCGAGGCGATCAAGCGCATGTCGAAGCGCCACGGCGGTTCCGGCGGCGTCATCGTCAATCTCTCCTCCGCCGCCGCGCGCCTCGGCTCGCCCGGCGACTACGTCGACTATGCCTCGGCGAAGGGCGCGATCGACACCTTCACCATCGGCCTTGCGAAGGAAGTGGCCGCCGAAGGCATCCGCGTCAATGCGGTGCGCCCGGGGGTGATACGCACCGAGATCCATGCGACCAGCGGCGACCCGGCGCGCCTGGAGCGCATTGGCGCCACAGCGCCCCTCGCGCGACCCGGCGAGCCGGAGGAAGTCGCCCAGGCCGTCCTGTGGGTGGCGTCCGACGAGGCCTCGTACACCACCGGCGCCATCGTCGACGTCACCGGCGGTCGCTAGCTTGCCGGGTACCGCCTTCGTCCTGCTCGGGCCGACCGCGAGCGGCAAGTCGCGCCTCGCGCTCGATCTCGCCGGCAAGCTGCCGCTGGAGATCGTCGCCATGGACTCGGCGCAGGTCTACCGCGGCATGGACATCGGCACCGCCAAGCCGACGGCCGCTGAGCGCGAGCGCGTTCCGCATCACCTGATCGACCTGATCGATCCGCACGAGGCCTACTCCGTCGGCCGCTGGCGCGATGCGGCGGTTGAGGTCGTTGCTGAAATTCTGAAGAAAAACAGAATCCCGGTGCTGGTCGGCGGCACGATGCTCTATTACCGCGCGCTGACGAGCGGCCTCGCCGCCATGCCCGGCGCGGACCCCGAGCTGCGCGCCGAGCTCGATCTCAGCGCCGCGCGCCGCGGCTGGCCGAGCCTGCACGCCGAGCTCGCGAAGGTCGACCCCGAGGCGGCGCAGCGCATCCAGCCGAACGACGCGCAGCGCATTCAGCGCGCGCTCGAGGTCTGGAAGCTGACCGGGGAGCCGCTGTCGAAGATCCAGCTGCGCAAGGACGCGCCGCTGCCTTTCGCGCTCAAGGCGCTCGCGCTCGTCCCGGAGAGGGCACAACTCCACGCGCGCATCGCCGCACGCTTCGACGCGATGCTCGCCGCGGGGCTGGTCGACGAGGTGCGGTCCCTGAAATCCCGCTTTACCCTGCATCCCGCGCTGCCGAGCATGCGCGCGGTGGGCTACCGGCAGGTCTGGGAATTTCTCGAGGGCCGGTTCGGCGAGGACGAGCTGCGCAGCCGCGGCGTCGCCGCGACCCGCCAGCTCGCGAAGCGCCAGCTCACCTGGCTGCGCAGCTTCACCGGCGTCGAAACGATCCTCTCACCCGAGACGCTGGCGGAGCGCCTCGCTCACTCGTTCTTGTAGATGCCGCGCGCATTGAGCGCGGCGAGGAAGAACTGCAGGCCGATCAGCGCGTAGGCGCGGTCGTGGATTCCCCAGGCCACCCACAGGATGTTGCCGGCGAGGAAGCACCAGAAGCCGACGGCGCGCTTGTGCGGGATCCGCGACGCGACCAGCCACGCGGCGACGACAGTGACCGCCATGGCGGGCCACTGCAGCAAATCGAGATAGTCCATTGCTTGATACAGACCCTAGAATCGTCCGACTCGTTCTGGAGAAGCCATGGAGATCGGAATCGTCGGATTGGGCCGGATGGGCGCGGGCATGGCGCGGCGCCTGGCGCGCGGCGGCGCGCACGTCATCTGCTACGACCGCTCGGAGGAGGCGCGCAAGGCGCTGGCCGGCGAAACCGGCATCGACTGCGCCGAGAACCTCGCCGCGCTGTGCGCCCGGCTGTCGGGCGAGCGCGTCATCCTCGTCATGCTCCCCGCCGGCGACCCGGTGGAGAACACGGTGAAGGACCTGCTGCCGCTCTGCTCCTCGGGCGACACCATCATCGACGCCGGCAACAGCCACTACCGCGACTCGATGCGCCGCGCGATGGCGCTGTCGCAGCAGGGGCTGCGCTACATCGATGCCGGCGTGTCGGGCGGCGTGCACGGCCTCGAGCACGGCTACTGCCTGATGCTAGGCGGCACGCCGCGCTCGATCGAGATCTTCGAGCCCTTCGCGCGCATTCTCGCCGCCGACCAGGACCGCGGCTGGCTGCACTGCGGGCCGAGCGGCGCGGGCCACTACGCGAAGATGATCCACAACGGCATCGAATACGGAATGATGCAGGCGCTCGCCGAGGGCTTCGCCCTGCTCGCCGCGCGCCCCGAGCTCGATATCGACGCCGCGCGCCTGGCGCAGACGTGGCGCCACGGCAGCGTGGTGCGCTCCTGGCTGCTGGAGCTGTGCGGCTCGATCCTCGAGGAGAACGAGGAGCTCGAGGGCGTCGCGCCGGTGATCGACGAGTCCGGCTCGGGGCGCTGGACCGCGCTCGAGGCGATCGAGCTCGGCATTCCCGCGCCGGTGATCACCACCGCGCTCACGGCGCGCTTCTCCAGCCAGGGCCGCTCCGACCGCGCGAACAAGCTGATCGCCATGATGCGGCAGCGCTTCGGGGGGCACGCCATCCACAAGCGCCCATGATCGCGCTGGTGATGGGGGTGTCGGGCTCGGGCAAGAACACCGTGGGCGAGCCGCTGGCGAAGCGCCTCGGCTGGAAGTTCATCGACGGCGACGACTACCACCCGCCCGAGAACGTGAAGAAGATGGCCGCCGGCATCGCGCTGCAGGACGAGGATCGCTGGCCCTGGCTCGACCGGCTGAACGGCATCCTGCGGCAGGAGAAGAACGCGGTCGTCGCCTGCTCTGCGCTCAAGGAAGCGTATCGCCGCCGGCTCCTCGCCGGAATCGCCGATGGCGCGATCGTTTACCTGCGCGGCAGCTTCGAGCTGATCCGCAGCCGCGTCGAGCAGCGGCAGCACCGCTACATGCCGGCCTCGCTCCTGCAAAGCCAGTTCGAGACGCTCGAGCCGCCGGTGAAGGCGATCGAAGTCGATGTCGCGCTCGACGTCGACGCCAACGTGGCGAAGATCGTCGAGCGGCTCAGGGCTCGCAGTTAGGCGACGCGCCCTCGGGCAGGAAGCGCAGGTCCCGGATCACCAGCTGGAAAACCGGGTGCGGCCAGGTTTCGTGCGCGGTCGCTCCCGGCGGTACGGGGCAGCTCGGCGTGGCGTAGATCTCGCCGCCGGTCGGCAGCATCATGCCCATGCTGTATTTCAGGTTCTGCGGCAGGGCATGCGTTACCGCGAGCTGCATGTCGGCGCGCCCCGGCTGCTGGCTGAGCTTGAAGGTCACGGTTGCGTTTTTCCGCACCGGCTTGGCGACGGCGCGCGCCGACTTGATGACGTCGCGGGCCACGCTCAGCTCGACGTGGATCTCCTCGCCGGGGTAGAGGGTGATCCAGCCATTCGGCAGCACGATCGGCAGGCGAGGCACCGCCCGCTCGAAGGTGCTGCCGTCCTCGAGGCGCAGGCTTACGTTCCGCGCCTCGCGGCAGTGCGCCTTGCTGCAGACCGCCTCGATCTCTTTCGCGCGCTGCTCGGCGGCGCTCGCCTGCGCCCGGGCAACGCCGGGCAGGCAAAGCAGCGCAGCCAGGCCGATCCAGAATTTCATGGAAGCATCGTAGCTTACCTGCCGAGCGCCACGCCCTCGCGCCGCGGATCCGCGGCGCCGCGCCAGCCGCCCGGTACCCGCTCGATGGCTTGCACGCCGCTCGTGAGCGGCGCGAGTTGCGTCTCGTGGCCTCGCGCCCTCAGCGCCTCGACCAGCCCTGGTGGCGTGACGGCTTCCTCGAGCACGGTCGGGCCGTTGCGGTTGCCGAAGTTCGGCGCCTCGACCGCCGCTTGCGCATCGAGCCCCCAGTCGAGCGCCGCGACCAGCGTCTTCGCCACGTAGTTGATGATCCACGGCCCGCCCGGCGAGCCGAGCGCCATGCGCACGCGGCCGTCGGCGTCGAACACGATCACCGGCGCCATGCTGCTGCGCGGGCGCTTGCCGGGGGCGACCTGGTTCGCGCCACCCGGGGTGAAATCGAAGTCGGTGAGCTCGTTGTTGAGGTGGAAGCCGCGCGCCATGACGCGGCTGCCGAAGGAGGCCTCGATGGTCGTGGTCATCGCGACGACGTTGCCCTCCGCGTCGGCGATCGAGAGGTGGCTGGTGCCGCTCGCTTCGGTATCGCCCGGCGGCGCGAGGCGCATGGCGCGCTCGCCGATGAGCTTTGCCCTTCTTTCCAGGTAAGCACCGCTCAAAAGACGCGCGACCGGCACCGGCACGAAATCCGGATCGGCGCCGTAGCGCGCCCGGTCGGCATAGGCGAGCCGTCCCGCCTCGGCGAAAAGGTGCGCCGCCGCCGCGGAGCGCGCCGGAGCCCGGTCGAAGCCCTTGCGCTCGAGGAGCCCCAGGATTTGCAGCACCGCGACTCCGCCGGCGCTCGGCGGCCCCATCGAGCAGATGCGATAGCGCCGGTAGGGCGCGCACACCGGCTCGCGCTCGATCGCGCGGTACGCAGCGAGGTCCTGCAGCACGAGGTCGCCGCCTCGCGCTTGCGCGGCACGCACGATGTCGGCCCCGATCTCGCCGCCATAGAACGCGCTGCCCTCCTGAGCCAGCTTGCGCAGCGTCGCGGCGTAGGCCTTGTTGACGACTCGCTGCCCTCCCGAGTAGTAGAGCGCGCGTGCTTCGGAATCCTCGCGAAGGAACCGCTCCCGCTCGAGCACGCCCCGCAGCCGGGACGAGACGTCGAACCCGTTCTCGGCGAGGCGGATCGCCGGCGCGAACAGCTCGCGCCACGCGAGCCGCCCGTGCTTCGCGTGGGCGAGCTCGAGCATGGCGAGCACGCCGGGAACGCCGATCGAGCGGCCGCCGACCGCAGCCTCGAGAAATGCCATCGGCTTCCCGTTCTTCAGAAAGCGATCGCCCCTCGCCGCCGCCGGCGCGGTCTCGCGGCCGTCGTAGGTCCGCAGCTTCTTCTCCTTCTCCGACCAGTAGAGCAGGAATGCGCCGCCGCCGATTCCCGAGGACTCGGGCTCGACCAGGCCGAGCACTAGCTGCACCGCGATCGCGGCGTCGAGCGCCGAGCCGCCGCGCGCCAGCACCTCGACGCCCGCCTCGACGGCGAGCGGATGCGCTGCCGCGACGATGAAGCGTTGCGCGGTGACCGCGTCACGCGCGAGCACCGGGCCGCACAAAACGAAAAGGGCGACCGAAGCCGCCCTCTTCAGGAAGGAAGCGCCGCGGATCACACCATCAAGGGTACGACGAGCAACGCGACGATGTTGATGATCTTGATCAGCGGGTTCACCGCCGGTCCGGCGGTGTCCTTGTACGGATCGCCGACGGTATCGCCGGTCACCGCCGCCTTGTGCGCGTCGGAGCCCTTGCCGCCGTGGTGCCCGTCCTCGATGTATTTCTTGGCGTTGTCCCAGGCGCCGCCGCCGGTGGACATCGACAAGGCGACGAACAGGCCCGTGACGATGGTACCCATCAGCACGCCGCCGAGCGCCTGCGGCCCGAGGATCAGGCCGACCAGGATCGGCACCAGCACCGGCAGCAGCGACGGGATCATCATCTCCTTGATCGCCGCCTTGGTGAGCAGGTCGACGGCGGTGCCGTACTCGGGTTTCGCCGTGCCCTGCATGATGCCGGGGATCTCCTTGAACTGGCGGCGCACCTCGATGACCACCGAGCCCGCGGCGCGGCCCACGGCTTCCATCGCCATGGCGCCGAAGAGATACGGCACCAGGCCGCCGATCAGCAGGCCGATGATCACCATGTGGTTGGAGAGATCGAAGGTGATGCTCTTGCCCGCGGCTTCGAGCGCGTGCGTGTAGTCCGCGAACAGCACCAGCGCGGCAAGGCCGGCCGAGCCGATCGCGTAGCCCTTGGTCACCGCCTTGGTGGTATTGCCCACCGCGTCGAGCGGGTCGGTGATGGCGCGCACCGAGTCGGGCAGGTCCGCCATCTCGGCGATGCCGCCCGCGTTGTCGGTGATCGGCCCGTAGGCGTCGAGGGCGACGACGATGCCCGCCATGGAGAGCATCGAGGTCGCGGCGATGGCGATGCCGTACAGGCCCGCCAGCGCATACGAGGAGCCAATCGCGATGCACACCGCGATCACCGGCCAGGCCGTCGACTTCATCGATACGCCCAGCCCGGCGATGATGTTGGTGGCATGGCCGGTGACGCTCGCCGCCGCCACGTGCTGCACCGGCTTGTACTGCGTGCCGGTGTAGTACTCGGTGATCCACACCAGGAAACCGGTGAGCGCCATGCCGACCACCGCCGTGCCGTACAGGTGCCAGACGGTGATCATCTTCTTCGCGCTGCCGATGTCGAACGGCGTGGTCTCCACCACCCGCCCCATCAGCAGGAGGGTGATCGGGTAGAAGGCGATCAGC
>DATNCP010000037.1:0-10460 GCA_035607175.1 Burkholderiales bacterium
GAACGAGAACACCGTGCTCATCTATCCGAACACGCCGCAGAAGGCGCGCGACTACAAGGACCTGGTGGTGCGCAGCTTCTATCTCGCCAACGCCGACGCGAAGCAGACCGCGACCATGGTGCGCCAGCTGGTCAAGACCCGCGACCTCTTCGTCGACGAGAAGCTGAACCTGCTCGTGGTGCGCGACACGCCCGAGGCGGTGCGCATCGTCGAGAAGCTGATCGCCAGCCAGGACCTCGCCGAGCCCGAAGTGATGATCGAAGTCGAAGTCCTGGAAGTCAGCCACAACACCCTCGAGAAGCTGGGCATCGACTGGCCGAGCCAGGTCGCCGCGGGCGTGATCGGCGCCGGCGGCGTGCCGGGCCAGATCACCGGCAAGGAGCTCTCCGGCTTCAACTCCGGCCTGGTGCGAATCACGGTGAGCGATCCGCTGATCGCCCTCAACCTGCGCCAGCAGGCGGGGCGCACCAACATCCTCGCCAACCCGCGCATCCGCGCCAGGAGCCGGGAGAAGGCGCGCATCCACATCGGCGACAAGGTGCCGGTGATCACCACCACCGCGGGCGCGACCGGTTTCGTGTCCGAGTCGGTGAACTACCTGGACGTCGGCCTGAAGCTGGAAGTCGAGCCGCAGGTCTATCTCGAGGACGACGTCGGCATCAAGGTCGGCCTCGAGGTGAGCAGCGTCGGCGCGCAGACCAAGACCTCCTCGGGCACCGTCGCCTACACGGTCGCCACGCGCAACACCGCGACCACGCTGCGGCTGCGCGACGGCGAGACGCAGATCCTCGCCGGCCTGATCAGCGACGAGGACCGCCGCAGCGCCAGCCAGGTGCCGGGCTTGTCGAAGCTGCCGGTGCTCGGCCGGCTGTTCAAGAGCACCGACGACAACGTCACCAAGACCGAGATCGTGCTGCTGATGACGCCGCGCGTGGTGCGCAACATCGAGCGCCCGTCGGCGCGCATCGAGCACTTCAGCTCGGGCACCGACGCGGAGGTCGGCGGCGCCGGCCCGGCGCTGCCGCCGCAGCAGCCGGCGCCCGCGCCGTCGCAACCGCAGCCTGCACCGGTGATCCAGAACCCGCCGGCCGCTCTTCCGCCGGCCGCCGGCCCGCAGCCGCGCCAGCAATGAACCCGCGCGAGAAAAGCGGCGGCTTCACCTTCATCGAGCTGCTGATCGTGGTGGCGATCCTGGCGCTGCTCGCCTCGGTCGCCCTGCCGCTGGCGGAAGTCACGGTGCAGCGGAACAAGGAGAACGACCTGCGCCGCTCGCTGCGCGACATCCGCGAGGCGATCGACGCCTACAAGCGCGCCGCCGACGAGGGCCAGATCGAGCGCGGCGCCGACAAGTCGGGCTACCCGCCGACGCTCGCTGCGCTCGCCGAGGGCGTGGCCGACAAGCGCACCGGCCAGACCCTCTATTTCCTGCGGCGCGTGCCGCGCGACCCGATCGCGGAAGGCGAATGGGGCCTGCGCAGCTACAAGAGCCCGCCGAGCTCGCCGCAGGAGGGCGACGACGTATTCGACGTCTATTCGCGGAGTGCCGACACGGGACTCAACGGCGTCCCCTACAAGGATTGGTGATGAAAGCCAAAGGATTCACTCTCGTCGAGCTGATGGTCGTCCTCACGGTCATCGCCCTGCTCCTCTCGATCGTGGTTCCGGACTACGTCGGCCGCGTCAAGCGCGCCGAGGAGTCGGTGCTGCAGGAGAACCTGATGCTGATGCGCGACGCGCTCGACAAGCACTACGCCGACGCCGGCAAGTACCCGACCTCGCTCGAGGAGCTGGTGGCGAAGCGCTACCTGCGCTCGATTCCCAAGGATCCGTTCACGCAGAGCGCCGCGACCTGGACCCCGGTGCCGCCCGCCGACCCGAAAAGGGGCGGGATCTTCGACATTCACAGCAGCGCCAAAGGGTATGAACGCTGGTGATGAAACTGCGCTTCTGGAAGGCGGAGGAAACCGCCGAGCACGTCGTCTATCTCTACGGCCCGAGCGAGAAGCAGGTCGGGCGCCTGTCGATCAACAAGAAAGACGGCGCGATCCGCGGCGAGGGCGTGAGCGGCATGTCGGAAGAGTCGAGCTGGCACCACTTCGGCCTGCGCGCCAAGATCTACGCGGAGAAACTCTTCACGATGGGCGTCTACCCCGAAGAAGATGAAGCGCTCCCGGTCTAAGGGCTTCACCTACCTCGCGCTCCTCATCGCGGTGGCCATCAGCGCGGCGGTGCTGGCGGCGGCGGGCGGGCTCTACTCGCACGCGGCGCAGCGCGAGAAGGAGCGCGAGCTGCTCTTCGTCGGCGAGCAGTTCCGCCAGGCGATCGCGCTCTACTACTGGCGCACCCCCGGCGGCGCGCACCAGTACCCGAAAGACCTGGAAGCGCTGCTCGAGGACAAGCGCTGGCCGGTGACGCAGCGCTACCTGCGCAGGCTGTACCGTGACCCGGTGACCGGCACGACCGACTGGGGCGTCGTCGAAGCGCCCGGCGGCGCCGGCATCATGGGGGTCTACAGCAAGTCCGGGGAAATTCCGATCAAGACCGCGGGGTTTCCCGCGCGCTGGGCCTCGTTCCAGGACGCCCGCAACTACTCGGACTGGAAGTTCGTCTTCAGTCCGGAGACGCCGAAGACGACGCCCCCGCCGCAGCGCTAGCCGTCCCCGCTTCGCGCGCCTTGGCCGCGCGCACCCGCTCGTCGCTCATGCGGCCCCACTTGTCGTGCCAGTTGCCGTCGGTGCAGTGCATGAGCTCGTGGCCGAGGGTGGCGAAGCGCTCCCTGTCGCGCTCGTCGCGCGGCGCGGGCGCGTAGATCGTGCACGTGCGCTGGCCGCCGTCGACGCGCCATTTCGAGCAGCCGAGGATCTTGAAGATCTCCCGCTTGCCGGAAGCGCCTTCGCAGGCCGCCTGCACATCGTCGACCTGCTGCCAGACGACGTGCACCGGCGTGGACTCTTCATTTTTCACGACCGAACAACCGGTGATGAAGAGGCAAAGGAGAAAAACGACAACCTTCATGCGAGCAGCATCCGGCTGACGTCGAGGCCTTCGGCGTACTGCACGCCGATCATGCGGCCGTTCATGCGCGCGATGTCGCGGTAGATGTCGATCGGCAGGCCGCGGTTGCAGAACTGGCTCTTGTGCGCGGCAATCGCGTCCATCTTCGCCTCGATGGTGTCGCTGACGTCGACGTACGCGCGCGGGTGGAACTGCACCGCCACGGGGCGGCAGAAGTTGGGGTGGTAGCTGAGGAAGTCGAAATAGCGCAGCCGCTGCGTCGAGACCGCGGCGTTGTAGACCAGCACGTGGTCGCGATGAATCTCCGACGGGCCGTGGGTCAGGACCGCCGCCGGCTGCAGGTCCCGGATCACGCCGTCGAGCAGCGTCACCAGCTCGTAGGTTTTCATGTCCTCGATGCGCCGCGTGACGCCGCCGTCGACCAGGATGCGCAGCTCGCAGCCGAGGATCGCGGCCGCCTCCTCCGCCTCGCGGCGGCGCGTCTGGTAGTCCCCGGGAATCGAGATCACCGCCATCACCACGCGCGCGCCGGACTTCTGCAGCTTCGCCAGCGTGCCGCCGACGGCGAGCTCGAGGTCGTCGGGATGCGCACCGATCGCAAGCACGGTGCGGTCCTTGTAGCGCGACGGCACCGGCTGCGCGGCGGGCGCCGGCCGGGCGGCGAGGGGTGGGGTAGCGAGGTCGGTCAAGATAGGTCCTGCCTGTTCTGTAC
This sequence comes from Burkholderiales bacterium, assembly GCA_035607175.1. Classification (GTDB taxonomy): domain Bacteria; phylum Pseudomonadota; class Gammaproteobacteria; order Burkholderiales; family SG8-39; genus SCGC-AG-212-J23. The sequence continues at coordinate 3,728 of DATNCP010000037.1, forward strand.
TAGTGGTTGCTCCCAAGCCGGCGTTCGATACATGCAGAGCGTGAAATCGTTCGGCATGTAGGTATGGTCGAGCCGCACCGCCGGCGTGAGGCGCAGCGCGTACTGCAGCACGTCGGCGGGATGCACGTAGAGGCGTCCCGGGCTGCGCGTCGGCGCGCAGCCGGAAAGGAAGTTGACCGCGATGCCGGTGCCGGCGATGCCGAACAGGCGCTCGAGCGTCGGCTGGATGCGCGCGCGCGTGTCCTTCGCGTGGTAGCCGAAGATGCCGCTGGCGATGACGTAGTCGTATTGCGCGCCGGAGTCTGGCTGCCAGGTGAGCGCATCGCCGACGACGAAGCGCGCGTCGCCGTCGCTGAATCGCCTGCGGCAGCGCTCGATCATCGAGGCGGTCAGGTCGAGGCCGGTGTAGCGCGGCTGCACGCCGCGCGCGCGCAGCCAGGCGAGGAAGTCGCCGAAGCCGCAGCCGACGTCGAGCACGCTCGCGCCGTGGAAGCTGCCCACCGCGGCGAGCGCGCCGAAGCGCCTCTCCTGCGAGGAGCGGCGGCCGAAGCCGAGCGCGCGATAGCCGTAGCCGAAGCGCCGCACGTGGCTTTCATAGAAGCGCGTGGTTTCGCTGTCAGGCCGCGGCACGCGACTCTTCCGCCTGGGTCTCGCCGAGCAGCAGCGCGCCGCTGTGCGGGCCGCAGTTGAGCAGCATGTCGAGCGACGACAGGCCGGGCGAGAACGGCGCCGCGCCGCATTGCGCGTGCTTGGGATGGCTGAATTCCTGGTAGACGATGCGCACGCCCTGGCGCTCGAACTCCGCCTTGTCGAGGTAGGCGCGCGAGCCGCCGAGGCCGGCGAGCAGCGTGTCGGCGCCGACCGCGCGGCACAGGTTCAGGATCAGCTCCGATTTCGCGCCGGCGACGTTCAGCTCGGAGCTGCGCAGCACTTTCGTGGTGACGCCGTACGCGCCGCGCAGGAAGTCCAGCATCGCCGCGTCCAGCTCGACGACGCGCTCCCAGCGCGTCTCGAGGATGCGCCGCAGCTCGGGCAGGTACCGGGCGCCGAAAGGCGCCTCGCGGTACGCGTGGCGGATGGTCTGGAAATGCGCGCTCGACCACCAGCGCGGCGTGCCGGCGAGCGCGTTGTCGATCTGCTTCTCGGCGATGCGCTCCTTCTGCGAGCGTTGCACCACCGGCACGGTGAGCCAGCGCGGCTCGCCGTTGACGCGGATCATGGTTCGGTTCTGGTAGTTGCCGCGCTCGAACTGCACGTGGTCGAGGACGATGAACAGGTCTGCGCGCGCCATGCGATGCAGGTAGCCGAGCCAGGGCATGTAATGCGGCTGGTGAACCGTGACGATCAATGTCTCTCCGGAGCGGGTATCGCTAGCGTAGGGCCTGCGGCACAGGAATTCGATCACGCTTCACTGGGCCGTTAAGCCCCTGTTGCCTCGTGGCGACGCGGCCCAGGGAGCGCCTTGCAAGACGGAGGAACGGCAGCGCGGCCACGACCAGCTTGCCGGCGCCGCTCAGGCCCACCGCGACGCGCTGGAAGGTGCGGCGGTCCTTCCAGACCCGCCCGTAGCTGGTGTTCTCGCGCGAGGTGTTCGAGTCCACCCAGCGCGGCCCCGGGGTCTCGAGGAACTGGCGGACGTTGTCCACCTCGGCGACGATCCCCGGCGAGCAGCTGGCGTAGGTCTCGTCGTAGGCGATCTTGAAGGTGAAAGCCCCCTCGCCGCCGGCGATCATGCAGTGGCGCGCGAGCGGCCTGCCGTCGAGGTCGAGGCCGGTGATCAGCAGCCGGCCGCGGCGGAAAGCCTCCGGAAAGACCTCGGCGACGAAGCGCCGGTCGTCCTCGCGGCAGGCGAGCGCGCTCCCCTGCTTCGCCTTCCAGCCGCTCGCCTCGAGGCGCAGGAACTCGTCGCTCCAGCGGGCCAGGTCGCCGTCCGGTGCGAGCCGAACCGGGGTCACGGCGCCGTGCCCGGCGAGCTTAGCCTGCCAGCGGCGCAGGTTGTTCTTCATGTTCGAGTTGAAGCGCTGGCGAGGATCGCGGTCGCGATGCAGGAGCGCGCGCGCGTAGGCGTCGGTCACCAGCCAGGGCAATCCGGCGGCGCCGGCGGCTTCCGCGAGCGCCGCATAGAGGGGGCCATCCGCCGGCAGCCATTCGAATTCGATCGCCGGCGCGAGCGGGCTCTCCAGCAGCGCGGCCATGCAGCGCGCGGCGCTTTTCGCGCGCACGAGCGGCGCGCAGCAGAGCAGCATGTTGCGGTGGCGCCATGAGCGCAGCGTGCGCAGCGGCAGGCCGTGGAAGCGCCGGTCGAGATGCATGGGCAGCAGGCCGACCAGCACGCCGTTCTCCCAGACGACGATGCAGCGGAAATCCTCGCCAAGCCCGTACGCCTCGAGGGCCGGCAGCAGCATCCAGTGCTCGTAGAACGGATTGGGCTCGGCCGCGTCGGCGGCGAGCGCCTCCCAGTCGGGAACGATCGCGCGCAGCGAGTCGAGATCGCTGCGCACCTCGACAATGGTCCCGGTTCCCGCAGGGCGGCGCCGCATCTCCGGAGCTTAGGAGATGCACTCTTCGACAGCGCCTTGTCGGGCTGCGCCGGGTGGCTCAGCGTGCGGACGCATTAATTTCTCCCTAGGCCGGTAGGCTCAGCGGGCGATGGTCCCTGTCATTCTCCTTGGCGGATTGAACGTCGTCCGCGCCCTCGGGCTCGCGGGCATCCCGGTCATCGTGGCGTCGTCCGAGCGGCGCACCCCCTCGATGGCTTCGCGCTACTGCAAGGGCGTCCTGGAGCTGCCACCCATGGGACAGGATGCGTCCTCGCGCGACGCCATCGTCGACACCCTGGTGCGGGCCGCGACGAAATTCGGCGCGCGCCTGCCGCTCTTCTACGACAACGACGACCGCCTGACGCTGGTTCAGGAATGCCGCGCGCTGCTCGCGCCGCATTTCTCGCTGCTGCTGAACGAGCCCGCGCTCGCCGACGCGCTGCTCGAGAAATCGCGCTTCCAGGCGCTCGCCGAACGCACCGGCCTGCCGGTGCCGCGCCGCATCGAGTGGCACACGCTCGAGGCGGAGCGCGGGCCAGTGCTGGTCAAGCCACGCACGCGCACCGCCTGGGACAGCTCCAGCGTGCGCCTGCAGCTCTTCGGCGGCGCGGGCAAGGCGCGCATTTTCGCCAACGGCCGCGAGGCGCGCGCCAACGCCCTGGTGGCGCAGCTCGCGGCGGGCCTGCAGTTCCAGGAATACGTGCCCGGCGGCGACGATGCGATCTGGTCCTTCCACGGCTTCGCGGCGCCGGGCGGCGAAGTGCTGGCCTCGTTCGTCGGCCGGAAGATCCGCACCTACCCCGCCCTTACCGGCGACAGCTCCTATCTCCGCCTCGCGCGCGACTCGCGGCTCGAAGCGCTCGGCCGCGACATCGCAGCGCGCCTCAGGCTCGCCGGCATCTTCAAGATGGACTTCAAGCGCCGCCCCGACGGCCGCTTCGTCCTGTTCGAGATCAACACGCGCTTCAACCTCTGGCATTACCTCGGCGCGGTCAGCGGCGTGAACCTGCCGCAAGTCGCGTACCGGTACCTCACAGGCGAGAAGGTCGAAACAACGGCTTACCGCGTCCGCCATCGCTGGCTCTGCCTTCGGGAGGACTGGCGAGCCCACAAGGCGGGCCAGGTCAGCCTGCCGCGCTGGCTGCTCTCGCTCTGCTACATGCCCAAGGTCTACGACCTGTTCGCCTGGACCGATCCGCTGCCGTTTGTCCGCTACTGGACAGGCCGGATCCGCTCGGCGCTCTCGCGAAGGATGCCGCGATGGCTCGCACCGGCGTCCTAGCCGACATCCACGGCAACCGCGAGGCGCTGCTCGCGGCGCTCGCCGCGCTGCAGGCGCGCGGCGTCGAGCGGCTCGCGTGCCTCGGCGACATCGTCGGCTACAACGCGGATCCCGACGAATGCGCGACCATCGTGCGCGAGCGGCGCGCGCTGGCGATCGCCGGCAACCACGACCTGATCTCGATCCGCCGCCTCGGCTTCGATCGCTGCTCGAACAACGCCGCCTATGCGCTGCGGCGCACGCGCCGCTCGATCGCCGCCGAGACCGCGGCCTACCTCGAGGCGCTGCCGCTCTATCGCGAGATCGAGCCGGGCGTGGTGCTGGTGCACGGCGGCGTGCGCGACGTGCAGCAGTACATGACCAGCAAGGCGCTGATCGCGCAGAACGCCGCCTGGCTGCGCGAGGACTTCCCCGGCGCCCGCGTCTGCTTCTTCGGCCACAGCCACGAACAGAAGGTCTACGAGGTGGACGGCGAGGCCGCTGAAATTTCCGGCGAGAGAATCGTCCTGAACCCGGACAAGACCTACTTCATCAATCCCGGATCGGTCGATGCCTCGCGCAAGAGCAGGCACAAGCTGGCGGAATGCGCGATCCTGGACGGCGACACGATCGAATTCCTGCGCGCTCCCTACGACGCGGCGGCGACGGAGTGCAAGGCCGCCGCCTTCGGCTACCGCATCCCGCGCTGGGTCGACCACGCCTATTCGCTGCGCAGGCGCGTTTCGCGGCTGCCGCAGAGGGCGCTGGCGGTCAGCTCGGCGGCCCTGCGCTGGCCTTCCGCCTTGAGGTCCAGGGAAACGAACTGAAGGCGGTTCTTCGCCGCGAGTGCGGCGATACGCTCTCCGCCGTAGCCGCCGGAGACCGAAATGATCGCGAACTTCGCGCCGTTGCGGCGCGAGTAGTCGTCCATCCTCAGGATCAGCGCTTCGCTGATCTTCCAGGCGTCTTCCCACAGCTCGTTCGGCGGCGGCCCGAGGAGCGCCTTCTGCACGCCCGGCCGGTGCTTCTCCTCGGGGAGCATCGACAGCCATTGCACCGCGCGCGAGCGGTCGCCGATCTTGCGCGCGATCTCATGGGACGGCGCGGCGTGGCGGGCATACTTCGCCGTCGAGTTGAAGGAACCGTCGATGCGCAGTTTCCCGCCCTCCAGGCGGTAGAACGGGCGCTCCTTGTCAACGGCCAGGGCGAAGGAGTTGTTCTGCGGATCGTTGTCCGGCGTGAACTGCAGCAGCACCAGGTCCGGCCGGTAGCGCATCGCCACCGTCTCGAGCATCACCAGCTCCTGCGCGGTGCCGTAGCTCGAGACGCCGAAGTTGAGCATCTCGACGCGCTTGCCGCCGGCCACCGAGCAGCCGTCGAGCTGGTGGCCGAGCAGCGACCACCAGGTCTCGTGCAGCTCGACCGGCATCGCCTCGGAATGCTCGTCGCCCAGGACGGCGATGCGGAACACGTCGTCGGGCTTGTCGAGCGAGTGGTCGCGGTCGCGGAAGCCGGCGTCGTTGATGCGGACGAAGGTCCGCCCCTCCTTGGTGAACCAGCCTTGCGTGCCGGGGCGCAGCGTCCATCCGAGCTGCGCGTCCGGGCGGTACCAGAAGGGGGCGCTGTAGCCGGAAAAGCGAACGGCGAGCTCGAGGGCGAGCGGCGCGAGCAACGCCGCGCCGAGCGCGGCGAGCAGCAGGTTCCTCTTGCTCACTGTCCGAGCTTCGCCTGCTTCGCGTGAGCGCGCGGCGCGATCCGCTCGCCGAGGCGCACGCCGATCAGGGCGTGGGTGAGCTCCGAGATGTGGTTGTCGCCGTGCGGCACGTGGAACTCCGCCGCGCCGTCGAGCTCGCCGAGCAGCGCGCGGCTGTCGAGCACCTCGATGTTGTCGGCGGCGAGCTGGCTGCGCATGCGCTCGGGGATCGACGTCTCGAAGCGGTACAGGCCCGGCATCGACGGAATATCGACCACGATCAGGCGGATGTTGCGCTCGCTGCAGAAGCGGCCCATGCGCTCGAGCAGCGCCACCGCGAGGTCGATCTCGTACCTCGAGCTGCCCGCGGAAGAGCCGACCGCGCTCTCGAATTTCGCCGACTTCTCCAGGCGCGTCTTGAAGAACGCCCAGGTGCCGTTGAAGGCGAGCGAATAGAAGTACGAATTCTCGGAGAGCCAGCGCACGCCGGGAATGGCGTAGATGACGTTCTGGATCTTCACGCCCGGCAGGTGGCTGCGGCTCTCCTCGATCACCCGCCCCTTCTCGTCGAGCGCGAACAGGCCGGCCTTGAGGTTGTCCTGGAAATCGTTGGCGTAGAAGCCGACCACCACCACGTCGGGCTTGTACTTGTAGCCCTCGCCCACCAGGTAGGCCAGCTCTTCGGCGGTGCTGAAGCCCGAAACGCCGGCGTTCAGCACCTGCGCCCTGACGCTGTGCGCGTCGAGGTAGCGCTCGAGGACTGCGGAGAAGGTCGCCTCCTGCCTCACCTCGTAGCCCTGGGTATGCGAGTCGCCGAGGCTGAGGACGCGCACCACGCCGGGCGGCTTCTCGTAGGCGAAGTTGCGCGAATCGCGCAGGCCGCGGTTGTTCGTGACGAAGCGCCAGCTGCCGTCGGCGCTGGTGTGCCAGAACTCGCTCGCCGGGCGCATGCCGCGCAGCGTGTACTCGCCGTAGCGATAGTCGGTCTGGTAGCGCGGGAAAAGCACCGTCTGCTGCTTGTAGGCGATGCGCACCACCAGCTCGCCGATCGCACCGGTGATCGCCAGCGTGGCGAGGACCAGGAGCACGTTGGGGAGTAGCTTCTTCACGTCAGTCGAGCTCGAACTGGTTCTCGTAGCTCTGCTTCAGAGCCGGGTTCTGGTCTTCCTTCCTCAGGAAGCAGTTGCCGACCGCCAGGCGCTCGATCTCGGTGCCCATGAAGCAGCGGAACGCGTCCTC
>DATNCP010000041.1:0-3958 GCA_035607175.1 Burkholderiales bacterium
AGAACTGGTTCATGCGCGCCTGCAGCCGCTCGTGCTCGCCGGTCAGCGCGTCGCCGGTCATGACGCGCACCATGCCCGGGTTCTTCTCGGCGAAGGCGAGCAGCATCTCGACCAGCTTCTCGGCCTGCTTGCGGCCGTCGGATTCGTCCTCGGTGATCTTGTTGGCGACGGTGAAGACGGATTCCTCGATGAACTGGATCAGGCCTTCGTACATCTGCGCCTTGGAGGCGAAGTGCCGGTACAGGGCCGCCTCGGAGACGCCGAGCTTCGCGGCCAGCGCGGCGGTGGTGATCTTTTCCCACTTCGGCGCCTCGAGCATCTGTGCGAGGGCCTTGAGGATCTCGAGCTTGCGTTCGCCTTTGGCGCGCGGCATCTAGGGGCGGATTTTACGCGGCAGTTCCGTGACTGAGGATACCCGCACGTCAACATAAGGCACGCGGCGGCGAACACTGCTGACCCAGACCGTCGACATGCCCAGGCGGTGCGCGGCACGCAGGTTTTCCAGCATGTCATCCACCATCGCGCAACGGTGGGGGTCGAGATTGTGCTTGCGCAGCAAGAAATGAAAGCCGTGCAGCGCCGGCTTGCCGCGGTAGCGGGCGTCCTCGATCGCGTACACCCCGTCGAAGTAGCGTCCCAGGCCGATCGCCCGCAGCACCTGACCGACGTAGCGCCGCGGCGCGTTGGAGAACACCAGCTTGGTTCCCCCCAGCCGTTGCAGCGCGTGCTTGAGGGCGTTTTCGCGGACCACCAGGTCGGCGAGCTCGGGGAAGACATGGGTCTCGGCGAGGAAATGCCGCGGGTGCACGCCGTGGTGGCGCATCAGCCCGTTGAGCGTGGTGCCGTAGGTGCGCCAGAAGTGCTCGCGCATGCGGTTCGCCTCGGCCTCGTCGACGCTGAAGTGCCGCTGCAGGAATGCGTTGATCTGGTCGTGCATCGCCGGGAAGATGCGCGCCCGGGCGTCGTGCAGGGTGTTGTCGAGGTCGAAGATCCACACCCGCCGCGACGGCGGCAGCGCCGAGATCTTCACGTCCAGCTTCTCAAACTATTTGCTGCGGATGAGGGTGCCGACGCCCTGGTCGGTGAGGACTTCGAGCAGCAGCGCATGCGGCACGCGGCCGTCGATGATGTGCACGCTCTTCACGCCGTTGCGCGCGGCGTCGAGCGCCGAGCCGATCTTCGGCAGCATGCCGCCGGAGATCACGCCCTTCGCCACCAGGTCGTCGATCTTGCGCGGCGTGAGCCCGGTCAGCAGCTTGCCGTTCTTGTCGAGCACGCCCGGCGTGTTGGTGAGCACCACCAGCTTCTCGGCGCGCAGGATCTCGGCCAGCTTGCCGGCGACGAGGTCGGCATTGATGTTGTAGGTGGTGCCGTCGGCGCCGGTGCCGATCGGCGCGACCACCGGAATGAAGCCGCCCTTCTCCAGCGCCTCGATCACCGCCGGATCGATCGACTCGATCTCGCCGACCTGGCCGAGGTCGACGCTGCCGTTCTCGCTCTGCGGCAGCACCATCTTCTTCGCGCGGATGGAGGCGCCGTCCTGGCCGGTGAGGCCGACCGCCTTGCCGCCCGCCTGATTGATGAGCTCGACGACCTCCTTGTTGACCTTGCCGAGAACCATCTCGACGATGTCCAGGGTCTCGAGGTCGGTGACGCGCATGCCCTGGACGAACTCGCCCTTCTTGCCGAGCTTGGCGAGCATCTGCTCGATCTGCGGGCCGCCGCCGTGCACCACCACCGGGTTCATGCCCACCAGCTTGAGCAGCACCACGTCGTAGGCGAAGTTCTCCTTCAGCGCCTCGTCGGTCATGGCGTTGCCGCCGAACTTGACGACGATGGTCTTGCCGTGGAACCGCTGGATGTAAGGCAAGGCCTCGGCGAGGATGCGCGCCTTTTCGGCGGCTTCCGGGCTCTGGCCTTTGGCGGAAATCAGGGGCGCGTTCATTGCGCCCCCGATACTACAGAAAAACCTACTGGATCGTGACCTGCTTGCGCGCCGCGGCGGCCTTCTTCGGCAGCTTGAGCTCGAGCACGCCGTCGCGGAACTTGGCTTCCGCCCTGGCTTCGTCGATCTCCTGCGGCAGAGTGAATCCGCGGCTGACCTTGCCGTAGACGCGCTCGGCATGCAGCACGCGCTCGTCCTTGCTGGCCTCCTTCTCGCGCTTCACTTCCGCGGTGAGGGTCACCTCGGCGCCGTCGATCGACACCTGGATGTCCTCCTTGCGCACGCCGGGCAGGTCGGCGTTGACGACGTACGAGCCGTTGCTCTCGGCGATATCCACCTTGACGCGCGCCAGCGAATCACCGACGGGGCGAACGACAAAGCCCCTGAACAGGTCATCGACCAGCTCGCTGAAGGGGTCGTAACGGGTAACATTTGCCATGATCGTTTGTCCTTTCCTGAACCGATATCCGGAAGGTAGGGACGGCTCCGGCGTTTTCAAGGGGCCATGAAAAGCTTCGCTGCCCGCGTCGAGGAGGAGCGTCCCTACCTCATCCGCTACGCCAGCCTGCAGCTGCGCGATTCCCATGCCGCCGAGGACGCGGTGCAGGAAGCCCTGGTCGCGGCGCTCGCCGGCGAGGCAGGCTTCGCCGGCCGCTCCAACCTGCGCACCTGGCTCACCGGCATCCTCAAGCACAAGATCGTCGACATCATCCGCCGCGCCTCGCGCGAGAACGCGCTCGCACCGGACCCGCTGGCCGAAGTCGCGGAGCTCGACGCGCTGTTTGATGAAACCGGGCACTGGGCCGACGCGCCGTCGGCCTGGCCCGACCCCGGCAATTCCCTCGAGCAGAAGCAGTTCTTCGCCGTGCTCGAGGAATGCCTCGCGCGCCTGCCGGCCAAGACCGCGCGCGCGTTCATGATGCGCGAGCACATGGGCTTCGAAACTGACGAGATCTGTCAGGAAATTGGAGTAACGCCGACCCATTGCTGGGTGCTGCTCTATCGCGCGCGGATGGCGCTGCGCGAGTGCCTGCAGACGAACTGGTTCAGGAAATGAAGCTGACTTGCAAAGAGGCCACGCGCCTCGTCTCCCAGGGACTCGACCGCAAGCTCGGGCCGCGGGACTGGCTGCGCCTGCGCTTTCACCTCGCGATCTGCGACGCGTGCGCCGCGTTCACGAGGCAGATGGAATTCCTGCGCCGTGCAATCCAGCGCCTCTCCTGACCGCTGCGCCGCGTGCGGCGCGCCGTTTCACTGTGGCAGCAACGAGGCGGAGTGCTGGTGCGCCGTCCTGCCGCAGGTGGAGATCGTGCCGGGAATGAGCTGCCTGTGCCGCGCCTGCCTGGAAGCGAAGATCAAAGAACGAAGCGCGCCAGGTCCTCGTTCCTAGAGAGCTCCGCCAGCCGCGCATCGACATAGCTGGCGTCGACCTTCACCGTCTCGGCGCCGCGCTTGCCGGCGTCGAAGGAAACCTCCTCGAGCAGCTTCTCCAGCACCGTGTAGAGCCGCCGCGCGCCGATGTTCTCGGTGCTCTCGTTCACCTGGAAGGCGATCTCGGCGAGGCGGCGGATCGCCTCGGGCTGGAATTCGACGGTGACGCCCTCGGTCGCGAGCAGCGCCTGGTATTGCTTCACCTGGCTCGCGTCGGTCGCGACCAGGATGCGCTCGAAGTCGTCGATCGAGAGCGAGTCGAGCTCGACGCGGATCGGAAAGCGTCCCTGCAGCTCCGGGATGAGATCCGAAGGCTTGGCAAGATGGAACGCGCCCGAGGCGATGAACAGCATGTGGTCGGTCTTCACCATGCCGTAGCGCGTCGAGACCGTGGTGCCCTCGACCAGCGGCAAGAGGTCGCGCTGCACGCCCTGGCGCGAAACGTCGGCGCCCTGCGTTTCCGAGCGGCTGGTGATCTTGTCGATCTCGTCGAGGAAGACGATGCCGTTCTGCTCGGCGTTGGCGAGCGCGCGGCCCTTCAGCTCCTCGTCGTTGATGAAGCGCCCCGCCTCCTCCTCGGTG
>DATNCP010000182.1:0-2157 GCA_035607175.1 Burkholderiales bacterium
ATGCGCGTGTCCTTGCCGATCAGCACGCCCGGGTGCGCATGCCTCGTGGAAAGAATCCGCCCCGCCGCGTAGCCGAGCCGCATGACGAAATCCGGCGTCATCGGGCTCTCGCCGATGGTGCCGCGCACGCCGTCGGTGCCGAAGTGCTTGCGACTCATGCCTTGAAAGCTTCCCAGACCGCGATCACGTCGCGCGTCTCTTTCACGTCGTGGACCCGCAGTATTCTCGCCCCGCCCTGCAAAGCGAGCAAAGCCATGGCGAGGCTGCCCGCCAGGCGCTCACCCACCACCCTGCCGGTGATCTTCGCCAGGCTGGACTTGCGCGAGAGGCCCGCGAGTACCGGGAACGACGAAAGATCCTTCAAACGACGCAGCAATTCGAGGTTGTGCTCCACCGTCTTGCCGAACCCGAACCCCGGGTCGACGACGATCCGCCCGGCCGCGATGCCCGCGTCCCGGGCCGCCTTAACGCGTTGTTCCAGAAACGCTTTGACCTCGCCCACGACGTCATCGTAATGGGGGTCGCGTTGCATGCTGGCCGGCTCGCCCTGCTTGTGCATGAGGCACACGGCGCAGTTGCTTTTCGCGACCGCTTCGAGCGCGCCAGGGGCGGACAGGGCCTCGATGTCGTTGACCATCGATGCCCCGGCGGCGAGCGCTTCGTTCATCACCCGCGGCCGGCGCGTATCGACGGAAACGGGCAGGTCCGAAAGCGACCGGAGGACCGGAAGGATCCGCCGCAGCTCTTCTTCCTCGGGAACCGGGTCGGCGCCCGGGCGGCTCGACTCGCCGCCGATGTCGATGATGTCGGCGCCGTCTTCCGCCAGCGCGCGCGCCTGCGCGATGGCGAACTTCGGGTCGAAGAAGCGGCCGCCGTCGGAAAAGGAGTCGGGCGTGACGTTCACCACGCCCATGACCAGCGGACTATCCAGGGAGAAGGAAAATCTCCCGCACCGAAGGATCAATGCGGCTTCACGCCGCAGCGGTTGGCGCAGTTTCTCCCTGCGCGTCACCGCCGCTCGACGGCTTGGAAGGCGCGGGCGAACCGGAAGGCTTGGGCGGCCGCGGCGGCTTGCCCGACATGATGTCGGCGATCTGCTCGGCGTCGAGGGTTTCGAACTCGAGTAGCGCCGCCGCCATCGCCTCCACCTTCTCGCGGTTCTCCTCGAGGAGCTTGCGCGCGACGGCGTACTGCTTGTCGATGATGCGGCGGATCTCGGAGTCCACCTTCTGCATGGTCGCTTCCGAGACGTTCTTGTGCGTCTGGATCGAGCGGCCGAGGAAGATCTCGCCCTCGTTCTCGCCGTAGACCATGGTGCCCAGCTCGTCGGACATGCCCCACTGCGTCACCATGCGGCGCGCGAGCTCGGTGGCGCGCTCGAAGTCGTTCGAGGCGCCGGTGGTCATCTGGTGCATGAACAGCTCTTCGGCGATCCGCCCGCCGAACAGCACCGCGATCATGGAGAGCAGCCGGTCGCGGTCCTGGCTGTAGCGGTCCTCGGTCGGCAGCTGCATCGTCACGCCGAGCGCGCGGCCGCGCGGGATGATCGTCACCTTGTGCACCGGATCGGTCTTGGGCAGCAGGCGCGCGACGATCGCGTGGCCGGACTCGTGGTACGCGGTGTTGCGGCGCTCTTCCTCGGGCATGACCATCGAACGCCGCTCGGCGCCCATGATGATCTTGTCCTTGGCGCGTTCGAAGTCGTCCATCTCGACCAGGCGCTTGTTGCCGCGTGCGGCGAACAGCGCCGCCTCGTTCACCAGGTTGGCGAGGTCGGCGCCCGAAAATCCGGGACAGCCGCGCGCGATGATGTCGGGCTTGACGTCCGGCGAGAGCGGCACCTTGCGCATGTGCACCTTGAGAATTTCCTCGCGGCCGCGGATGTCGGGCAGCGGCACGACCACCTGGCGGTCGAAGCGGCCCGGGCGCAGCAGCGCCGGGTCGAGCACGTCCGGGCGGTTGGTGGCGGCGATGACGATCACGCCCATCGTCGCCTCGAAGCCGTCCATCTCGACGAGCAGCTGGTTCAGCGTCTGCTCGCGCTCGTCGTTGCCGCCGCCGAGGCCGGCGCCGCGCTGGCGGCCGACCGCGTCGATCTCGTCGATGAAGACGATGCACGGCGCGTGCTTCTTCGCCTGCTCGAACATGTCGCGCACG
>DATNCP010000058.1:0-15981 GCA_035607175.1 Burkholderiales bacterium
ATCAAGCAGGGCTTCGCCGTGCTCGAGAAGCACGAGAGCGACCCGCTCGCGCAGCGCATGCTCGGCACCATGATCCGCAACATCGCGGTCGCCGAGAAGACCGACAACCTGCTCTGCCAGGACACCGGCATTCCGATCTACAACGTGCGCATCGGCCGCGGCGTCGAAGTCGACGGCGCCGGATTGAAGGAGGCGATCCGCCGCGGCTGCGCGCGCTCGACGCGCGAGTATTCGTTCCGCTCCTCGATCGTGCATCCGACCACGCGCGTCAACGAGCAGACCTCGACGGGCCGCGGCGTGCCGGTGATCAACATCGATTTTTCGGAGGACGAGACGCTGGTGATCGAGATGATCCCCAAGGGCTCGGGATCGGAGAACAACTCGTGGCTGCGCATGGCGGTGCCGGCCGAGGGCGTCGCGGCGATCAAGACCTTCGTCATCGACTGCGTGCTCGAGGCGGGCGGCAAGACCTGCCCGCCGACCATCGTCGGCGTCGGCGTCGGCGGCACGGCCGACCTCTGCCTGCACCTCGCCAAGGAGGCCGCGACCCGGCCCCTCGGCTCGCAGTGCGGCGATCCCGAGGGCGCGAAGCTCGAGCGCGAGCTCGCGCAGGCGGTGAACATGCTCGGCGTCGGGCCGCAGGGCCTGGGCGGCGATTCGACCGCCTTCGCGGTGCACGTCGAGACCGCGGCGACGCACATCACCATGAACCCCGTCGCGGTGAACATGCAGTGCCATTCGGCGCGCCGCGCGCGCGCGACCTTCAGGGCCACGGGTGTCGACTATGGTTTCTAGATTGCTGCTCCTCCTCTTCGTCTCGACGGCCGCGCCGGCGGCCGAGCTGAACGGCGTGACGCTCGAGGATCGCGTCCGCGTCGACGGCCAGGAGATCCATCTGAACGGCATTGCGGTGCGCACGCGCTACCAGTTCTTCAAGGTCTATGTCGCGGGTCTTTACCTGCCGCAGAAGGCGACCACGCCCGCGGAGGCGATCGACGGGCGCGGCGCGAAGCGCATCTCGCTGACGATGGTCCGCGACGCCACCGCCGAGCAGTTCGTCGAATCGATCGAGCACGGCCTGCACGCCAACAACAGCGAGGCGCAGCTCGCCGAGGTGAGGCCGCAGGTCGACGCGCTGTTCGCCAAGATCCGCGCGGTGCGCGACGCGAAGGAAGGGATGCGCATCGTGCTCGACTATTCGCCGTCTTCGGCCAGCACGACGCTGTTCGTCGACGGCGCGGCGCAGGGCGGCGCGATGAGCGGCGAAGCCTTCTACCGCGCGCTGCTTCGCATCTGGCTTGGCGAGAAACCGGTGCAGGAAGACCTGAAGAAAGCGCTGCTGGGCGGCTGATGGCGCACCACGACCTCGCGGCGCCGCTCTCCGAGGCACAGGTCCGTGCCCTGCGGGTCAACGACACGGTCACGCTTGCCGGCACGCTGTACGGCATCCGCGACGCGACGCAGATCCACATGTTCGATCGCGGCCGCAAGACCCGCTTCGACCTCAAGGGGCATGCGGTGCTCCACACCGCGCCCAACGTGCGCAAAGGTGCCGCGGGTTACGAACCGATCTGCATCGGCACCACGACCAGCGACCGCATGGAGCGCTTTACCCGGCCGCTGATGGAGCAGTGCGGCGTGCGGCTGGTGATCGGCAAGGGCGGACTGCGCGCAGACTCCCTGAGCGCGTTCGAGAAACTCGGCGGCGCGTATTTGGCCGTCATCGGCGGCACCGCGGCGCTGGAGACGACTTGGGTCGAGGCGATCGAGGATGTGGACCTCGACGACCTGCACCCGGAATCGCTCTGGAAATTCCGCGTGCGCGGCTTCGGCCCGCTGGTCGTGGCCATGGACAGCCACGGCGCGAGCCTCTACGACGCGGTCAACGCCGAGGCGCGCGCGCGCCGCGCCGCGGCGTTGAAGCATCTCGGCGTGCGGTAGAATCGATCGCAATCCTAGGAGGAGGAGAAAACATGAAAATCATCGGCTTCGTTGCGGCTTCTATTGTCGCCGCGGCTTCGACGCTCGCGCAGGCGCAGAACATCTCGATCGCCACCGGCGGCACGGGCGGGGTGTACTACCCGCTCGGCGGCGGCATGGCGGCGGTCCTGTCGAAATACGTCTCCGGCCTGCAGGCGACTGCTGAGGTCACCGGCGGCTCGGTCGCCAACCTGCAGCTGATCGGCACCGGCAAGCCCTACATCGCCATGACGATGGTCGACGCCGGGCTCGACGCGTACAAGGGCCAGGACAAGTTCACCGGCAAGCCGGTGCCGGTCCGCACCTTGATGGTGATGTACCCCAATCGCATGCACGTGGTGAGCATCGAAGGCACCGGCGTGACGAAGATGTCCGACCTGAAGGGCAAGCGCGTCTCCACCGGCTCGGGCGGCAGCGCCACCGAGGTGATGGCGTTCCGCGTCATCGAGGCGGCGGGGCTCGACAAGGACAAGGACATGCGGCGCGAGCGGCTCGGCGTCGCCGAGTCGGTGAACGCGCTCAAGGACCGCAAGATCGACGCCTTCTTCTGGGTCGGCGGCCTGCCGACCGCGGCGGTGACCGACCTCGCCAGCACTCCGGGCGTGAAGATCAAGATGATCGACCACGACAACCTGGTCGCGGCGATGAACAAGAAATACGGCAACCTCTACGTCCAGGACCGCATCCCGAAGGACACCTACCGCGGCATGGAGGCCGACAACAAGCAGGCGACGGTGATGAACCTCCTGGTCGCGCACCAGAACATGGACGAGAAGACCGCCTACAGCATCGTCAAGGCGGTGTTCGAGCACCTCGACGAGCTGATCCGCGTGCACGGCGAGGCGCAGAACTTCAAGCTCGAGAACCAGAAGACCGCCGCCGCCGGCGGCATTCCGTGGCATCCCGGCGCGGCGAAGTATTACGCCGAGCGAGGCGTGAAGCTGAACTGAGGGATAGGGAGAGCGACAAGGCCCCGACCAGCATGCTGGCGGGGCTTTTTCATTGGCGATGAGCGAGGACGTCACCCGCCTGCATCAACCGGCCGCGGAAGTGAGCCAGGAAGCGCTCGCCCGCGCCGAGGAGATGATCGAGCGCGAGGAGGGCGTCCAGAACAAGCTTAAGGGCTGGCTCGCGGCGTTCGTCACGCTGGTCGCGATCGTGATGTCGGTCTTCCACCTCTATACCGCGTACGCGATCGTGCGCCCCGAGCACCTGCGTGCGATCCACGTCGCGTTCGTGCTGGCCCTGAGCTTCCTCGTATTCCCGATGGCGAAGCGCTACCGCCATCGCATCATGTGGTGGGACTGGGCGCTCGCCGTCGCGGGCGTCGCCACCACGGTCTACCTCATCGCCGGCGGCGACGATTTCTTCGACCGCTCGATCCTGCCCAACGACTGGGACATCGCCTTCGGCTGCGTGCTCGTGCTGCTCATCCTCGAGGCGATGCGGCGCACTACCGGCTGGATCCTGCCGTTCATCACCTCGTGTTTCCTGCTCTATGCATTCTTCGGCGAGATCCTGCCGGCGCCCTGGACGCACAAGGACTACGAGATTCCGCGCCTCGTCGGCCACATGTACATGACGCTGGAGGGTATCTACGGCACGGCGATCAGCGTTTCCTCGACGCTGATCATCCTCTTCACCATCTACGGCGCATTCCTGCAGTTTTCCGGCGCGGGCAAGTTCTACATCGACTTTTCCTTCTCGGCGATGGGCGGCAAGCCCACCAGCGCCGGCCGCACGGTGACGCTCGCCTCGTTCCTCCTCGGCGGGCCCTCCGGCTCGGGCGTTGCAACGACAGTCACGCTCGGTGCGGTGGCCGCGCCGATGCTCGCCAAGGTCGGCTACGGCAAGGAGGAAGCGGGAGGCCTGCTGGCCGCGGGAGGCCTGGGGGCGATCATCTCGCCGCCGGTGCTGGGTGCGGCGGCGTTCCTGATCGCCGAGTTCCTGAAGATCTCGTACCTCGACGTGCTGCTGATGGCGGTGATTCCCACCTGCCTCTACTACCTCGCGCTGTTCGTGATGGTCGAGATCGACGTGCGCAAGTTCGGCATGAAGGACGTGCTGTTCGAGAGCGTCGAGAGCGCCTGGAGCCTGGCGAAGCGCTACTGGTTCCACTTCCTTTCGCTGGTGACGATCATCGTCTTCATGATGCCGCCGTTCAATTTCTCGCCCGAGCTGTCGGTGTTCTGGGCGACGGTCGTCTCGTTCGCCACCAGCTTCCTGCGGCGCGACACGGCGCTGCTGCGTTTCGAAAAGAAATCGCCTTTGCGAAGCGTCTGGAACTCCGGCTTTCTCAAGGCGCTGGAGGGCGGCTCGCTAGCGGTGCTGAACGTCGCCGCCACCTGCGCCGGCGCCGGCCTGATCGTCGGCGTGGTCACGCTCACCGGCCTCGGCCTCAAGTTCAGCTCGATCGTGCTCGCCTATGCGGGCAACTCGCTGCTGCTCACCGCGATCTATACGGCGCTGATCGTCTGGATCGTCGGCCTGGCGGTGCCGGTGACGGCCTCCTACATCATCTGCGCGGTCATCGCGGCGCCCGCATTGATGGCGCTGGGCGTGAAGCCCTTCGCCGCGCATATGTTCGTCTTCTACTACGCGGTGCTCTCGGAAGTCTCGCCGCCGACGGCACTTTCGCCTTTCGCGGCGGCGGCGATCACCGGCGGCGACCCGTACAAGACGACGCTGCAATGCTGGAAATACACCACCCCGGCGTTCCTCGTGCCGTTCATGTTCGTGCTCGACCCGAGCGGCACCGGGCTGCTCCTCACCGGCAGCTTCAAGACCCTCGGCGAGGCGGACTGGGGCTCGATCGCCCTCGTCACCTTCACCGCCGCGGTCGGCATCGTCGCGATCGCGGGCGGCTTCCAGGGCTGGCTCTGGAAGCGCTGCCCGCTGTGGGAGCGCGCGCTGCTCATCGTCGCCGGTTTCCTTCTCGTCTACCCGAAGACGCTGTTCGACGTGATCGGCTTCGCGCTCGTCGCCGTGGTCCTCGCCGCACAATGGTTCAGGAAGCCAGAACCTTCGACTCGGACATCCTGATCCTTGGCGCAGGCGGCGCGGGCTTGTTCGCCGCGTTGCATGCGCACAAGGCGGCGCCGGCGCTCTCGATCGCCGTCGCGGTGAAGGGGCTGCTCGGCAAGTGCGGCTGCACGCGCATGGTCCAGGGTGGTTACAACGTCGCGCTCGCCGCCGAGGATTCGATCGAGCGGCATTTCATGGACACGATCGAGGGCGGCAAGTGGCTGCCGGACCAGGAGCTCGCCTGGAAATTAGTTGTTTTAGCCGTTGAACGAATAAAAGAACTTGAAAACGAGCTGGGTTGCTTCTTCGATCGCAATCCGGACGGCACCATCCACCAGAAGGCGTTCGCCGGCCAGACCTTCGACCGCACGGTGCACAAGGGCGATCTCACTGGCATCGAGATCATGAACCGGCTCGCCGAGCAGGTCTGGGCGCGCAACATCGCCCGCCTCGAGGAGTACCGGGCGGTCGAGCTGATCAAGACGCCAGACGGCAAGGCGATCGCCGGCGTGCTCTTCATCGACATGCGCACCGGCGAATATGTGCTGGTGCGTGCCAAAGCGGTGCTGTTGGCGACCGGCGGCGGGCCGACGATGTACAAGTACCACACGCCCTCGGGCGACAAATCCTGCGACGGCCTCGCCATGGCGCTGCGCGCCGGGCTGCCGCTGCGCGACATGGAGATGGTGCAGTTCCATCCGACGGGCCTGCTCGCGGGCACGCACACGCGCATGACGGGCACTGTGCTCGAGGAAGGACTGCGCGGCGCCGGCGGCCATCTGCTGAATGGCGCGAAAGAGCGCTTCATGCCCCGATACGATCCCCTGGCCGAGCGGGCGACGCGCGACTTCGTTTCCCGGGCGATGTTCCTCGAGCTGCAGAAAAGTCCCAGCCCCCACGGCGGGCTCTACATTTCCATGGCGCACCTCGGGCCCGAGAAGGTGGCGCGCGAGTTCAAGGGCATGGTCGAGCGCTGCGCCGATTGCGGCTTCGACCTCGCTGGCGGCCTGGTGGAGGTCGTGCCGACCGCGCACTACATGATGGGCGGCGTGGAGTTCGCCGCCGACTGCTCGACCGCACTGCCGGGACTTTTCGTCGCCGGCGAGGACTCGGGCGGCGTGCACGGCGCCAACCGGCTGGGAGGCAACGGCGTCGCCAACTCCACAGTGTTTGGTGCAGTCGCCGGCGACACGATGGCAGCATGGCTGCGCGGCCAGGGATTCCGGCAGCCGGACCGCGGTGCGCTCGAGGCGGCGATCGCGCGATGTGAGAAGCCTTTCATGAATTCCAAGCGGCTCGATCTCGAGGCGTTGCGCGAGCAGCTCTACGAAACGATGTGGCAGAAAGTCGGCATCGTGCGCGACGCGGCAAGCCTGGAGTCGGCGCTCGACGACCTGCGCCGCATCGAAGCCGACCTGGCGTCGGGCGCGTTGCCCGACATGCAGCGCGCCTTCAACCTCACCTGGCACGACTGGCTGAACCTCGCCAGCCTGACGCAGGTGAGCAAGGTCATCGCCGCCGCGGCGCTCGCGCGCCGCGACTCGCGCGGCGCGCACTACCGGAGCGATTTCACGGATGCCGGCGCGCTGGAGCAGTCCGCCTATAGCAGCTTCCAGGACAATGCGGTGACGATGAAACCGGTCGTTTTCAGTCGCGTGAAACCCGGACAATCTCTCCTCAAGAATGCAGCCTGACTGGCCCGCCGAAGTCCATCGCGAGCTCGCCGCCGCCGGCGTGCGGGTGGTCGGCTACGTGCCCGACGCCGGCCACAAGCGTCTGATCGAGCTCTGCCAGGCCGACAGGAAAATGCGCGCGGTGCCGCTCACCACCGAGGAGGAGGGCATCGGCCTCGCGGCCGGCGCGTGGCTGGGCGGCGAGAAGAGCGTGCTGCTGATGCAATCGAGCGGCGTCGGCAACATCGTCAACGTGCTCGGCATGGTCAGCGTCTGCCGCTTCCCGCTGGTCATGGTCATCACCATGCGCGGCCAGCAGGGCGAATTCAATCCGTGGCAGGTGCCGATGGGCGAGGGCACGCCGCGCACGCTGGAGACGATGGGTGTCGCCGTGCGGCAGGCGGGCGAGCCGCAGGCGGTCGCGGCGCACGTCAAGCTCGCACTCACGCGCGCGTTCGAAGCGCACGCGGCGGAAGCGGTGCTGATCGCGCAGAAGGTGATCGGCATCAAGAGCTTCCAGGAGCAGCGCAGCCAATGACTCTCCGACGGCGCGAAGTCGTAAAGGACTTGTTGAAAGGAAGGAAAGACCTGCTGGTCGTCGCGGGGCTCGGCTCGACCGCCTGGGACATTACCGCGGCCGGCGACCACGACCTCAGCTTTCCCCTCTGGGGTGCGATGGGGCAGGCGGCGATGATCGGCCTCGGCCTCGCGCTCGCACAGCCGAAGCGGCGCGTGCTGGTCATCACCGGCGACGGCGAGATGCTGATGGGAATCGGCTCGCTCGCCACCATCGGCGTGCAGCAGCCGAAGAACCTTACCGTGGCGGTGATCGACAACGAGCGCTACGGCGAGACCGGCATGCAGGCGACCCACACCGCGGACGGCGTCGATCTCGCCGCGGTGGCGAAGGCTTGCGGCTTCAGGACTTCAGAAAAAATTCTGAAGGAAAAAAATCTCCGGAAAATCGTTCACGAAACTCCTGGGCCGAACTTCCTTCAGATCAAGGTCGCCGCCGAGAAGCTGCCCCTCGTGCTTCCGCCGCACGACGGCGTTCACCTCAAGGAGCGGTTCCGGAAAGCGCTAGCCGACGTGCTTGCGAAAAAACCCTAGCGTGCGCTCGCGCGCCTGCTTCGCCGCCGGCGCGTTCCAGGAGCCGCGCTGGTCGCAGTTGAAACCGTGGTCGGCTTCGTAGATGAAGATCTGGTGCTGCGAGTATTTCTTGGCGAGGTCGCGGATGCCATCCGCTGGAATGTGCGCGTCCTTCTCGCCGAAATGCCCCATCAGCGGAACCTTCGGCGCGAGATCCTTGTTGTCGAGGATGCCGCCGCCGTAGTACGGGACGGCGCAGGCGAGGCCTGAAGTCTTGCCGGCGGAGAGCCAGGTGACGAGGCCGCCCCAGCAGTAGCCGACGATGCCGACCTTGCCGGCGCTTGCGGCGGCCTTGATCGCTGCTTCGGCATCCTTTACCGCCATGTCGTTCGTTACCTTGCCGCGGATTTCGCGTCCCTTGGCGATGTCGTCGGGCGTGTAGCCGAGCTCGACGTTCTTCTGCACGCGGTCGAACATCGATGGCGCGATCGCAAGATAGCCGTCGGCGGCGAAGCCGTCGGTGACGGCCTTGATGTGGCTGTTGACGCCGAAGATTTCCTGGATGACGACGATGCCGCCGCGCGGTTTGCCTGAAGGGTCGGCGCGATAGGCGCTCAGGTTGTGCCCGTCGGAAGCCGTGAGGTCGATCATCTTGCCCATGGTTAGAATCTCCGTTGTGAAGAAAAACGCGACGGCGCTGCTTGATCTCGCCGCCACCGCTCTCAAGCGAGCGGGCGCAAATGATCGCATGGCCGACGCTGCGGCGCGCCACCTGGTTCGCGCCGAGGAACAAGGGCTGCCGACGCACGGCATGTCGCGCGTGCCTTTCTATTGCGGCATGCTGCGCCGCGGCCGCGCGGTGGGCGCCGCGGAGCCGCGCATGCAGGCGGAGCGGGCGGGCGCCTGCCTGATCGATAACCGCGACGGCCTGCCCTACGTCTCGGTGCAGTGGGCGGTCGAGGAAGCGATCCAGCGCGCGCGGCGCAACGGCATCGCCTTCGCCGGCATCACCAACAGCGCGCACGTCGGCGTGCTCGGTATTCACCTCGCCCCGGTCGCGGAGGCCGGCATGGTGGGCTTCGCGTTCACCAATTCTCCGGCGGCGATTCCCGCCTGGGGCGGCAAGAAGCCGTTGTTCGGCACCGACCCGGTGGCAGGGATTTTCCCGAGGAAGGACAAGCAGCCGATCGTCGTCGATCTCGCGCTCACCACCGTGGTACGAGGCAAGATCATGATGGCGATGCGCAAGGGCGAGAAGATCCCCGAGGGCTGGGCGCTCGACCGCAACGGCAAGCCGACCACCGATCCAAAGGAAGCGATCGAGCACGGCAGCCTCTTTCCGATCGGCGGCGCGAAAGGCGCGATGCTGGCGCTGATGTTCGAGCTGATCTGCGCTGCGCTCACCGGCTCGGCGATCGGTCCCGAGGCGGATTCCTTCTTTTCCGAGGAAGGCAACAAGCCGCGCATCGGCCAGGCGTTCCTCGCCATCGACCCGTCGGCGCTTGCGGGCATGGATCGCTACTTCGAGCGCGTCGAGGCGGTGGTGACGCGCATGCTCGCCGATCCCGAAGTGCGCCTGCCCGGCGCGCGCCGCTTCGCGGCAGAAACTTCGGCGAAGAAAGGGATCGAAGTGCCGGACGAGCTGCTGGCGCAGATCGAGAAGCTATGTACGACGTAACCGTCGAATTTCCGAAATTCAAGGTCGGCGTCGCGATACGGGACGATGTCGTCACGCAGCTGAAGTACCTGCCGCTCTCGGCGCCTTCGGTCTCCGCCGGGACCGGGCTGGCCAAGCGTGCGGAGCGCCAACTGCAAGGCTACAGGTCAGATCCCAACACCACCTTCGATCTCCCGGTGCTGATCGAAGGTTCGGCGCTGCAGAAGGCGGTCTGGCGGGCGATGTGCGCGATCCCGCGCGGCAAGACACGCACCTACGGCGCGCTCGCGCGCGAGCTCGGCGCCGACCCGCGCGACATCGGGCAGTGCTGCGGCGACAACCGCTTGCCACTCGTCATTCCGTGTCATCGCATCGTCGCCGCCGACGGCATCGGCGGATTCGCGCACGCCACGAGCGGCTATCTCCTGGAGGCGAAGCGTTGGCTCCTGATGCACGAAGCCGCGGCGACCGCGTTCGAGCTCCAACCGTAAACGCGATCCTCGACGCGTTCTGCGACGCGCTCTGGCTCGAGGACGGGCTGTCGAAGAACACCATCGCCGCCTATCGCGCCGACCTGGAGCAGCTCGCGGCTTTTTCCAAAAAGCCGTTCGAGCAGATCGGCGAGCAGGACCTGTTCACGTTCCTCGCGTCGCGAGGCGGGCGCGCTTCCAGCGCCGCGCGGCGCGTCTCGACCCTGAAGCGCTTCTACCGCTACTGCCTGCGCGAACGAAAAGTTGAAGCCGACCCGACGCTCCGGCTCGATCCTCCCAAGCGCACGCCGCGTTTCCCGAAGACGCTCTCCGAGGCCGACGTCGAGGCGCTGCTCAATGCGCCGGACGCGGCGACGCCGCTCGGCCAGCGCGACCGCGCGATGCTCGAAACGCTGTACGCCACCGGTTTGCGCGTGTCCGAGCTGGTCGCGATGAAGCTCTTCGAGGTCGACCTGCAGGCGGGAGTGGTGCGCGTGCTGGGCAAGGGCGCGAAGGAGCGGCTCGTGCCACTCGGCGAGGAGGCGGTGAGCAAGGTGCGGGAGTACCTTTCTTCTTCGAGAAAAGTTCTTCTTGGAAAGCGTTCGTCGGAAGCCTTGTTCGTCACCGGCCGCGGCGGCGCGATGACGCGCCAGGCGTTCTGGCATCTCATTCGCCGCTATGGGGTGCGGGCGATTCCCGGCAAGAAGCTCTCGCCGCACGTGCTGCGCCATGCTTTCGCCACCCACCTCATCAACCACGGCGCCGACCTGCGCGTGGTGCAGCTCCTTCTCGGCCACGCCGACATCTCGACCACGCAGATCTACACGCACGTGGCGCGCGAGCGCCTGAAGCAGCTGCACGCGAAGCATCACCCGCGAGGATGAAGACGCCGGCAACCCAGTTCCTGGACGGGCTCGGCATCGCGTACACCGAGCACAGCTACGAATACGTCGAGCGCGGCGGCACCGCCGTCTCCTCCGAGTCGCTCGGCGTGCCCGAGCACGAAGTGGTGAAGACGCTGGTGATGGAGGACGAAGAGAAAAAGCCGCTTATCGTGCTCATGCATGGCGACCGCAAGGTCTCGACCAAGGAGTTGGCGCGACAGGCGGAGCGCAAGCGTATCGAGCCGTGCAAGCCCGAGGCGGCGCAACGGCACACCGGCTATCAGGTCGGCGGCACCTCGCCTTTCGGCATGCGCAAGCCCCTGCCCGTATACGTCGAGCGTTCGGTGCTGGCGATGCCCTTTGTCTTCATCAACGGCGGGCGGCGCGGCTTCCTGGTCCGCATCCGCGTCGAAGACCTGCAGCGGGCGGTAAAGCCTATCCCGGTCGACGTCGCTCGATCGTGACGCCGACGAACTTGGCGTTCGGCAGGATGCCGATCTTGGCCACGCTGACCTTCACCCAGGGCGCGCCGAAGTCCCGGGTGAGCAGCGCGGCGATGCGGTCGGCGAGCGTCTCGACCAGCCGGAAATGCCCGCTCGCGGCGAGGGCGCGGATCGCGTTGGCGGCCTGCTCGTAGTCGACGGTGTCGGCGACCTTGTCGCTCGCGAACACCGCGGTCCCGGGCAGGCCGATGTCCAGATCGATCGAGACCGTCTGCTGGACGTGGCGCTCGCGCTTGTGGATGCCGATGAGCGCTTCGACGCGCAAGTCGCGAATGATGACGGCATCCATGTGCGGCTGATTCTATAGAATCGCCGCGATGCTGATCGCCCTGGCAACGGTTGGCGCGTATCTCCTCGGCTCGGTGTCGTTCGCGATCCTGGTCAGTCGCCTCATGCGCCTCCCCGACCCGCGCAGCTACGGCTCCAAGAACCCGGGTGCGACCAACGTGTTACGCACCGGGAAGAAGGTCGCCGCAGTCCTCACGCTCGCCGGCGACGCGCTGAAGGGTTTCGTCGCGGTCGTGCTTGCCTTGATGTATCTGCCCGAAGCCGCGCCGTACGTCGGCATGGCGGCGTTCCTCGGCCATGTCTTCCCGGTGTACCACCGTTTCCAGGGCGGCAAGGGGGTCGCCACCGCGGCCGGCGTGCTCTTCGGCTTCGACGCCTGGCTCGGGTTGGGAACGATCTCGACCTTCGCGGTCATCGCCGCTTTCTTCCGCTATGTGTCTCTCGCGTCGATGGTCGCGGCCGCTTTCGCCATTTTCTTTGCCTGGTTTCTCAAGCTTGACGCCGTCACCATCGGCGCGGTGGCGGCAATGGCCGCTCTGCTGGTCTGGCGCCACAAGGACAACATCAAGCGCCTGATCGCCGGCACCGAGTCGAAGCTCGGCCAGAAGAAAACTACGCCGCCAGATCCCAGCGCGGCTTCACAGTGAACGCATTGCCCGCGCCGGCCGGCGCGGGCATCTTCAACGCTGCGGTGAGCGCGATCATCGCGCCGTTGTCGGTGCAAAGCGCCGGCTCCGGGTAGAACACCTCGAAGCGCTTGCGCGCCGCCTGCGCGTTGAGCGCCTCGCGCAGTTGCCGGTTCGCGCCCACGCCGCCCGCGACGATCAGCCGGTCGAGCGCGGTGGTTTCCAGAGCGCGCAGGCACTTCGCGACCAGCACCTCGACGATCGCGTCGACGAACGCGCGTGCGATGTCCGCGTGCGCCGACGGGCTCTCGCCCTTCACCAGCGTCAGCACCGCGGTCTTCAGGCCGGAGAAGCTGAAATCGAGATTGCCGCTGGCGAGCATCGGCCGTGGCAAGTGGTGGCGTCCGGGCTTTCCCTGCAGCGCGAGGCGCTCGAGCGCCGGACCGCCTGGGTAGCCGAGGCCGAGGAGCTTGGCGGCCTTGTCGAAGGCTTCGCCGGCCGCGTCGTCCTGTGTTTCACCGAGCAGCTCGTAGCTTCCGACCGACTCGACGCGCATCAGCTGCGTATGGCCACCCGAGACCAGCAGGGCGACGAAAGGGAACGTCGGCGCGCGCTCGGATAGAAGCGGCGAGAGCAGGTGGCCTTCGAGGTGATGCACGCCGACGGCCGGGATGCCCAGCGCCTGGGCGAGGCCGCGCGCGAAGGAAGCGCCCACCAGCAGTGCGCCGGCAAGCCCTGGCCCCGCGGTGTAGCCGATTGCCCCGAGATCCCCGGGCTTCGTCCTCGACGCTTCGAGAACCTGGCGGGTCAGGGGGACCAGGCGGCGGATATGGTCGCGGGAGGCAAGTTCCGGGACCACCCCCCCGTAGGCTTCGTGCATGGCGACTTGCGAGTGCAATGCCTGGGCGAGCAGGCGCCTGCGGCCGCTGTCGTAAAGGGCCACGCCGGTCTCGTCGCAGGAGGTCTCGATGCCGAGGATTACCACGAGGGGATTCTGATACAATTCGCACCCCTTTTCGTAACCGAGAGAAGAAGTTAGATGCCAACAGTACGCGTGAAGGAAAACGAGCCGTTCGAGGTAGCGATGCGCCGCTTCAAGCGCACCGTGGAGAAAACCGGCCTCCTGACCGAGCTCCGTTCCCGCGAGTACTACGAAAAGCCGACCGCAGAGCGCAAGCGCAAGCTTGCCGCCGCCGTGAAGCGCCACCACAAGCGCCTGCGCAGCCAGATGCTGCCGCAGAAGCTGTACTAGCAATCCCTCTCAAGCAACAAGTCACCGAGGACATGAAGGCGGCGATGCGCGCCAAGGAAGCTGCGCGCCTGTCGACCATCCGCCTGCTCCTCGCTGCGATCAAGCAGCGCGAAGTCGACGAGCGCATCGAGCTGGACGACGCGCAAGTCCTGTCTGTGATCGAGAAGATGATCAAGCAGCGGCGCGAGTCGATCGCGCAGTACGAGAAGGCCGCGCGCAAGGACCTCGCCGATGTCGAGAAGGCGGAGATCGAGGTCCTGTCCGGCTACATGCCGGCGCAGATGAGCGACGCCGACGTCGAAAAGCTAGTCCAATCCACGATTTCCGAGACCGGCGCAAGCGGCGTCAAGGACATGGGCAAGGTCATGGCGGCGCTGAAGGGCAAGCTCGCCGGCAAGGCCGACATGGGAAAGGTTTCGGGACTGGTCAAGTCCAAGCTTTCGGGATAAAAAAGCGGGGCGTGATCCCCTGCTTATGATCCCAGACGCATTCAAGCAGGACCTGCTCAATCGGGTTGATATCGTCGACGTAGTCTCGCGCTACGTCCAGCTGAAGAAGGGCGGCGCCAACTTCCAGGGCCTGTGCCCCTTCCATAGCGAGAAAACGCCTTCCTTCACCGTCAGCCCGGCGAAGCAGTTCTATCACTGCTTCGGCTGCGGCGCGCACGGCAACGCCATCGGCTTTCTCATGGAGTACGCGGGCCTCGGCTACGTCGATGCGATCAAGGATCTCGCCTCGGGCGTTGGCATGCAGGTGCCCGAATCGAGGCCGCGCACCATGGAGGAAGTCGCGCGCCAGGAGCGCGAGCCCGACCTCTATGCGGTGATGGAGAGCGCGATGGAGTTCTATCGCGCCCAGCTCAAGAAATCGCCGCGCGCCATCGACTACCTGAAGGGGCGCGGCCTCACCGGCGAGATCGCGGCGCGCTTTCGCATCGGCTACGCGCCCGACGGCTGGCAGGGCTTGAAGGAAGCCTTCGAGAAATACGAGGACAAGTCGCTCGTCGAGTGCGGCCTGGTCATCGAGGGCGACGAGGGCAAGCGCTACGACCGTTTCCGCGACCGGGTGATGTTCCCGATCCTCAGCAACCGCGGCGCGGTGATCGGCTTCGGCGGCCGCGTCATGGGCGAGGGCGAGCCGAAGTACCTGAACTCGCCCGAGACGCAGCTCTTCGAGAAGGGCCGCGAGCTCTATGGCCTGGTGCAGGCGCGCGACGCGATCCGCGCCGCGGGCCGCGTGCTGGTGGTCGAGGGCTACATGGACGTGGTCGCCCTGGCGCAGTTCGACGTCGGCTACGCGGTGGCGACGCTCGGCACCGCGACCACGCCGGTGCATGTGCAAAAGCTGCTGCGCCTCACCGATGAGCTGGTCTTCTCCTTCGACGGCGACGCCGCGGGTCGCAAGGCGGCATGGCGGGCGCTCGAAGTCAGCCTGCCGCTCGCGCTCGACCACAAGCCGATCCGCTTCCTCTTCCTGCCGCAGGGCGACGACCCCGACACGTACATCCGCAAGCACGGCAAGGAGAGCTTCGAGCGGCTGGTGCGCGAGGCGCCGACGCTCTCGGAGTTCCTGCTCGCCGAGTTGCGCGCGCAGGCTGACCTCGCCACCGCCGAAGGACGCTCAGGCTTTCTCTCGGC
The DNA here is from genome assembly GCA_035607175.1 of Burkholderiales bacterium. Taxonomy (GTDB): domain Bacteria; phylum Pseudomonadota; class Gammaproteobacteria; order Burkholderiales; family SG8-39; genus SCGC-AG-212-J23. The sequence continues at coordinate 15,084 of DATNCP010000058.1, forward strand.
GGCAAAGCCCCACGTGCAGAAGGTCGCCGCGCCAGCGCTGAAGCTGCAGCTCCTCAAGGAAACGGCGAAGCTCGGCGGCGTGACGCAGGAGGAAGCCGAGTCGCTGTTCGAGATCCGCCCTGCGCCAACCTTCCGCCGGTCGGCGCCAGAGCGCCGCTCGTTCAGCGCGCCGTCCTCCACCGAGTGGAAGCTGCTCGCCAGCGTCGCCGCCAACCCGGCGATTGCCGTCGAGATCGACGTCGCGGTCCTCGACCTCGACCTGCCCGAGGCGCAGGCGCTGCAGGAATTCGCCGCCTGGTGCCGGGAGGCCGGCGGCCCGGTCTCCAACCCGATGCTGATCGAGCATTTTCGCGACAGCCCCCACGGCGAGCTGCTCTTCAGCGCGCAGGCTTTCGGCTTGACGCTTGGAGAGAACGAGGAGCAAGCCCGGGAATTCCTCAAGCACACGCTTTGGAGCCTGGAGATAAAACGGAAAAACAAGGAGATAGAGTCCCTGGGAGACCGCCTGCGCAAGGGCCAGCTCTCCAAGGAGGAGCACCAGCAGTACGGAAAAATGATTTCGGAAGTAAAAGCGCTCGAGCGGCGTTTACAGGCGGAGGGCCGTAGCGCTCGGTAGCACGCTTCTTGCAGACCGAACCTTTCCCGATTTTGGCTGACAAAAATCTGGAAAGCCCTTGAAATTGAAGCTTTTGATACAATCTTCGGCTTTTCGCAGAATCCGGCCCCGGGGGAATACTTAGATGGTCCAGAAGCGTAAATCCAAGGTGAAAAAGGCCCGCGCGGCGAAGAAGAAATCCAGCATCGTCCGGCGCCTGAAGCCTCGGCACGCCAAGAAAGCCGCGCCCAAGAAACTCCTGCGCGGCAAGGTTTCCGCTGCGATCAAGAAAGCTGCCGGCAA
>DATNCP010000068.1:0-6723 GCA_035607175.1 Burkholderiales bacterium
GCGCGGCGAGCAGCGCGTCGACCGCGATCCTGACGTTGCCGTCGGTGCCGTTCTTGAAGCCGACCGGGGCCGAGAGCCCCGAGGCAAGCTCGCGGTGCACCTGGCTCTCGGTCGTGCGCGCACCGATCGCGCCCCACGAGACGAGGTCGCCGATGTACTGCGGCGAGATGACGTCGAGGAACTCGCAGCCCGCCGGCACGCCCGCCCGGTTGATGCGCACCAGCACGTCGCGCGCGATGCGCAGGCCTTCGTTGATGCGGAAGCTGCCGTCCAGGTACGGGTCGTTGATGAGCCCCTTCCAGCCCACGGTCGTGCGCGGCTTCTCGAAGTACACGCGCATCAGCACTTCGAGCTCCTTCTCGTGCCGGTTTCTCTCCTCGAAAAGCTGCTGCGCATAGGTGACCGCGGCGGCGGGATCGTGGATCGAGCACGGGCCGATCACCACCAGCAGGCGGTCGGAGCGCCCATGCAGGATGTCGCGCACCTTGCGCCGCGTGCCGGCGATCAGCTTCTCCACCGGCGTGCCCTGGATCGGGAAGAAGCGGATCAGGTTCTCCGGCGGCGGCAGCGGCACGATGTTCTCGATGCGCTCGTCGTCGGTCAGCGAGGTCTTGTCGCCGGGGATCGGGGTCTCGTAGTTCTCGGTCGGGGTCATGGTTTTTCTCGGGGTTGAGCCCAAAAAAAAACCGCCAGGCTTTCGGCTGGCGGTTTTTTCGGGATTCGTTGGGTGAGCTTAGCCGGCTCCCTCCGCCAGATGGCTGGGATAAAAGAAGAAGCCGAAGAAGAAGCTCTGCGTCACGATTTCGGATTCTGCCACAAAATCATCTGGGTGCACCGGAACAGCGCAATCGTCTTGCCGTCCGCCTCATGGCTGACCACCGCGTCCCAGACCTGGGTGGTGCGGCCGAGGTGCGCCGGCGTCGCCCGGCAGCGGATCCCGCCCTCGCGCGCCGTGCCGAGGAAATTCGACTTGAGCTCGATGGTGGTGAAGCCGCGCGCGCCTTCCGGAAGCAGCGCCACGCAACCGTAGCCGCAGCTCGTGTCGGCGAGCGCGATCACCGAGGCCGCGTGCAGGTAGCCGTTTGGCGCCATCACTTCCTTACGCACCGCCATCCGGCTCTCCACCGCTTCGGCGCTGACCGTGAGAATTTCCACGCCGAGCAGCGCCGGCAGATGGTTCTTGCCGAAACGGTTGAAGTGCTCGGGCGTTGTATTGGCCATGTCGGACTACTTTATCCGATTGGCAGTCGACGACGATGACTGCCAGGCAAGGAGTTTGCTAGGTGGAAAGCGTCGTGCTAGCGTTTTCCCACCGGCAAGCATTCAAGAAAGGCAGATGACAAATGTCGGCTAGCGTCGCGATTCCGATCGCAGGCTTCAAGGACGTCTACGACGTCCCGGCGGTTGAGAAGGCCCTGCAGGACCTGCCGCCCGGCGCCAACGAGGCGTTGCGCGCGGTATACGAAAAAATGCTGCGCCTCGGCGGCCAGCGCTTCACCGTCAAACCGTCCGCATTGCCCGAGATGGACATCCTGTTCGACGAGCTGCCGAACTTCGCGCTGGTGCTCGAGGATATCCGCAAGCACCTCGCGCTCTGCATCGGCTCCGAGGACTCGGTCGAGCTGCCGCCGATGCTGCTGCTCGGCGAGCCCGGCATCGGCAAGACGCACTTCGCGCGGAAAATGGCGCAGCTCCTGGGCACCGGCTTCGGCTTCGTGCCGATGAGCTCGCTCACCGCGGGCTGGGTGCTCTCCGGCGCGTCCTCGCAGTGGAAGAACGCAAAGCCCGGCAAGGTATTCGACACCTTCCTCAACGGCGACTACGCCAACCCGGTGATCGTCGTCGACGAGATCGACAAGGCGAGCGCCGACGGCCAGTACGACCCGCTCGGCGCGCTCTACGAGCTGCTCGAGATCGAGACCGCGACGCGCTTCGTCGACGAGTTCGTCGAGCTGCCGATCGACGCCTCCGGCGCGGTCTGGCTCGCCACCGCCAACGACGCGGCGCGCATCCCCGAGCCGCTTCTCAACCGGCTGATGGTGTACGAGATCGACGCGCCCGACGCCGAAGGCGCCGCGCGCATCGCGCTCAACATCTACCGCGAGATCCGCAACAGCCACGACTGGGGCAGGCAGTTCCCGGAGGCTCCGTCGCAGGCGACGCTCGACAAGCTCTCCTCGCTGCCGCCGCGCGAGATGCGGCGCACGATCCACGGCGCCTTCGGCAATGCCAAGGTCTCCGGGCGCAGCGAAGTCGGGCCGGACGACCTGCAGGACGGCCGCGGCGGCCGCCGGCAGCGCATCGGCTTCTCCTAGAGCGAGAGACCGCAGGTAATCACGCTTGCCCACAAGGCGAGCGACACCGCGCCGGCAGTGCGCGCCGCCGCGGGCGGTGCGACTCCCGCGTCCCAGCTCGCCGCGCTGCGGAACGCACCGGCATGGAACACCGCCGCGTTGGCGCCGGCGCAGAGGATGAGGCAGATCTTGAGGACGAACACCTGGCTGGCGATGAGCTCGCTCGCGTAGCCGACGAACATCGCCAGCCCGCTCGGCACGATCAGTAGGAAACTGCCCGCGGTCCACGGCAGCAGGCGCGTCGCCAGAGTTCTCACCGACCTGTCCCTCAGAAGCCCGAGCAAGCGCAGGTCGACCACCGCGATCGTGCCGATGAGCAGCGCGATGCCGGCGAGATGCACGGCCTTGACCAGGGGAAACCAGTCGCGCACCGCCTGCCCGAAGGCCGAAGCTTCGAGGCCGGCGAGCGGCGTCACTTCAGACCTTCTCTTCCACCCAGCCTTTGACCGACTCCAGCGCGCCGGGCAATGCCGCCGCATCGGTGCCGCCCGCCTGCGCCATGTCCGGCCGGCCGCCGCCCTTGCCGCCCACCTGCTGCGCGACGAAGTTCACCAGCTCGCCCGCCTTCACCTTGGCGGTGAGGTCGGCGGTGACGCCGGCGATGAGCGAGACCTTGCCGTCGTTCACGGCGCCGAGCACGATCGCCGCCGACTTGAGGCGATCCTTGAGCTGATCGAGCGTCTCGCGCAGCGTCTTGGCGTCCGCGCCCTCCACCGTGGTGGCCAGCACCTTCGCCCCCTTGACCGTCACCGCCTGCGAGGCGAGATCGACGCCCTGCCCTGAAGCGAGCTTCAGCTTGAGCTTCGCCAGCTCCTTCTCCAGCGTCTTTTTTTCCTCGATCAGGCTGTTGACGGCCTTCTCGACCATGCCGGCGCCCGCCTGCGCGCGCACCTGCCGCGCGACCTCGTGGAACTCCTGCAGCTGCTTGTCCACCAGCGCCAGCGCGTTGGTCCCCGTGGTCGCCTCGATGCGGCGCACGCCGGAGGCTACGCCGCCTTCGGACGTGACCTTGAACAGGCCGATGTCGCCGGTGCGCGCGACGTGCGTCCCGCCGCAGAATTCGCGCGACGAGCCGATGTCGAGCACCCGCACCTCGTCGCCGTATTTCTCGCCGAACAGCATGACCGCGCCGGCGCGCTTCGCTTCCTCGATCGGCATCACCTGCGCGCGCGTCGGCGTGTTCTGCAGGATCTCGGCGTTGACCAGCAGTTCCACCCGGCGAATCTCATCGCCGGACAATGGCTTGCCGTGCGCGAAATCGAAGCGCGTCTTGTCGGCGTCGACCAGCGAGCCCTTTTGTTGCACGTGCGCGCCGAGCACTTCGCGCAGCGCCTTGTGCATGAGGTGCGTCACCGAGTGGTTGCGCATGGTGCGCTCGCGCAGCGCGGTGTCGACCCGCGCTTCGACCCGGTCGCCGACCTTGAGCGAGCCGGTCTTGAGCGCGCCGTGGTGGCCGAAGACGTCGGCCTGGATTTTCTGCGTATCGCTCACCGCGAAAGTGCCTGCCGCGCCGACGATCTCGCCTCGGTCGCCGACCTGGCCGCCCGACTCGGCATAGAACGGCGTCTGGTCGAGCACCACCACGCCGGCCTCGCCCGCCTTGAGCGAGCGCACCGAGGTGCCTTCCTTGTAGAGCGCGACCACCCGCCCCGAAACCTTCAGCGTTTCATAGCCGCGGAACTCGGTCTTGCCGCCCGAGTACTCGAGATCGGCCGCCATCGAGAACTTCGACGCCGCGCGTGCCCGGTTGCGCTGCTCGTCCATCGCCGCTTCGAAGCCCGCCATGTCGATGCGCACGCCGCGCTCGCGGCAGATGTCGGCGGTGAGGTCGACCGGGAAGCCGAAGGTGTCGTAGAGGCGGAACACCGTGTCGCCGTCGAGCAGCCTTTCGCCCGAGGCGAGCGCGGACTCCAGGAGCGCCATGCCGTTTTCCAGAGTCTCGGCGAAGCGCTCCTCTTCCTGTTTGAGCACGTCGGCGACGCGTGCCTTGTTCTTGCGCAATTCGGGGTACGCGTCGCCCATTGCCTTGTCGAGGTCCTCGACCAGGCGATAGAAGAACGGCTGCTTCTGCCCGAGCTTGTAGCCGTGGCGGATGGCCCTGCGGACGATCCTTCTCAGGACGTAACCGCGCCCTTCGTTGCCGGGAATCACCCCGTCGACGACCAGGAACGAGCAGGCGCGGATGTGGTCCGCAATCACGTTCAGCGAAGGATTGACCAGCTCCTTCTGCTGCGTTTCCCGCGCCGCCGCCTTGATCAGGTCCTGAAAAAGGTCGATCTCGTAGTTCGAGTGCTTGCCCTGGAGTACCGCGGCGATGCGCTCGAGGCCCATGCCGGTGTCGACCGACGGCTTGGGCAGCGGATGCATGACGCCCTTGTCGTCGCGGTTGAACTGCATGAACACCAGGTTCCAGATCTCGATGTAGCGGTCGCCGTCGGCGTCTGGCGAGCCCGGAGGGCCGCCCGGGATGCCCGGGCCATGGTCGTAGAAGATCTCGCTGCAAGGGCCGCACGGACCGGTGTCGGCCATCTGCCAGAAGTTGTCGGACTGGTATTTCTGCCCGCCGGGCTTGTCGCCGATGCGCACGACGCGCTCCTTCGGCACGCCGATGGTCTTGGTCCAGATCTCGTGCGCCTCGTCGTCGGTGTGGTAGACGGTCGTCCACAGCCGGTCCGGGGAAAGCTTGTAGACCTTGGTCAGCAGCTCCCAGGCGAACTGGATCGCGTCCTTCTTGAAGTAGTCGCCGAAGGAGAAGTTGCCCAGCATCTCGAAGAAGGTGTGGTGGCGCGCGGTGTAGCCGACGTTCTCCAGGTCGTTGTGCTTGCCGCCGGCGCGCACCGAGCGCTGCGAGGTCGTGGCGCGCGTGTAGGGCCGCTTCTCCTTGCCGGTGAAGACGTCCTTGAACTGCACCATGCCGGAGTTGACGAACAGCAGCGTCGGGTCGTTGCCCGGCACGAGCGAGCTCGAGGGCACGATGACGTGGCCCTTCGACTCGAAATACTTGAGAAATCCGGAGCGAATCTCGTTCGACTTCATCTGCGGATTCTACTGCAGCGCGGCAAAAGGCCGGGGTGCCGCGGACACCCCGGAAACAGCGTCAGGCGTTGATGCGCCCGTACTTCAGCAACCTCGCCCGCACCGCGCCCATGGTGCGCTCGTGCGCTGCCGCCAGCTCCTGCAACGCCCTGCCGGCGTCGAACGCCGCGAGCAGCTTGCGGTCTTCGTCCTCGCTCCAGGGTTCGCCGGTCTTCTGCGGCATCTGCGCGCGGCGCCGCTCGAAGCGCTCGATGCGCTCGAGCGCCGTCGCGGCTTCGTACAACGCGCGCACGGTCTGCGGCCGCTGGTAGGCGCTCTCCGGCGGGAAGACTTCGCCCGTTTCCGGATCGACGCCGTTCGCCAGCGAGCGCACGACTGCCAATGCTTGTGTTTGATCCATTCCGTCCACCTCCTCTCCACGCAAGATGCGTATGAGGAAGAACGTCGCGTTGCGCGACGCGTTTACTCGTTGCCGTCGATTCGGATCAGGCGATAAATGACTTCGCTCGAAAAGCCTCGACCCTGCAGAAAGCGGGCTCTCTTCGCCTTCTCTTCTCGCGTCTTCGCTGCGGAGCGATATTTCCTCTGCAGAATCGCGGCGGCGCGCTCGAGCTCGCCTTCGGCGGAGACGCTGTCGACGATCTCGTCGGACACGCCTTTGCTCTTCAGGTCCTGGCGGATCTTCGCGGCGCCGTACTTGCGCGACAGGATGTGGGCGCGGATTTCGGCAAAACGGTGGTTGGAGAGGAGTTTCCTCCCCTCCAACTCACTCAAGAGACCTTCAAGGAGTTGCTGCGATTCAGCGTAAGGCAAAAGCTTTCGTGCCAGCTCGGCGCGGGAGTGCTCGCGCCGGGCCAGATACCTCAGCGCGCGGGCTTTAAGCTCCGCCGCGCTTTCTTGTCGAGATGTGCTCAACTTTCTTGTCTTCGACCGGCTCCTCGACCCCGGGGACCGCGGGCTTGGCGTTCGCCTTCTCGCGGATCTTGAGCTCGATCTCCTTCGCCAGCGCCGGGTTTTCCTTCAGGAAGTCGCGCGCGTTGTCCTTGCCCTGGCCGAGCCGGTCGCCGTTGTAGATGTACCAGGCGCCCGACTTCTCCAGCACGCCGTGCAGCACGCCGATCTCCAGGACCTCGCCTTCGCGCGAGATGCCGTTGCCGTAGAGGATGTCGAACTCGGCGTGCCGGAACGGCGGCGCCACCTTGTTCTTCACCACCTTGACGCGGGTCTCGGAGCCGACCACCTCGTCGCCCTTCTTGATCGAGCCGATGCGGCGGATGTCCATGCGCACCGAGGCGTAGAACTTGAGCGCGTTGCCGCCGGTGGTGGTCTCGGG
>DATNCP010000121.1:0-5260 GCA_035607175.1 Burkholderiales bacterium
ACTACGATGACGTCGTGGGTGAGGTCAAAGAGTTTCTGAAACAACGCGTTAAGGCCGCACGAGCGGCCGGCATCAATGCCGACCGCATCGTCGTCGACCCGGGGTTCGGTTTCGGCAAGACGGTCGCGCACAACCTGACCCTGTTGAAGAATCTGAACACCATTTCCGACTCCCCCGTCCTGGCGGGCCTGTCCCGGAAGTCCAGCCTGGAGAAGATCACCGGGCGAGCAGTCGGCGAGCGCCTGGCGGGCAGCCTCGCCATGGCTTTGCTCGCTTTGCAGGGCGGGGCGAGAATACTGCGGGTCCACGACGTGAAAGAGACGCGCGACGTGATCGCGGTCTGGGAAGCCTTCAACGATGAGTCGTAAGCATTTCGGCACCGACGGCGTACGCGGCACGGTCGGCGAGAGCCCGATGACGCCGGACTTCGTCATGCGCCTTGGCTACGCGGCAGGCCGGATCCTTTCCAAGCGGCACGCCCATCCGGCGGTCCTGATCGGCAAGGACACGCGCATCTCCGGCTACATGATCGAGTCGGCGCTGGAAGCGGGCTTCTCCGCGGCGGGCGTCGACGTGCACATGTGCGGGCCGGTGCCGACGCCCGCGGTGGCGTACCTGACGCGCGCGCTGCGCCTCTCGGCGGGCGTGGTGATCAGCGCCTCGCACAACCCCTATCCCGACAACGGCATCAAGTTCTTCTCCGGCGACGGCTTCAAGCTGCCCGACGCCACCGAGTCGGCGATCGAGGCGGCGATGGACAAGCCGATGGGCTGCAACGCGGCGGAAAGGCTGGGCAAAGTCTGGCGCGTCGACGCCGCCGGCGGGCGCTACATCGAGTTCTGCAAGTCCACTTTCCCGAACGAGCTCGACCTGAAGGGCATGCGGATCGTGCTCGACTGCGTGAACGGCGCCGCCTACAACGTCGCGCCGCAGGTGTTCCACGAGCTCGGCGCGGACGTGGTGGCGGTCAACGTCAAGCCCGACGGCTTCAACATCAATGCAAGGAAGAATCTCGCCGCCGAGGTGAAGAGCCACAAGGCCGAGCTCGGCATCGCCTTCGACGGCGACGCCGACCGCGTGCTGATGGTCGACGGCGCCGGGCGCTCGTACGACGGCGACGAGCTGTTGTACGTCATCGCACGGCACCGACTAGGAAAAAGCGGCAAGCCCGGTGGCCTCGCCGGCACGCTGATGACCAATTTCGCCTTCGAAAAGGCGATGCGCAAGCTCGGCATCGCCTTCGCCCGCGCCAAGGTCGGCGATCGCTATGTGCTCGAGCTGCTGCGCAAGAAGGGCTGGCAGCTCGGCGGCGAGAACTCGGGCCACATCATCTGCCTCGACAAGCACACCACCGGCGACGGCATCGTCTCGGCGCTGCAGGTGCTGCACGCAATGCGGGAGTCCAGGCGCTCGCTGAAGCAGCTGACCGCCGACCTCGTCATGTATCCGCAGATTCTCGTCAACGTGAAGGTGCCGCGCGACTTCGACTGGCAGAAGCACAAGGCGATCGCCAAGGCGCAGTCCTCGGTCGAGAAGTCCCTCGATGGCAAGGGGCGTGTCCTGCTGCGTCCTTCGGGTACCGAGCCCGTGTTGCGCGTGATGGTCGAGGGCGAGCCGCGCACGGCGATCGAATCGGCGGCGAATTCCATCGCGGCCGCCGTCCGGCAAGCTGCGGCTGCCTAGCCGTCACCTCGCGGTGAACCGACATTTTTTCGCCACCGGCGCGAAGGCCCTTCTCATCATCGCAATCTGGGGGATGGCCGGATGCCATAAGGACCCGGACCCCTGGGATTCCGCGGAATGCTGGGGCCGCCAGGCGGGCGGGAAGCCGTCGCGAGGCAAACTGACATTTTGTGTGGCGGGCGGTGACGCGCGCCAGACAACCTATTTTCCCGGTCGCGAGGGCAAGCCAACGACGTGCAAGGCGGCCGGGCGTGTAGCGTCCCGTTCAAAGGACAAGCTCAGCATTTCGTTTGACTCCGGTTCGTGCGAGGACGGCCGCAACCCCGCAGCCCACAGGATGTCATGCCTGTCAGCGGAAGGCCGCTCCTGGGCATGCGAGTTCAGTAAAGAGGCAAAGCAACTTCCTGGCTTGTCGATGTTCTTTCCCGTGGCGCGCAGCGACTAGGCGACGCGGCGGCTAGTACAGGCTCTTCGCGGTCCGCGAGAAGATCCACTTGCCACGCTCGCCGTGCCGATCGCGCACGCGCACAGAACCAACGCGGCGCACAGGATTCGGAGATTCAAATCAGTACCTCACCAGCGGCCGGGTTGTCGACTCCGGTTGCAACGTGACATGGTCGATGCCGAAAGCCTTGTGCAGCCGGTGCTGCAGGTCGATCAGCATCCGGTCCCACTCGCCGAAACTGCGAACCACCACGTGCGCCGATAGCGCGATGCGGCTCCCGGAGAGCGTCCAGACATGCAGGTCGTGTACCGAGAGCACGCCCTCGACGCGCGCCATTTCGGCGCCGATCGTCTCGACCGAAAGTCCGTGCGGGACGCCCTCCATCAGCGCGTGCAGGCTCTCGCGCATTAACCGAACCGCCGATACCGTGATGAGGGCGGCGATAGCGAGCGAGGCGAGGGCGTCGATCGGCGTCCAGGCGGTCGCGGCGATGATCGCTCCGGAAGCGAGCGCCGCAACCGAGCCGAGGACGTCCCCGAGCACGTGCAGCCGTGCCGCGCGCGTATTGAGGTCGTGGCGGTGGGGAGCGAGGCGGCGCAGCACCCAGAGATTGACCGCCAGGCCGACGGCGGCGATGACTGCGGCGGCGGCGCCGTTCACGGGGGAGGGTTGCCTGAAGCGCAGCACCGCTTCCCAGGCGAGCGCGACCACGATGGCGAGCATCACGCTGGCGTTGACCAGGGCCGCGACAACCTCGGCGCGCCCCAGGCCGTAGGAATGGCGTTGCGAGGGCGGGCGGCGCGCCATCCAGGCGGCGAGCGCACCCAGCAGCAGAGCGCATGCGTCGGTGAGCATGTGCCCGGCGTCCGACAGCAGCGCCAGCGATCCGGTCCACCAGCCGCCGATCGCCTCCGCGAGGGCGAAGACGACGGTCACGATCGCCGCGGTGCTCAGCGTCTGGTGCGCGTGGGAATGCCCGTGATGGTGATGGTGCTCGGCCATCGCGGACAGTCTAGGAGGAAAATTTGCCCAAGGGGAAAGCCGATCCCGGCGCACTATCGCGCGCGCTCGGCGATACGGCAGTCCCTCGTGCGGGATTGACTATATAGCGCCACGATGTGACGGTGCCGTTGCGGCGCGTCCGCCGACCGGCTCAAGCGGAAGAATGCGGTAAAATTCAGGGGCATGGGACGCGCGCGGTTGGTCGCCGGCAACTGGAAAATGCACGGCAGCCGGCAGGCGAACCGGGCGCTCCTCGACGGGTTGGTCGGCGCAGCGCCGGTCGGGGGAGTGGAATGCGCGGTTTGCGTTCCTTTCCCCTACCTGGGCGAAGTGGCCGGGCAGCTGAAGGGCACGCCGATCGCCTGGGGGGCGCAGAACGTCAGCGAATACGCGCAGGGCGCCTACACCGGCGAAGTCTCGGCGGCGATGGTGGCGGAATTCGGCTGCCGCTACGTGATCGTCGGGCATTCCGAGCGTCGGCAGCTGTACGGCGAGACCGACGCGCAGGCAGCGGTCAAGTTCGCAGCGGTGAGGGCGGCCGGGATGACGCCGATCCTGTGCGTGGGCGAAACCCTGCAGGAGCGGGACGCGGGCAAGACCGAAGAAGTCGTGGGGCGCCAGTTGAGCAGCGTTTTGGAAAAGAATTCTTTTGAAAAGGCGGTTCTAGCGTACGAGCCCGTCTGGGCGATCGGCACGGGACGCAACGCCACGCCGGAGCAGGCGCAGGCGGTCCACGCATTTCTCAGGAGAAAGGTTTCTCCTGAAACTGCAATTGTTTATGGCGGCAGCGTCAAGCCGCAGAACGCGGCGGCGCTGTTCGCCATGCCGGACATCGACGGCGGCCTGATCGGCGGCGCGTCGCTGGTGGCGAAGGATTTCATCGATATCGTGAAAGCGGCAAAGACATGAGCTTCTGGACCAACGTTCTGATCGTGCTGCACGTGCTGGTGGCGCTCGGCATCATCGGCCTGGTGCTGCTCCAGCACGGCAAGGGCGCCGACATGGGCTCGGGCTTCGGCGGCGGCGCCTCCGGCAGCCTGTTCGGCGCCACCGGCTCGGCGAACTTCCTTTCGCGCGCGACCGCGGTCCTCGCCGCGGTGTTCTTCACGCTCAGCCTCGCGCTCGCCTACGTCGCCACGCGCAAGCCCGCGGAGCTGGGCGGCGGCGTGATCGACGCCATCCGCAGCAAGCAGACGCAGCCGGCGAAGCCGGAAGAGAAAAAGCCTGAAGCCGAGAAACCCGGCGCAGAGGTGCCGAAGCCTCCCGCGACGAATGAACGGCAGGTGCCGCAGTAATCTTTTGGGGGATAATTCGCAGTTATTGCCCACGTGGTGAAATTGGTAGACACGCCAGCTTGAGGGGCTGGTGGCCTAAAAAGCCGTAGCAGTTCGAGTCTGCTCGTGGGCACCAAAACCATGCTCGCTGAATATTTTCCGATCCTGCTGTTCATCGCCGTCGCGCTGGCGATCGGCGTCGCGCCGATGGTGCTCGGCAAGCTGCTCGGCCCGAGCCGCCCCGACCCGGAGAAGCTCTCGCCCTACGAGTGCGGCTTCGAGGCGTTCGAGGACGCGCGGATGAAATTCGACGTGCGCTACTACCTGGTGGCGATCCTGTTCATCCTCTTCGACCTCGAGATCGCCTTCCTCTTCCCCTGGGCGACCGTGATCAACGACATCGGCTTCGCCGGCTTCCTTTCCATGATGGTGTTCCTGGGAATCCTCACCGTCGGCTTCGTCTATGAGTGGATGAAAGGCGCTCTGGAATGGGAATAGAAGGCGTCCTCAAGCAGGGCTTCGTCACCACCACGGTCGACAACGTGGTGAACTGGACGCGCACCGGCTCGCTCTGGCCGATGACCTTCGGCCTCGCCTGCTGCGCGGTGGAGATGATGCACGCCGGCGCCGCGCGCTATGACCTCGACCGCTTCGGCATCGTCTTCCGCCCCAGCCCGCGCCAGTCCGACCTGATGATCGTCGCCGGCACGCTCTGCAACAAGATGGCGCCGGCGCTGCGCAAGGTCTACGACCAGATGGCCGAGCCGCGCTGGGTGATCTCGATGGGCTCGTGCGCCAACGGCGGCGGCTACTACCACTACTCGTACTCGGTGGTGCGCGGCTGCGACCGCATCGT
>DATNCP010000128.1:0-5087 GCA_035607175.1 Burkholderiales bacterium
ATCGGCCGAGAAGGCGAAGATCGAGCTCTCGTCCTCGCAGCAGACCGAGATCAACCTGCCCTACATCACCGCCGACCAGACCGGGCCGAAGCACCTGGCGATGAAGCTGACGCGCGCCAAGTTCGAGTCGCTGGTCGACGAGCTGATCGAGAAGACCATCGAGCCCTGCCGCATCGCCATCAAGGATGCCGGCGTCAAGGTCTCCGAGCTCGACGACGTGATCCTGGTGGGCGGCCAGACGCGCATGCCGAAGGTGATCGACAAGGTGCGCGAGCTGTTCGGCAAGGAGCCGCGCAAGGACGTCAACCCCGACGAAGCGGTCGCGGTCGGCGCCGCCATCCAGGCCGGTGTGTTGAAGGGTGACGTCAAGGATGTTCTTCTTTTGGATGTAACCCCCTTGTCCCTGGGCATCGAGACGTTGGGCGGCGTGATGACCAAGCTCATCCAGAAGAACACCACCGTGCCGACCAAGGCGCAGCAGGTGTTCTCGACCGCCGACGACAACCAGAACGCCGTGACGATCCACGTGCTGCAGGGCGAGCGCGACCTGGCTTCGGGCAACAAGTCGCTGGGGCAATTCAACCTCACCGACATCCCGCCCGCGCCGCGCGGCATGCCGCAGATCGAGGTCACCTTCGACATCGACGCGAACGGCATCCTGCACGTCGGGGCCAAGGACAAGGCGACCGGCAAGGAGAACAAGATCAAGATCCAGGCGAGCTCGGGTCTCACCGAGGCCGAGATCCAGCGCATGGTGAAGGACGCCGAGGCGCACGCCGAGGAAGACCGCAAGGCGCTCGAACTGGTGAACGCCCGGAACCAGCTCGAGGCGCTGGTACACTCGGTGAAGAAATCGCTCGCCGAATACGGCGACAAGCTCGACGCGGGCGAGAAGGAGAAGATCGAGGCCGCGATCAAGGACGCCGAGGGCTCCCTGAAATCCGAGGTCAAGGCCGATCTCGACGCCAAGTCCACGGCGCTGGCGCAGGCGGCGCAGAAGCTCGGCGAGAAGATGTACGCCGACCAACAGAAGGCGGCAGAAGGCGCCGCCCAGGGGCAGGCTTCGGCGCAGCCTGACGCCAAGAAGGACGAAAACGTGGTGGACGCCGAGTTCACCGAGGTAAAGGACAAGAAGACGGGCTGATCGCTTGGCGAAGCGCGACTACTACGAGGTTCTTGGCGTCAATCGCGACGCGACCGACGCCGACCTCAAAGGGGCGTATCGCAAGCTCGCCATGAAGTGGCATCCGGACCGCAATCCGGAGAACCCCAAGGCGGAGGAGCACTTCAAGGAGGCGAAGGAAGCCTACGAAGTGCTGGCCGACGCGCAGAAGCGCTCTGCCTACGACCAGTTCGGCCACGCCGGGGTCGATCCGCACGCCGCCGGCGCCGCCGGCGCGGGCGGCTTCGGCGACATCTTCAGCGACATCTTCGGCGAGATCTTCGGCGGCGGGCGCGGCGGCCGCTCGACCGTGTTCCGCGGCGCCGACCTGCGCTACAACCTCGAGCTCACGCTCGAGCAGGCGGCGCACGGCTTCGAGACCAAGATCCGCATCCCGGCGATGACGCCGTGCGAGACCTGCAAGGGCAGCGGCGCCAAGCCGGGCACCCAGCCTACGACCTGCCCGTCCTGCCGGGGCGCGGGCCAGGTGCGCGTCTCTCAGGGGCCCTTCTCCATCGCACAGACCTGCCCTCGCTGCCACGGCAGCGGCAGCGTCATTCCCAGTCCCTGCGTGAACTGCTCGGGCACCGGGCGCGTCAAGCTGCAGAAGACCCTGGCGGTGAAGATCCCGGGCGGCGTCGACGAGGGCGACCGCGTGCGGCTCTCGGGCGAAGGCGAGCCGGGCGTGAACGGCGGTCCGTCGGGCGACCTCTACGTGCAGGTGCACATCAAGCCGCACGCCGTCTTCCAGCGCGACCACGACGACCTGCACTGCGAGATGCCGATCTCGATCACTGCCGCCGCGCTCGGCGGCGAGATCACCATCCCGACGCTCGACGGCTCGGCGAAGATCCGCGTGCCGGCCGAGACCCAGACCGGCAAGACCTTCAGGCTCAAAGCGAAGGGAATCAAAGGCGTCCGCAGTCGTGAGCCGGGCGATCTCTTCTGCCATGTGGTCATCGAGACACCGGTCTCGCTGACCGAGAAGCAGCGCCAGCTCCTGCGGGAATTCGAGGCGATCAGCCAGCAGGACAGCGCTCGCCACAACCCGCGCGCCAAAGGCTGGCTTGACAAGGTGAAAGAGTTCTTCGACGGTTAGCAGGCACGCCGCTTGCGGCGAGGCAGTCATGAAGACCCTCGCTCCGTTTCTGGCCGTCCCGCTTTTCGCCACCCTGCTCGGCGGCTGCTACAACCCGAAGTACCCCTCGGAAACGCCAGGCACCGAACGCATCGAGCGCCAATCGGCCAATACCGTCCACAACACCTACCGCACCGGTTGGGGCACCGTCCTCGCAGTGACGCATCCCTCGACGGCCGCCGCGGGTGCAACCAACATGCAGAACACCGAGGTCACGCTGCGCATGGACGACGGCACGCAGCAGACCATCATGCTCCCGGGATCGACCGAATTCCACGCCGGCGACCGGGTCGAGGTCACGAACGACCCGTACGTGCTGCGACGCTGAACCCCAGGTAGTACGCCACAGCCCCTGATCGCCGCGGCCGGCTAGACTGCCGGTCAATGCGGCTGATCGCCCTCCTCCAATACGTCGCCCTGGTCGCCGGCAGCGTCGGCATGCTTGCCGGCCAGTTCTTCGGCCTCGCCAAGTTCTTCAATCTCGGGATTTTCGTCGCCGGCGCGGGATTCGCGGTCGGCGGCATCGACTCGCTCGTGACTCGCCGCATGGTTTTTCGCCCATCGGACGAGGCGTACGAGAACTACGCGGGCACGCCGGCGGTGATCGTCGGCCTGATGGTGCTGGTCGTCGGCGCCGGGATGATCGCCGCGGCCTACCTGCTCGACAACGAGCAGTGGCATGCGACGGTGAACTACCTGACGCGCCGCCCGGCGCCTCTCATCGCCGTGGGCGGGCTGTTCCTCGTCGGCATCGGCATCCTGATGCTGCTCAACCCGCAAGGGCGAAGCAGCTGGGTGTGGCGGATCTTCGTCTACTTTCCCCGCTTGCTCGTCGGCGTCCTCGTCATCGCCGCCGGGCTCGGCGTGGTCGGCCTTGCCGCCTGGGATTGG
Organism: Burkholderiales bacterium; assembly: GCA_035607175.1. Taxonomy (GTDB): domain Bacteria; phylum Pseudomonadota; class Gammaproteobacteria; order Burkholderiales; family SG8-39; genus SCGC-AG-212-J23. The sequence goes on from DATNCP010000128.1 coordinate 3,192, forward strand.
TTCGAGCCCGGCGCGTTCACCCGGGCTTCACGCCAGCTTTCTGCACTACTCTCTTATAGCGCTCTGCGTCGGCCTTGATGCGCACCAGGAACTCGGCGGGCGTCATGCCGATCGCCTCGCCGCCGGCCTTCTCGATGAAGCTCCTCTGCACTTCGGGCAGAGCGAGCGTCGCGCGCACTTCCTTGTTGATCAGCTCGACGATCGCCTGCGGCGTGCCCTTCGGCGCGAAGAGGCCGACCCAGATCGACGCGTCGAGGTCGGGAATGCCCGCATCGCGCGGCGTCGCCCAGCTCGGGTCGAGCGGCGACTTTTTCGCGGTGGTGATGCCGATCACCTTGCCGCGTCCCGACTTGATGTGCGGTGCAGCGCCCGGCACGGCCATCACGCCGAAGTGCACGTCGCCCGCGGCAACCGCCGCGGCGGCGGGCGCGCCACCCTTGTACGGCACGTGCAGCAGCTGGATGCCGGCGGCCTGGGCGAGCCACTCGCCCGCGAGGTGGTTGATGCTGCCGTTGCCCGCCGAACCGAAGCTGATCGCGCCCGGCTTGGCCTTCGCCTGGGCCACCAGCTCCCTGAAGTTGTTGAATGGCGCGCTGGCGGTGGCGAGATAGAGCATCGGCGAGTCGCTCACCATCGTGATCGGCAGGAAGTCGCGCTCGAGCTCGTAGGGCACGTTGTCGAACAGCGCCGGGTTGACCGCGAACTCGCCGGTGTGCGCCATCAGCAGCGTGTAGCCGTCGGGCGTGGCCTTCTGCACCGCCGTGGTGGCGATGAAGCCGTTGCCCCCGGGGCGGTTCTCGATGACGAAGTTCCAGTTCACGCGCTGCTGCATCGCCTGCGCGAGCACGCGCGCCGTGGTGTCGACCGCGCCGCCCGGCGCGAACGGCACGAGGACGTGGATCGGCTTCGAAGGATAGGTCTGCGCGTTCGCGACCGATGCCATGAAGAACACCGCAACAATCAGGAATCTCATTTCCTTCTCCTCTTTTGGGCAGCGAGCTTCACGGCCTCGATGATTTCAGGATACGCCGCGCAGCGGCAAAGGTTACCGGATAGGTAGTGCCGGATCGTGTCATCGTCGGGATCCGGATGCTCGTCGAGGAGCTGGCGCGTCATGAGCACGAAGCCGGGCGTGCAGAAGCCGCACTGGAACGCGCTGCGCTCGACGAACGCCTCCTGCACCGCGTCCGGTTGCTCGCCCGACTCGATGGTTTGCACCTCGGAATTTTCTGCAAGGGCTGCGAGGTAAAGGCAGCCTGAGACCGCTGTTCCATTCACGAGCACCGTGCAGCAGCCGCACAGGCCCTGTCCGCAGCTTTCGCGCGCGCCGTAGAGGCCGAAGGTCCCCTGCAGCACTTCGACCAGCGTTTCGTGCGGGGCGACCTGCGCCTCGACCGGCTCGCCGTTCAGGCGGAAGGCGACGGTTCTTCTCATTTCTTCTGCATCGCCATGAAGACCGCCTCGGGATTCATCGGCAGCTCCGTCAGGCGAACGCCGACCGCATCATGGATCGCGTTGGCGATCGCCGGCGAAACACCGAAGGTCGCCGTCTCGCCGACGCCCTTGCCGCCGAACGGGCCGTTCCTCTGCTCGGCCACGACCGCCTCATTAATAATGTTTTCTGGAACATCCAAAAACCCTGGAATCTTGTATTCGGCAAGGGACGCGTTCCTGAGCTGCCCGTCGGCGTCGAACAGCATCTTCTCGAAGAGGGTAAAGCCGAGCTGCATGATCGCCGCCCCCGAAAGCTGCGTCTCGACGACGCGCGGGTTGATCGGCGTGCCGACGTCGGCGACGTTGACCAGCCGCGTCAGCCGCACCTTGCCGGTCTCGGTGTCGACCTCGAGCTCGACGCCGCTCGCGCCCACCATCCAGAAGGGCGTGGCGTTGTCGGTC
>DATNCP010000130.1:0-2414 GCA_035607175.1 Burkholderiales bacterium
TCGCGGCATCGGCGTCGCGCCAGCGAGGTGTGCGGCACAGCCCGATTCGGGGTTTTTTGTCAGAGCTGAAATCAAAAGCGCGGCCCGTGAGCGGCTCGAGCGCGAGCGCGAGGTCCTCGACGCTGCGGCCGAAGACGCCGATGGTGTCGAGCGACTCGGCGTCGAACTTGAGCCCGATGCGGCTGATGGAACCGTAGCTCGGCTTGCAGGCCGTCACGCCGCAGTAGGCGGCGGGGCGGATGACCGAGCCGCCGGTCTGCGTGCCGAGCGCGAGCGGCACCATGAAGTCCGCGACCGCGGCCGCCGAGCCGCTCGAGGAGCCGCCGGGCGTATGAGCCGGGTTGTGGGGGTTGCGCGTCTGCGCGGGATGGTTGTTCGCGAACTCGGTGGTGACGGTCTTGCCGAGGATGACGCAGCCGGCCTGGCGCAGGAGCGCGATGCAGGCGGCATCCGCCTTCGGCCGGTGCCCGCGGTAGATCGGCGAGTTGTACTCGGTGGGCAGGTCGGCGGTGTCGAGCACGTCCTTGAAGCCGAAGGGAACCCCGTGCAGGCGGCCGCGGCGCGGCATGCGGTCGAGCGCGCGCGCCTGCGCGAGGGCCTGGTCGCGATCGACGCAGGCCCAGGCGTGCACCGCCTGCTCGCGCTCGGAAATGCGCTCGAGGCACGCCGCGGTGAGCGCTTCCGCGGTCGTCTCGCCCGCGGCGATGCGCCGCGCTGCTTCGGCGGCGGAGAGCTCGTTCAGGTTTTTCGCGATGGTCTGCATGCCTAGCTCACCTTGATCCCGGCTTCGCGGATGATCCGCCCCCACTTCTCCTGCTCGGCGCGGATGAACGCCGCGGCGCGCTCGGTGGTGCCGGAGAGCGGCTCGGCGCCGAGGTCGGCGAATTTCGCGACGATCGCCGGCTTCGCGATCATCTTGTTGATCTCCGTGTTCAGGGTCTGGACTACCGCCGGCGGTGTTTTCGCAGGCGCGAGGAGCGCGAACCAGCCCAGCACCTCGAAGCCTTCGAGGCCCATGCCGGTTTCCGCGACGGTCGGGACTTCCGGCATGAGGGCCGTCCGCTTCGCCGACGAAACCGCGAGCGACCGCAGCGAGCCCTTCTTGATGTGCGGCGTCATCACCGCGAGGTTCTCGAACATCATCGGCACCCGGCCGCTGAGGAGGTCGGGCATCACCGCGCCCGTGCCCTTGTAGGCGATGTGCACCATGTCGACGCCGGCCATCTTCTTCACCAGCTCGCCGCCGAGGTGCTGCGCGGTGCCGGGGCTGGTGGAGGCGTAGTTGTACTTGCCGGGATCCTTCTTCAGGAGCGCGATCAGCTCGCCGAAGCTCTTCGCCGGGAAGTCGGGATGGACGACGAACACATAAGGCGTGCTCGCGACCAGGCCGCAGGGGGCGAAGTCGGATTCCTCGTAGGGCAGCGACGCGTACAGCGCGCGCGCGGTGCCGTGCGTGCTCGGCACCAGGATCAGGCTGTGGCCGTCGGGCGCGCTCTTGGCGACGACGCCGGCGCCGATGGTGCCGCTCGCGCCGCCGCGGTTCTCGACCACGAAGGGTCTTCCGAGCTGCTCGGAGAGCTCGTTGGCGACCAGGCGGCCGATGACGTCGGTGGTGCCGCCGGGCGGGAAGCCCACCATGACCCGCACCGGCTGGGAAGGCCAGGACTGCGCGCGGGCACCGCCGGGCAGCGCGGTTGCGAGGGCAAGGGCGAGGAGGTCGCGGCGGGCGGGGCTCATGGCGCTATCGTAACAACGGGGCGGGAGGGAAGCGCCGGCGGCCCTTGAGTGCCCTCGGACAAATGACATAGACTGCCCCGAGAGGAGGAGTCCCCACCATGAGGTTTCGACCGTTCGTCGTTGCCGCCGCATTGGCGTTCGCCGCCAGCGCCGCGCTCGCGCAGCAGAAGGAAATCAAGATCGGCTTCATCTACGACGTCTCCGGCCCGTTCGCCGGCGGCGGCTCGGAGCCGGCGCAGGTCGGCACCAAGGCCATCATCGACTACTTCAACGAGCGCGGCGGCGTCGCCGGCTACAAGATCGTGCCGATCTTCGCCGACGCGCAGTCCAAGGTCGACGTGGCGATCAACGAGATGACCCGCCTCATCGAGCAGGAGAAGGTCGACATCATCAGCGGCGTGTACTCGAGCGCGCAGTGCGTGCCGATGGTGCAGCAGGCCGACTCGCGCAAGAAGTTCACCTGGCTCAACGTCTGCATCGCCACCGCGGTGTTCAAGGACAAGAAGCTGCAGTACGTGTTCCGCCCGCAGGCGCACTCCGACCAGTTCGGCGCCTGGTCGTGCGACTACATCACCCACTACGCCAAGTCGAAGTTCGGCACCGAGCCGAAGAACCTGCGCGTCGCGATCATCCACGAGGACGGCCCCTACGGCGTCGGCGTGGCGAACGGCAACGAG
>DATNCP010000135.1:0-3597 GCA_035607175.1 Burkholderiales bacterium
GCGCATCGCCAGCTTGAAACCCTGGCCGGCTTCGCCCAGCAGCGTTCCCTTGCTGCCTTTCAGCTTCAGGACGGCCATGGGATGCGGCGCGACGATGTCGATCCGCTCGGACGCGTCCAGATCTCCGGCTTCCACGATGAACGCGCTGATGCCCTCCTCGGTCTTCGCGAACACGACGTAGAAGTGCGCGATGCCGCCGTTGGAGATCCAGGTCTTGGTGCCGTCGAGCACCCACGCGTCGCCCTTTCGCTTCGCGAGCGTCTTGATCGCCTGGACATCCGAACCCGCGTCCGGTTCCGAGAGGGCGAACGCGGCGATGGCGTCCCCGGCGGCCGCCTTCTTCAGGTACTTCTTCTTCTGCTCGTCGCTGCCGACCAGCGCGATGGCGCCGCTGCCCAGTCCCTGCATGACGAAGGCAAAGTCGGCGAGGCCGGCGTGATAGGCGAACACTTCGCGCAGCACGCTCGCCGAGCGCACGTCGACATTTTCGCTGGCGACATGATTCAGGTAGCCGGCGCAGCCGAGGTCCTGCACCAGCCGCTTGCAGATCGCGTCGGCATCCTCGCCATGCGCATAGCCGAGGTTCTCCCGGGCCCAGGCTTCCGCGTCGCGTGCGAGCTTGCGGTGCCTGCCCTCGAAAAACGGCCACTCCAGGTGAGCGAAGCGGTCCATCAGTCGCCCTCGAAGACGGGCTTCTGCTTCGCCGCGAACGCTTCATAAGCGCGGCGGAAATCCTTGTTCTGCATCAGCGCCGCCTGCGCCACCGCCTCCATGTCGATCGCCTGGTCGACGCCGACGTTCCATTCCTCGTGCAGCATCTTCTTGGTGACCGCATGCGCGGCGGTGGGACCGTTGGCAAGCTCCTTGGCCATCTCCATCGCGAGATCGAGCGGCTTGTCGCCGAGCCGGTTGAAGAATCCCCAGGCAAGTCCTTCTTCGGCGCTCATCGCCCGGCCGGTATAGAGGATCTCCGCTGCGCGCCCCTGGCCGATGATGCGCGGCAGGATCGCGCAGGCGCCCATGTCGCAGCCGGCGAGCCCGACGCGGACGAAGAGGAACGCGGTCTTCGCGCCCGGCGCGCCGTAGCGCAGGTCGCTCGCCATGGCGACGATCGCGCCGGCGCCCGCGCACACGCCCTCGACCGCGGCGATCACCGGCTGCGGGCAATGGCGCATCGCCTTCACCAGGTCGCCGGTCATGCGCGTGAACTCGAGCAGCTGCGGCGGTGCCATCTTCGTCAGCGGGCCGATGATCTCGTGCACGTCGCCGCCCGAGCAGAAATTGCCGCCGGCGCCGGTGACGACGATGACCTTCACTTCCTTTGGCGGAGCGCGAAAGAAATCCCGCAGTTCCGCGTAGGACTCGAACGTCAGGGGATTCTTCTTCTCCGGCCGGTTCAGCGTGATCACGCCGACCTTGCCTTCGACCCGCCACTGGAAATGCTTCGGCGCTTTCATGACGTCACCTCCACGGCATGGCTCTTCAGCTTGGCAAGCAGCTTCAGGAGGTCCTCGCGCTCCCGCCCCGACAGCCCGGCGAGCAGCTCCACGACCCACTGCTCGTGCGCGCGCGCCATCTCGGCGAAGGACTTGCTGCCGGCCGGGGTAAGGCGGATGCGGAACGCGCGCCGGTCGGCGGGCTCGTCGAGCCGCTCGACCAGGCCCTCCTTCTCGAGCTGGTCGACGATCGTGGTGACGTTGCCGCCGGTGACCATCAGCATGCGCGACAGCTCGTTCATCTTCAGGCCCGCGCGGTGCCGCTCGAGCTGCGCCATCAGGTCGAAGCGCGGCAGCGTGGTGGCGAACTCCTCGCGCAGCCCGGAGCGCACGCGGCGCTCGATCAGCTGGGTGCAGGTCAGCAGCCGCAGCCAGATGCGCAGCGCGCTGTGATCGTCCCGGCGGGCGATGAACTCCCGATCCATGATACTTGAAGCTTAAAGCATTTCAGCGGCGCATGACAAGCGTGTAGCCGAGGCGCTTCGCGACCGGGTAGTCCCGGCGCACCGAATCGAAGATGCGCCGCAGATTGCGCCACGGCGCGGGATCGCTGTAGAAGCGGTGCAGGAAAAGCATGTCGCACACCAGGCTCGCCATCCAGTCGACCGCCGTGGTGTAGCCGATCACGGCTTTCACGCCGGACGCCTTGAGAAAGGCGCGCGCGAAAGCGCGGCCCTTCCTCCCGCGCAGCACGTTGCAGCAGGCGAAGTAGACCAGGTTCCGGTAGCCGCCCTTGCCGTAGCCGGCGAACGCGTCGCACAGCCTGTCCGCCTCGATGCGCTCGAGCAGCGAGCGCACGCCGCCCGGCCGGCCGTGGAAGGCGAGGTAGTAGACCGGGGCGTCGAACAGCTCCTTGTGTCGCCACATCAGGCCGTCCGGCCGCCGCGCATAGTAGGCAAGGCCGGCCTCGGACTCGACAAAGCGATGCGCGAGGGTAAGCGGCGGCTGCACCAGCGGCGCCATCGCCTCGAAGAAGCCCTTGACGGAGGAAGTCTGGAACATCTTCTCGTTCCAGTAGGCCTCGAAGCAGACGAGCTTATGGGAAACTGTTGGCATGAGATCGCTCGCGATTGTCCTGCTTTTCACCGCCGTACCGGCAGGGGCGCAGACGACGAATGACCGCGCCGCGTCGGACGCGGAAAGCCGGATGGTGGCCGACGTCCTGAATTGCTTCATCGTCGGCCTTCCCGAGAACTGGCGGCAGGCGACGATGGACATCAACCTGGCGAAAGCCTACGACGAAACCGGCAGCGTTCGCTACGTCTTCACGCGCGAGGAGAACACCACGCCGACCGAGCCGTTCGAGCCCTGCGACCTCAAGCGCCCGGCCCAATACCTGATCGAGCTGCGCAGCAAGCAGCCCGAGTCGCGCCGCGGCTGGATCGGCGCCCAGGTCACCATCCTGCGCGACGGCCGTTTCGGCATCCGCTACGGCTACCCGAAGCCCAATCCCTAGGCCTTGCGCAGGAAGTCGAAGTCGCAGCCGTGCTCGGCCTGGAGCACGTGGTCCATGTAGAGCTTCGCGTAGCCGCGAACGGGTGGCGTAACCGGGGGCTTCCAGGCGCTTTTTCTCTTCCGCAGTTCGTCCTCGGACACGAGGAGCTCGATCTTGCGGTCCCGAACCGAAAGCTTGATGCGGTCGCCATTTTTCACCAGTGCGAGCGGGCCGCCGACCGCGGCTTCGGGAGAAACATGGAGCACGATGGTGCCGTACGCGGTGCCGCTCATGCGCGCATCCGAGATGCGCACCATGTCCTTCACGCCGGCCTTCGCCAGCTTCGCCGGGATCGGCAGGTAGCCTGCCTCCGGCATGGCGTAGCCCGACTTCGGCCCGGCGTTCTGCAGCACCATGAAATCGTCCGCCTTGATGTCCAGGGACGGCTCGTCGACGCGCGCGGCGAGATCGTCGAGCGAGGAGAAGACGACGGCGCGGCCTTCCTTCTCGAACAAATTGGCGTCAGCGGCCGAGCGCTTGAGGATCGCGCCGTTCGGCGCCAGCGACCCGAACAGGGCAACCAGTCCGCCTTGCGGTGAAATCGGGCTCTTGAATTCGCGCACCACCGCGCGGTCGACCCATGCGGGATGGGCATCCAGCGTCTGG
>DATNCP010000162.1:0-84367 GCA_035607175.1 Burkholderiales bacterium
GGCAGGCGAAGCGCTGCCTGAAGGTCTCGGCAAGCGCTGGACCGAGCGCACCGGAGTCGAGATTCTCGACGGCATCGGGTCGACCGAGATGCTGCACATCTTCATCTCCAACCGGCCCGGCGAAGTGCGCTACGGCACCACCGGCAAGCCCGTGCCCGGCTACCAGGTTCGCCTCGTCGACGACAACGGCAACGTGATCATGAAGCCAGGCGAGCTCGGCGAGCTGCAGATCAGCGGCCCGACCTCGGCCCTCATGTACTGGAACCAGCGTGACAAGACCAAGAACACCTTCCAGGGCCCGTGGACGCGGAGCGGAGACAAATACAGCGTCGACGCTGACGGCTACTACACCTACGGCGGGCGCTCCGACGACATGCTCAAGGTGAGCGGCATCTACGTCTCCCCGGTCGAGGTCGAGGCGGCACTGGTAACGCACGAATGCGTCCTCGAGGCGGCAGTGGTCGGCGCCGAGGACGAGAACAAGCTGGTCAAGCCCAAGGCCTTTGTGGTTCTGAAATCGGGAAACGCGCCTGATGAGAAGCTGAAAACGGCATTGCAGCAGCACGTGAAGGGCAAGCTGGCGCCCCACAAATACCCGCGCTGGATCGAGTTCTGCAACGAGCTGCCGAAGACTGCGACCGGGAAGATCCAACGGTTCAAGCTGCGAGCGTGAGAACCATCAGTCGTGTGGCGCGGGTCATCCCGCAAGGCCCGAACTCCCAGGTGCAGATGAAGCAGCAAGTCATCGGCGCCGAAGGCTACGAGAAGACGTCGCCGTTCCTGTTTCTCAGCGAGGACTGGTTCGGGCCGCCGGGTGGATTCGAGACGCACCCGCACCGCGGCATGCAGACGGTGACGATCGTGCTCGAAGGAACGCTCGAGCACCGGGATCACACCGGCGCGCATGGGCTCCTCAATGCCGGCGACGTGCAGTGGATGACTGCGGGGCGAGGGGTCCTGCACAGCGAGATGCCGAAGGGCAACGTGCACACGCTGCAGCTCTGGCTCAACCTGCCGGCGAAGATGAAGATGATCCCGGCGCGCTACCAGGACCAGCGGCTGAAGGACGTGCCGGTGAATGGCAAGGTCCGGGTCTATGCGGGTAAGTCGGGCAACGTCGAGCGCGGCCACGGTAGCGACTATCCGATGTGGCTGCTGGAAATCCGGGGGAGCGTGGAGCAGGAGATTCCCCCGGACTATCGCGGCTTCGTCTACCTGCTGGAAGGCGGCGCGGAAGTCGGCGGCAGGATGCTGCGCAAGGGCGACGTCGGCTGGTTCGAGCCGGGGGAGGGCGCCCTCTCCTTCGCTGCGAAGGAGGAGTTTCGGGCGCTGCTCTTCGCCGGCGAGCCGATCGACGAGCCGGTCGTGGCCTATGGCCCGTTTGTCATGAACACGCGACAGGAAATCGTCCAGGCCTTCGAGGACTACCAGGCGGGTCGCCTGGTGGCGCAAGGGTAGAATTTCCGCATGGCTACCAAACCCGAGCAGCAAGAGCTCAAGGTCGATCCGGACTCGCTCTACATGGAGGAGATCTTCACCGACCGCCGCATCGGCACGATCCGCCGCCTCACGCCCGTGAAGGACGACGGCCAGCGCGACACCGCGCGCGCGGTGCTCTACATGGGCGAGACGCAGGTGCTGACGCCGGCCGGCGCGCTGCCGATCGGCTTCGAGATCGGCGCCGGCTCGCTCGGCGAAGCGGCGGAGAAGTTCGGCCAGCTCGCCAAGGAAGCGATCGAGCGCACGGTGAGGGAGCTGCAGGAGCTGCGCCGCCAGCAGGCCTCGTCGATCGTCATCCCGCAGGGCGGCCTGCCGCCCACCGGCGGCATGGGCCCCGGCGGCAAGATCCAGATGCCCTAAGGTTGCAATCCGGCAGGTGATCGACGAAGTCAGAAGCTGGATCGACGCCGCCGAGCGCATCGTCGTCTTGAGCGGCGCGGGAATCTCCACCGATTCCGGCATTCCGGATTTCCGCGGGCCGCAGGGACTGTGGACGAAGAATCCGCTGGCCGAGAAGATGTCCAACATCCACTACTACCTCGCCGATCCCGAGGTGCGGAAGCTTTCCTGGCAGAACCGGCTTGCCAGCCCGGCTTGGAGCGCGAAGCCGAATCCCGGCCATCTGGCGCTGGTGGCGCTGGAGAAGCGCGGCAAGCTGCACGCGCTCATCACGCAGAACATCGACGAGCTGCACCAGCTCGCCGGCAACTCGCCGGAGAAGGTGATCGAGGTGCACGGCACGATGCGCCGCGTGATGTGCATGGAGTGCGGCATGCGGGCGCCGATGCAAAAGGCGCTCGACCGGGTGCGGGGCGGCGAGCCCGATCCGAAGTGCCGCGACTGCGGCGGGATCCTGAAGAGCGACACCATCAGCTTCGGCCAGCAGCTCGTGCCCGAAGTGATCGACCGGGCGATGCTGGCCGCGGGCGAGGCCGACTTCTTCCTCGCCGTCGGCACCAGCCTGCAGGTCTATCCGGTCGCGGGCGCGGTCGATGTCGCGCGCGGCGCAGGGGCGAAGATCGTGATCGTCAACGCCCAGCCGACGCCTTACGACGCCATGGCGGATGCGGTGCTGCCGGGCTCGATCAGCGAGGTGCTCTCGAGCCTGGTCAGCCCAGCCCGAGAAAGCGTTTCGCGTTCGCTCCAGTAATCGCCGCGCGGGTCGATTCGTCGAGGTGGGCGATGCTCTGCAGCGGCGAGAAATCACCCATGGCGAACGGATAGTCGGTGCCGATGCAGATCTGGGTCTTGCCGAAGGTGTCGATGACGAAATCAATGGCGCGCGGCGCGAACACGAGCTCGTCGTAGTAGAAGCGCTTCGCCGTCACTTCCGGCGACTCGGTGACCGATTCGCGCGCCTTGGGGATCTTCTTCCAGGCGTGCACCAGTCGTGGCAGCAGGACCGACATCACGCCGCCGCCGTGGCTGAAGGCGATCCTCAGTTTCGGGTGGCGCGCGGCGATGCCGCCGGTGATCATCGAGGCGCAGGCAAGGCCGATGTCGCCGGGAAAGCACACCGCCTGCTCGATGAAGCCGGTGCCGACGATGCGATCCTGGCCGGCGGGCCTGAGCGCATGGACGAAGATCGCCGCGCCCATGGACTCCGCCGCGGCAAAGAACGGCTCGAAGCGCGGATCGCCGATCGAGATGCCGTTCACGTGGCTGGCGATTTCCACGCCGGCGAATTTCAGGTTCTTGACGACAAAATCCAGCTCGGCAAGGGAGGCGTCGATGTCCTGCAGGGGCACGGCGCCCAGGCCGATGAAACGATCCGGCGCTTCCTCGATCATCGCCGCGATCTGCTCGTTCAGGTAGCGGACCATCACGCTCGCGTCGGCGAGCGGCAGCCAGTAGGACAGCAGCTCCGGCATCGGCGAGATCGCCTGCCGGCCGACGCCCATCGCGCCCATCTCCTCGATGCGCCGCGGCACGCTCCAGGAGCCGTCGCTGACCGTGCGGTAGACCTTGCCCTGGATCATCACGTGCTTGTGGCAGGCGTGCGCATCGGCCATCGAGGGCCACGGCACGTTGGCGTTCTTTCCCGCGTACGGTGGAAAAGTCTCGGGGACGATGTGAGTGTGGATGTCGATACAGTCGCTCATGGGGCGCCCATTATGCTAAAAATCACGACGATGAAACTGCTCGCGTTCCTGCTGGTTTTCTTTTCAGCAAATTCCTTTGGGCAGGAATGGCCTGCTCGGCCGGTCAAGATCGTCGTGCCGTTCGCGCCCGGCGGCTCGGCCGACACCCTCGGCCGGCTGGTGGCGCAGAAGCTCAGCGAGCAGCTGAAGGAGAATTTCGTCATCGAGAACCGGGGCGGCGCGGGCGGCGCGGTCGGCTCCGACCTCGTCGCCAAGGCCCCGCCCGACGGCTACACGCTCGTCGTCTCCGGCATCGCCTCGCACGTGATCGCGCCGCTCCTGCCGCAGGGCACGCAGTACGACCCGATGAAGGATTTCTCGCACGTCGCGCTCTTCGGCGGGCCGCCGGCGGTGCTGGCGGTGAATCCTTCGGTGCCGGCGCAGAATCTGAAGGAGTTCGTGGCGCTGGCGAAAGCGAAGCCGGGCGCTCTCTCCTATGGCTCGCCGGGCAACGGCACGCAAGGCCAGCTCGTCGCGGAGCTCTTCAAGCGGCTCGCCGGCATCGACCTGCAGCATGTTCCCTACAAGGGCGCGTCGAACGCGGTCACCGACATGATGGCCGGCCACATTCCGGCCGTTTCAACCACGCTTTCTACTGCAGCCGGACAAATCCGCGCCGGCCGGGCGCGCGGCCTCGCGATCAGCGCTTCGGCGCGCCTGCCTGAGTATCCTGACATTCCCACCTTCGCCGAGTCCGGCTATCCGGACCTGGTCGCGACGGTCTGGTTCTCGCTCTCCGGGCCGGCGGGCCTGCCGCCGCAGATCGTCGAGCGGCTGAACGCCGAAGTGCGGCGCGCGCTCGAGCTCTCCGACGTGAAGGAGAAGCTGCGCCACGAAGGCATCGCTCCGAACCGCCTCGACGCGAAGGAGTTCACCGCCTTCGTCGCCGATGAGCTGCGGCGCTGGGGACCGATCGTGCGCGCCTCAGGTGCCAAGAACGATTAACCTCCCGCAGCGCCTGCGGGCGATCGTCGAGCAGGAATACCCGCGCTTCTCCGATGCCGAGTACGCGCGCCGGCATCGCGCGCTCGCCGCGCTGATGGAGGAGCGCGGCCTCGACCACCTGCTGATCGTGACCGACCACCGCTCGGGCAACGCGCCGCAGTGGGTCACCGGCTGGCCGGGCACGGTCGAGGCGTACGTGGTGTTCCGTCCCGGCGAGCAGATGACGATGCACGTCGAGTGGTACAACCACTTTCCGCTGGCGAAGAGGCTGGCGCGCGACTGCGACGTGCGCTGGGGCGAGCACCGCGGCATCGAGAAGACGCTCGAGGAGCTGAAGCGGCGCGGGGCGAAGCGCATCGGCCTCATTGGTCCCCTGGGGCACAAAAAGGCGACGCTTTTGGAACAAGCATATTCCGTCACTAGTCTCGAGGCTGACTACGTGCGCCTGCGGCTCATCAAATCCGAGGAGGAAATCGACTGGTTGCGCATCGGTGCGGCGCTGAGCGACGCCGGTTTCGATCAATTGTTAAAGAATACAAAGCCGGGGATGACCGAGCGCGAGCTAGGTAACCTCGTCGAGCGCGCCTATGTAGGGGAGGGTGGCACCACTTTCATCCACTACATCGGCGTTACCCCGATGAAGGAGCCCCGGATCCTCGTGCCGCCGCAGTTTCATTCTTCGCGCAAAGTCGCAGCGGGCGACGTGGTGTTCTGCGAGCTCTCGGCTTCGTGGTGGGATTACTCGGGTCAGGTGCTAAGGAGCTATACGGTGGGGGCGGCGCCGACTCCCTTGTACGAAAAGCTGCATCAAACGGCAGAAGCCGCATTCGATGCCGTTACGTCGGTGGTGCGCCACGGCACGACGATGCCGGAGATCATCGACGCGGCCGGCGTGATCGAGGACAGCGGCTTCACGATCTACGACGACCTGATGCACGGCTTCGGCGGCGGCTACTTTCCGCCGATCCTCGGCAGCCGCAGCCGCCCGGCGGGGCCGCTGCCGGAGATGACCCTGGAAGAGAACATGACCGTGGTGGTGCAGCCGAACGTCGTGTCGCCGAAGGACGGCGCGGGCGTGCAGGTCGGCGAGCTGATCCGCGTCACGCGCTCGGGCTTCGAGAAATTGCATCAGGCCCCGAGAGGATTTTTCAGGGCATGAACCCTATCTTGATCGTCGGGGCGGGCCCGGTCGGCCTGACGGTGGCGCTCTCGCTCGCGCATCAAGGCGTGCCGGTGCAGGTGATCGAGGACGAGGCCGGCCTCACCATGGACCAGCGCGCCGGGTCGTTCCATCCGCCGACGCTGGAAATGCTCGCGCCGCTCGGCGTCACCGAGGAGATGCAGCGCATCGGCATCAAGGTGCCGCACTGGCAGATCCGCGACCGCAAGCAGGGCGTGATCGTCGAATGGGACCTCGGCCTGATCGGCGACCTCACGCCGTATCCCTATCGCTTCCACCTCGAGCAGCACCGTCTTACGCCGATCCTGTTCCACAAGCTGCACGCCTACCGGCATGCCTCGATCCGTTTCTCGACGCAATTCATCTCCGCCACGCAGGACGGCAGCGGCGTGACCGCGCTGACCAGCGCCGGGCCGATCCAGACGCCCTGGCTCGTCGCCTGCGACGGCGGGCGCAGCCTGGTGCGCAAGAACCTCGGCATCGACTTCGAGGGCTTCACCTGGCCGGAGCGCTTCATCGTCATCAGCACCACCGAGGACTTCGCCAAGGCGGGCTTCACCTCCAACGCCTACGTCGCCGACCCGAAGGAATGGGCCGCGGTCTTCCACATGCCGCATGACCGGCCGACCGGCCTGTGGCGGATGGCGTTTCCCGTGCACCCGGACGAGGACGAGCAGGCCGTGCTTGCCGACGAAGCCGTCGAGGCGCGCATGCAGCGCTTCGCCGAGCGTCCGCATCGCTACGAGGTTCCCTACCGCGGCATTTACCGCGTGCACCAGCGAGTCGCGAAGGAATGGCGCGCGGGCCGCGTCGTGCTCGCGGGCGACGCTGCGCACCTCAACAACCCGCTCGGCGCGTTCGGCCTGAACGGCGGGCTGCACGACGCGATCCTGCTCGCCGACTACCTCGGCAAGGTCTGGCGCGGCGAGGCGGACGAGACGCTGGTCGACCGCTACGTGCGGCAGCGGCGCACGGCGAACGTCGAATTCGTGCAGACGCAGTCGATCGCCAACAAGCGCCTGCTCGAGGAGGCCGACCCGGCGGCGCGCGAGAAGAAGTTCGAAGAGATGCGGCAGATCGCCGCCGACAAGGACGCGGCGAGGGATTTCCTGATCAAGTCCTCGATGATCTGGAGCGTGAGAAGGGCGGCAGAAATCGTGTAATTCGGGGTCAGGGTAGCAATTCTTTTCCGAGAGTCGAATTGCGACCCTGACCCCGAATTACAGCATCGCCGAGCCGCCGTCCACGACCAGCGTCTGGCCGGTCATGAACGCGGCGTCTTCGCTGGCAAGGAAGCTCACCGCGCCGACCAGGTCCTGCGGACTCTCATCTCGCTGGATGGCGCGGGTCAGGCGTGTGCGCTCGCCCGCCTTCACATGGTCCTGCTTCTTCGCCACGTTCTCGGAGAGCGTGAAGCCGGGCGCGAGCGAATTGACCGTGATGCCGTCGGCGCCGAGCTCGCGCGCGAGGCCGCGCGTCATGGCGATCACCGCGCCCTTGCTGGAGATGTAGTGCAGGAAGTACGGCACGCCTTTCAGCGGCGAGCCGGAAGCGAGGTTGATGATGCGGCCATACTTGCCGGCGCGCATGTGCGGCGCGCAAGCCGCGCTGCACAGCCACACGCCCATGACGTTGACGTCCATCACCTTGCGCCATTCCGCGACCGGGATCTTCTCGAACGCCTTGAGCTCGAGCGTGCTGAAGATCGCTGCGTTGTTCACTAGGATGTCGATGCGGCCGAAGGCCTTCATCGTTTCCGCCGCCATGCGCTTGACGTCGGCTTCGGCGGAAACGTCGACCTGCAGGCCGAGCGTCTTCGCGCCGGTTGCTCTCGCGATCTCCGCGGCCGAGGTGTCAAAGCTCTGCAGATCGGCGATCACCACCGAGGCGCCGTCCTGCGCCAGGCGCGTTGCCAGCACCTTGCCGATGCCGCTGCCGGCGCCCGTGACGATCGCGACCTTGCCCTTCAGCCTTTCCACACCACGTCCTCGTAGGCCACCGGCCTGGACAGCAATCCCAGGCTGCGGGCGAATTGATTCATGGCTGCGACATCTTTTTCGGAAATGGAAGAATCGTAGAAGGGCGTGTCGCGGCGGATCAGCTCGGCGATCATCGCCGCCTCGGCCGGCGGGAAGAGCTTCTTGCCGATCGCGGTGGCCCGGTTCGGATCTTCCTTGAGCGCTTTTTGCGCGGACTGAACCGCCTTGATCGCGGCGCGAGCCGCATTCGGGTTCTTGTCGATGAGATTCTGGCTCGTCACCAGGGCTGGAAACGTATATCCCTTCATTTCGGCGGTTCCCTCGCGCCGCGCATCCAGGACCAGCGTGCCGACGCCGCTTTTCACCGCGACCTCGGCGCCCATGCCGTTGGCCCAGAAGCCGTCGATCTTTCCTTCTTCGAGCGCCTTGGCGGCGAGCAAGCCGAAGGACGCCGTCTGCCCGACCGAGAATCCGGGAACCGGGCCGATCTTCACGTCGCGCTCGGGGTCGATGCCGGCGGCCTTGAGCATCTGCTTCAAGCCGTCCACGGGTCCGGGTGCCGCACCGATCCGCAGTCCCTTGACGGAAGAAAGGTCTCCCTTCTTCGCGTTGAGCGACTTCCTGACGATCAAGAACCAGTACATGTGCTGCGCGAGAGCGCACAGCAGCTTGCCGCCCTGCCAGTCCTTGAACGCGTAGAGCACGGCGTGCGAGGCGCCGCCGACGAAGTCGAGCTTGCCGTCGCGCAGGTCCTCGTAGGTCTTGGTGACCGGATAGAGGAGCTCCAGCTTCGCGTCGAGAAAGCCGAGCTCGACCGCGGCGATGGCGGGGAAGTAGGACGGCGAAATCAGGTCCGGGATGGCTAGACGGAGAGTCATTGCGGCTTGATCCCCGCGGCCTGCACCGCCTCTTTCCAGATCGCCAGGTCTTCCGCGATCGCCCGGGAAAACTCGGGCGGCGTGCCGCACACCGGATCGACGCCGATCTTCTCCAGCCGCGCGGCGAAGGCGGCATCCTTGCAGCCGGCGGCGATCTCGCGCGCGATGCGCTCGACCACGTCGCGCGGCGTCGCGGCTGGCGCGACATAGCCGTTCCACGTGGCGGTGCGGAAGCCGGGATAGCCTTGCTCGGCGACGGTCGGCACGCCGGGCAGTGCCGCTTCCCGGCGCGAGCCGGAAGTGGCGAGCAGCCGTACCCGGCCGCTGCCGACATGCGGCAGCAGCTCGTTCAGGTTGCCGAAGTAGCACGGCACATGGCCCGCCACCATGTCGGCGACCGCGGGCCCGCCGCCCTTGTAGAGCACTGCTTCCATCCTCACATCGGCCCGCGCAAGGAGCAGCGCCATGCTGAGATGCCCGACCGACCCCTGGCCGGGCGAGGCGTAGTTCAGCTGCCCGGGACGCGCCCGCGCGAGGTCGATCAGCTCCTTCAGGGTCTTCGCCGGCACGTTGGCGTTGCAGCCCAGGACGAACGAGTTCGCGCCGACGATCGAGATCGGCGCGAAGTCCTTGACCGGGTCGTAGTTGATCTTCTGCACGTAGGGCACGACCGCGAGCTGCGGCGCGGCGGCGGAAAGCAGCGTGTAGCCGTCGGGGTCGGCGCGCGCAACCAGCTCGGCGGCGATCGCGCCGCTCGCGCCGGGCCGGTTCTCCGGCACCACCGCCTGGCCGAGCCGCTGCGAGAGCCAGTCGGCCGTGATGCGGGCGACGGCATCGGTGACGCCGCCCGGCGGGAACGGCACGATCACCTTCACCGGTTTTTGCGGCCAGGATTGCGCGTGCGCCGCCCCGCAAAGGCACGCGGCCAGCAGCAACGAAACGGTCAGTCTCACGGTCATCTCCTCGAGGCGCGCTCAGTATAATCGGCGCGATCCATGCGCGGTCGAAACATCCTGGTCGTCGGCGCAGGCCCGGTCGGCACCGTCGCGGCGCTCGCGTGCGCGCGGCTCGGCCATCGCGTCACGCTGCTCGAAGCCCGGCAACGGATCGACGATAGCCCGCGCGCCTCGACCACGCAGCCGCCGACGCTCGAGATCGTCGCCGAGCTCGGCCTGATCGACGAATACATCCGCCAGGGGCTGATCGCGAAGACCTTCCAGTTCTGGGACCGCCCGACGCGGCGCCTGATCGCGGAGTTCGACTTCGGCCGGCTGCAGGGCGAGACGGCATATCCCTACGTGGTGCAGACCGAGCAGCACAAGCTCGCCAACATGGCGATCGAGCGCCTCAGGGCGATTGACGGCTCGCGCGTGCTGATGGGCGAGCCGGTCGTGTCCCTCGCGCAGGACGAAAAGCAGGTCACCGTGAAAACGAAGAACGCGAGCTTCAGCGCCGACTATGTCATCGGCTGCGACGGCGGCCGCAGCACCGTGCGCAAGGAGCTGGGGATCGAATTCGAGGGCTACACCTGGCCGGAGCGCTTTCTCGTCATCACGACGAAGTTCGACTTCGCGGCCGCGCTCGGCTGTTGCGTGCGCAACTACATGGCCGGCCCGGAGGAGTGGACCAATCTCTTCAAGGTCTCCGGCGACGACCTGAAAGGCCGCTGGCGCGCCGTCTACAACACGCGCGAGGACGAGTCCGACGAGGAAGCGCTCTCCGACGAGTCGGTCCGCGCTCGCCTGTCGAGGGTGTACGTGCCGGAAGGCGAACGCGACTACCTGCACCTGAACCTCTACAAGGTGCATCAGCGCGTCGCGAAGCAGTTCCGCAAGGGGCGGGTTTTTCTGTGCGGCGACGCGGCGCATGTGAACAACCCGATCGGCGGGCTGGGACTGAACAGCGGCATCCATGAGGCCTGGGATCTCGCTCAGCTCCTGACGGACGAAAAAGATCTGGACCGATACGAGCGGATCCGCCGGCCGCTCAACATCGAGTACGTGCAGGAGCAGACCGTGGCGAACAAGAAGCGGCTGGAGGAGCGCGACCCCGCCCGGCGCGAGGCGCGCTTCGACGACCTGCGCCGGATGGCCGACGACCCGGCGAAGCACAAGGCGTTCCTCATGCGAGCGTCATTGCTCGAGAGCACCCGCGATGCGATTCGGAATTAACTTCTTCCCGTCCTTCCGTCCCGAGGACAGCACCACCGCGGCGTACTTCCAGCAGTGCCTGCGGCTCGCCGAGCGCGCCGATGCCCTCGGCTACCACAGCATCAAGACCGTCGAGCATTCCTTCTACGACTACGGCGGCCATTCGCCGAACCCCTGCGTCTTTCTTTCGGCGGTCGCGGCGCGCACCCGGCGCGTCCGCCTCATCACCGGCGCGGTGATCCCGGCGTTCCACCATCCGGCGCACCTGGGCGGCGACCTTGCCATGCTCGACAACATGAGCAACGGGCGGCTGGACGCCGGTTTCGGCCGCGCGTTTCTGCCGAAGGAGTTCGAGGTGTATGGCGTGCCGATGTCGGAAAGCCGGGAGAGGTTTGAAGAGGCGATCGGGATGATTCGCCGGATGTGGACGGAAGAAAGGGTGAACATCAGGGGCAAGCACTGGAACCTTGAAGACGTGCGATTGATGCCAAGGGTGGTGCAGAAGCCGCATCCGCCGGTGTGGATCGCCGCGATCTCGACCGAGGAGTCGTTCCTCTACGCGGCGAAGAACGGCTTCAACCTGATGATCGTGCCGTACGCCGGCAAGCCGGGCCAGCTGCAGGAGTTCGTGAAGACGTACCGCCGCGTGTGGGTGGAGTCAGGCCACGAGCCGGGCGCCGAACAGATCCAGGTGGCGCAGTTCTGCTACGTCGCCGAGAAGCGCGAGGAGGCGCAGGCCGGGTTCGAGCGCATCTGCCGCAAGTACCTGCAGACCTTCGCCGACGCGGTCGTCTCCTGGCAGGGCAAGTCTTCCGACCAGTATCCGGGCTACGACAAGATGGTGGCGAGCATCCTCGCGACCACGCCGGAGAAGATCGTGCAGCAGGGCGGGGCGTTCGTCGGCACGCCCGAAGATGTAGTGGCGCAGCTCAAGGCCTGCGTCGATACCTTCGGCGTGATCGAGCCGTCGATGCAGATCAACTTCGGCGGCACGAGGGACGAAGAAGCGTTCCGCACTCTGGAGCTGTTCGCCACCGGGGTAATGCCCGAGTTCCGGAAGCTGGCTTGACGCCTTAGTTCACTCTATATCCCGCCGGCGGAGGCGGGGGCGCTCCTGCGGGTGGCGGCGGAGGCGGTGGCGACGTCGCCGCGGTGGTGCGCGGCGGCTGGCGCGGCATCGAGCCGCGCGCCAGCGGAATCTGGTGGCCCCTGGAGTACATGCACTGCTGGAACGCGAAGTCGTAGCGCTGCTGCACAGTCGTGCCTTCGTTCGCCCGGTCCTTGCCGGCGACTTGCGCGGCGGCGTACTGGCGGCATTCCCCGTCGTCGGCGCGGAACTGGTCGAAACTCTTGGTGCTGCCCGGCAGAACCATCACGCTTGGCCCGCCCGGAATTGCTGTGCATCCGGCGACGAGCAGCGCCGCCGCGCCGAAAAGCGTCTTTCTCAACTCGGACCCAACGGCACCACGGGCGCGGCCGGGGGTACCGGTGCAGCGGGCGGCACGGGAGCGGGAGGCGGCACAGGCGCGCCGGACGGCCGAGCGGGGGGCGGGACCGGCGCGGGCGGTTGATAGGCCGGTGCTGAAACGGGAGCGGAGGAAGCCGCGGGCGCGGGCGGCACTGGCGCGACGCGCTTCCAGCCCGCGGCGCACTCTTTGACGTACGGGTAGTAGCCGCGCGACTGCTCGCAGTAGTACCACCAGCCCTGCTCGGACGAATCGATGCGCTCGACGTACTCCGTCGGCTGCGCCGGCGCCGGGGGATAGTAGTAGTAGGGCGGCGGATAGTAGTACGCCGGCCCCCAACCCCAGTACGGGCCCCAATAGGGTCCGCCGACGTAGACCCCGAAGCGCACGCGGCCGCCGTGAGCGAACGCGGCATCGGTCGCCGCCAAAAGGGCGGCGAGCGCCAGCACCCCGAGGAGGGCCTTTTTCATCGCCTCAGGCTACACCCCCGGCGCAGGCCGAGGGGTAACCGATTGTTACTGGAGACTTCGAAAGAACCTCCAGACGCGCGAAGGCGCGAAGTCGCCGCGAATGTGGTGACCAAAGCCCTGTGACTGGCACCAGACGACGGGTGTCTTGTCGCACCCGAGGTAGCGGACGCAGCCTTCGCCTTCTTCGATGAACTTGCTGGAGCATCCGTTCGCTTCGAGCGCGCGGTCGCGCGCTGCCTCGCCAAGGGCAAAGGGCACGACCTTGTCGTCAGCATCGTGGAGGAACCAGCTCGCCACCTTGCCGCGACAGTTATCGCCCCGGGGGCCCCCGGCGATCGCGGCGCTCGCGCGCAGGACGTCGCCGCGCTCGCACGCAAGGCGATTCGTGAAAAATCCGCCAGCGCTGAAGCCGTAGCTGAAAACCCTGCCGCGATCGACGCAGAATTTCGCCTCGATCTCCTCCAGCATGCGGTCGAAGAACACGACGTCGCCGGAACTCCAGCTGCCGTGCAATCCGTCCGCGCCGACGACGATCGCATCCTCGCCGGAGAAAGCTTCGATATCCAGCCCGCCGCTCAGTCCATCGCCGCCTCGTCCGTGCCAGCGGAAGATGATCGGGTAGGGACGCTTCGAGTCGTAGCCCCTGGGGACCCGGAGGTGGTACGTCCGGTCGTGATCGAGCACCCTGAGCTTCTGGAGCTCGAATCCGCGAGTGCCGCTGGCCGCGATTCCGCAGCCCGGACTGTGCCTGTCCCCGGCATTGCCTTGCGCGTGGGTTGCGCCGCACATCAGGGATGCGAGAAGGATCAGCGCCGCTCGCACCTCGCTACTTCGGTTGCCCGGTGATCCGCAGATAGGGCTTCGGTGCTTTCCAGCCCTGCGGGAAGAGCTTCTTCGCGTCGTCGTCGCTCACCGAGCCGGCGATGATCACGTCCTGGCCCTGCTTCCAGTTGGCGGGCGTCGCCACCTTGTGCTTCGCCGTGAGCTGCAGCGAGTCGATGATGCGCAGGATCTCGTCGAAATTGCGTCCCGTGGTCATGGGATAGAACAGCATCAGCTTGATCTTCTTGTCGGGGCCGATGATGAAGACGGTGCGCACCGTGGCGTTCTCGGCGGCAGTGCGCTTGCCCGGCGTCGCCTCGGCGGGAAGCATGTCGTAGAGCTTCGCCACCTTCAGGTCGGCGTCGCCGATCATCGGGTAGTTCGGCGCGCTGCCCTGCGTCTCCCTGATGTCTTCGGCCCACCTCTTGTGGTCGTCCACCGGATCGGCGGAAAGGCCGATCACCTTGACGCTTCGCTTGTCGAACTCCGGCTTCATCTTCGCCATCGTGCCGAGCTCGGTGGTGCAGACCGGGGTGAAGTCCTTGGGATGGGAGAAAAGGACCGCCCACTTGTCGCCGATCCACTGGTGGAAGTCGATCTGGCCTTCGGTGGTCTGGGCCTGGAAATTGGGGGCTGTGTCGCCGATGCGTAGCGCCATGGGGATCTCCGGGGGAAAAGAAAATGTTACTACCGGAAAAGCCCCTTTCGCCACCCTGGCTTTTTTGGCGTAGAGTAGCGGCGCGGATTGTTTGGGGTCCAAACTAATGGCGCAGGCACAGCTGCAGATGACGGTGAACGGCGAGGCGGCCGAGATCTCGTTCTCGCCCTACAAGACCCTGCTCGAGGTGCTGCGCGAGGACCTGGCGCTGACCGGCACCAAGCACGGCTGCGAGCTCGGCGAGTGCGGCGCCTGCGCGGTGCTGGTGGACGGCGTGCCGCAGCTCTCCTGCCTGGTGCTGGCGCTCGAATGCCAGGGCCGGCAGATCGAGACGGTGGAGGGGATGGCGGCGGGCGCGGAGCTGCACCCGCTGCAGGCGGCGTTCGCCGACCTCGGCGCCGCGCAATGCGGCTACTGCACCCCGGGCATCCTCCTCACCGCCAAGGCGCTGCTCGAGCACGAGAAGAATCCTTCCCGGGAGAGGATCAGGGAAGCCATCTCGGGAAACCTGTGCCGCTGCACCGGCTATCAGCAGATCTACGAAGCCATCGAAGAGGCCGCGCGGAGAATCAATGAACGTCCTCGGTAAGGCGCGCCGGAGAGTCGACGGCCGCTCGAAGGTCACCGGCCAGACGCGCTTCGCCGACGACATCGTCCTGCCGCGCATGCTGCATGCGAGGTTGCTGCGGTCTGCGCATGCGCACGCGAAAATCCTTTCGATCGATGCCGAAAGGGCAAGAAAGCATCCCGGTGTCCATCTCGTCCTGACCGGCAGGGATTTCCCGGTCACGTTCGGCATCCTTCCCGTCACCCAGGACGAATACGCGCTCGCGCCGGAGCATGTGCGCTATGTCGGCGACCCGATCGCGGCGGTGATCGCGAAGGACGAGCAGACCGCCACCGAAGCCCTCGACCTGATCGAGGTGAAGTACCAGATCCTGAAGACCATCGCCACGCCGGAAGAGGCGCTGCAGAACCCCGAGCCGCGCATCCATGCCTACAGCGAGCTCGGCAACATCCATCGCCTGCAGGCCTTTCAATTCGGCGATGTGGAAGAAACGTTCAGGAAGAGCGAGCTGATTTTCGAAGACCTCTTTTTCTACGAAGGCAACACGCACCTGCCGATCGAGCAGCACGCCGCGGTGGCGCAGGTCGACGGCGAGGGCAAGCTGACGCTCTGGTCCTCGACGCAGGTGCCGCATTACGTGCATCGTTCGCTCGCCCGAGTGCTGCAGACGCCGGCGTCGCACATCCGGGTCATCGCCTGCCCGAACGGCGGCGGCTTCGGCGGCAAGTGCGACGTCTGCAACCACGAAATGGTGGTCGCGAAGGCGGCGGTGATGCTCGGCCGGCCGGTGAAGATCTGCCTCAACCGCGAGGAAGTGTTCTACATGCACCGCGGCCGGCACCCGGTGCTGATGAAGTTCAAGACCGGCGTGACGAAGGACGGCAAGCTGACCGGCATGCACCTGCAGACGCTGGTCGACGGCGGCGGCTATGGTTCCTACGGCGTCGCGAGCACCTTCTATACCGGCGCGCTGCAGACGGTCACGTACCAGCTGCCGCGCTACAAGTTCGACGCGGCGCGCGTCTTCACCAACAAGCCGCCGTGCGGCCCGAAGCGCGGCCACGGCACGCCGCAGCCGCGCTTCGGCCAGGAAGTGCAGCTCGACAAGATCGCGGAGCGCTTGAAGATCGATCCGGCCGAGTTGCGCCTGAAGAATCTCGTCAAGGCGAACTCCCTGACCGCGAACTGGCTGAAGGTCGGCTCCATCGGCCTCGAGGAATGCATCAAGCAGGTGGTCGAGCGTTCCGAGTGGAAGAAGCGCTTCCGGAAAATGGGGCCCGGCAAGGGTCTCGGCCTCGCCTGCGGCTCCTACCTTTGCGGCGCCGGGTTGCCGATCTACTGGAACAAGATGCCGCAGAGCGCAGTGCAGCTGCTCCTCGACCGCAGCGGCCAGGTGACGGTGTTCTGCGGCGCGACCGAGATCGGGCAGGGCTCGGACGACGTGCTCGCCGCCATCGTCGCCGAGGTGCTCGGCATCGATCCCTTCGAGATCCGCTGCGTCACCGGCGACACCGGCATGACGCCGGTGGACCTCGGCTCCTATTCCAGCCGCGTGACGGTGATGATGGGCAATGCCGCGATCCAGGCGGCAGAGAAGCTGAAAGCGATGATCGCGGAAGCGGCATCGGAGCAGCTCGGCATGGCGCCCGACCGCCTGACGTTCGCCAACGGCCGGGTGGGGTTCGAAGGCAAGAGCCTGACGTTCGCCGAAGCCGTGGTGATGGCCGAAGAGAAATTCGGCACATTGGGTTCGGTCGGTTCCTATAAACCGCCGCGCTCGCCGGGACGATTCAAGGGTGCCGGCGTCGGCCCGTCACCCGCCTATTCGTACACCGCCTGCGTGGTCGAA
The DNA here is from genome assembly GCA_035607175.1 of Burkholderiales bacterium. Taxonomy (GTDB): domain Bacteria; phylum Pseudomonadota; class Gammaproteobacteria; order Burkholderiales; family SG8-39; genus SCGC-AG-212-J23. The sequence continues at coordinate 16,607 of DATNCP010000162.1, forward strand.
GTGGACGTCGACAAGACTACCGGCTGGATCACGGTGCCGAAGATCTGGATCGCGCACGACATCGGCCGGACGATCAACCCGGTGCTCGCGCGCGGCCAGGTCGAAGGCAGCGTCTACATGGGCCTTTCCGAGGCGCTGATGGAGGAGCAGGTGTTCCGCCGCCTGCCGCCGAAGCTTTCCAGCGCGCTGGTGCACAAGATCCCGTCGCTGCTCGAATACAAGAGCCTCACCTCGCTCGACATGCCGGAAGTCGACACGGTGCTGATCGAGGATCCCGATCCCAATTGCCCCTTCGGCGCGAAGGAAGCCGGGCAAGGGCCGCTGCTGCCGGTGATGCCGGCGGTAGCGAACGCGATCTACGACGCGGTCGGCGTGCGGATCGACGAGCTGCCGATCACGCCCGACAAGGTTCTCAGGGCTCTCGAATTGAAGGCTGCGGGGAAGGAAGCGCGGGTCGGTCCGACGCAATTCCCCAACGTTCCCTACCCGGAGCCCGTGATCGTGCTGCCGCCGTGGGAAGGCGGCGACGGCAATGCCGTGGAAGGCGCCGAGAGGCCGAAGGTGAAGGTGCGCTCGGCATGATGCGCCTGCCGTGGTTCGAATACCGCGCGCCGGCGTCGATCCCGGAGGCGGCGCGCATCCTCGCCGGAGAGGGGCCGAATGCGATGCTCATCGCCGGCGGCACCGACCTGCTGCCGAACATGAAGCGCAGGCAGATGGCGCCGAAAACGCTCGTTTCAGTGAAAGGCCTGTTGAAGACCAACGGCAAGGGAATCGGCGCCGGAACCACCCTGACCGAAATCATCAACCGGACGGACCTGCCCGCCGGGCTGCGGCAGGCGGCGCACCAGGTGGCGACGGTGCACCTGCGCAACATGGGCACGATCGGCGGCAACCTCTGCCTCGACACGCGCTGCAACTACTACAACCAGAATTACGAGTGGCGCAAGGCGATCGATTTCTGCCTCAAGAAGGACGGCAACATCTGCTGGGTGGCGACGGCGAGCAAGCGCTGCGTCGCCGCGTCGTCGACCGACTGCGCGCCGGCGCTGCTCGCGATCGGCGCCAGCGTGAAGCTGGTTTCTTCGAAGGGCGAAAGGGAGATCGCGCTCGAGGATCTCTACAACAACGACGGCATCGACTACCTCAAGCGCCGCGCGGATGAGATCCTCACCGAGGTGACGTTGCCGAAGGTGAAAAGCGTGTACTGGAAGCTCCGCCGCCGCGGCGCATTCGATTTTCCGGTGCTGGGGGTCGGGGCAGCCGAACATGCCGACGGCGTGCGCATCGCGCTCGGCGCGGTGGCTTCTCAACCCTTCCTGGTTCAAAAGGCGAACGAGTTCCTCAAGGGCAAGAAGCTCAGCGACGAGGTGATCGCCGAAGCAGGCAGGCTGGTTGGCTCGCGTGCCAAGCCGATGGACAATACCGACCTTGACCTCTACTGGCGCAAGGACGTCACGGCCGAATTCGTCGGCTACGCGCTGCGCGAGCTGCGCGGCGACGACATGCGGGCGACCCGGCTGCGCATCGCGAGGTTCGAAGTCAGCTAGCGTCGCGCGGGCGCTCGCGCTCGTCGCCTGCCTGCTGGCGACTCAGGCGGCCGCCGAAAAGATCACGCTCGGCGACGAGCGCCTGCCCGCCACCCTGCTCAAGCCCGACGGCAAAGGTCCGTTCCCGGCGGTGGTGATCCTGCACGATTGCAGCGGTCTCGGGCCGCGCTCGAGCGGTTCTCCCGGTCGCTGGGCGGAGAAGCTCCTCGATTGGGGCTACGTGGTGATGCTGCCGGACAGTTTCGGCACGCGCGGCTTCCCGGACGGCGTCTGCACCAACCCCTCCCGCGAGCGCGTCAACGTGCGGCCCGGACGGCGAGCGGGCGACGCACGCGCGGCCCTGGCTCATCTCTCGGCGCTGCCCTATGTCGACAAGCAGCGCATCGGCCTGATGGGCGGCTCGCACGGCGGCGCGAGCACGCTCGCTACGCTCAACAGGCCCCGCAGCGGTTTCGCCGCCGCGATCGCGCTCTATCCGCGCTGCGCGGCGTTTTCGCAGCTCAAGCCCGACCTGCCGCTGCTGATCCTGACCGGCGAGCTCGACGACTGGACGCCGGCGAAGGAATGCACGCCGCTTGCCGGCGAGCGCGTGACCGTCAAGGTCTATCCGGGCGTGCACCACTCGTTCGACAGCCCGCGACCGGAGCGCTACGTTGCCGCGCGGATCAACCCCAGCGCGCCGAGCGGGCGCGGCGCGACCACCGGAGGAAATGCCGAGGCCTGGGCCGACGCTGTGGCCCAGGTCAAGGACTTCTTCGGCCGGACCCTGAAGCCCTAGTCGTTCTTGATGTTCGCGGCCCGGGCGACCGCGGTCCATTTCTCGATGTCGCGCCGCACGCGCGCGCCGAGCTCGGCGGAGCTGCCGCCGACCGGATCGAGCCCCATCTGCGCGAAGCGCCCGCGCACTTCTGCTGTGTGCACCGCTCGCGCGATTTCCTTCTGCAGCCGGGCGACGATCGCCGGCGGCGTCTTCGCCGGCGCGAAGAACGCGGTCCACACCGGCACTTCCATGTCGGGCACGCCGGCTTCGGCCATGGTCGGCAGGTCGGGCCAGGACGGATGCCGCTTGCTCGAGGTGACGGCGAGGGCGCGGATCGTGCCGGCCTTGAGCGGCCCGGTGGCGGGCGGCGGATCGACGATCGTCAGCGCGACATTGCCCGAGATCAGCGCCTGCACCGATTCGCCGCTGCTCTTGTACGGGATCATCACGAACTTGCTGTCCGTCCTCTGGTTGAACATCTCGGTGGTGATCTGGAAGATGCCGGCGCTCGAGGCATAGTTCGCCTTGCCGGGATTCGCTTTCGCGTACGCGATCAGCTCCTTCACGCTGTGGATCGGCAGCTTGGCGTCGACGGTGACCAGCAGCGGGAACTCGCAGATCATCGAGATGGGCGTGAAATCGCGCTGCGCGTCGTACGGCAGCTTCGAGTAGGTCGCCGGGTTGATGGTCATCGGCCCGCTCGGCCCCATCAGCAGCGTGTAGCCGTCGGGCGCCGACCGGGCGACGGTCTCGGCGGCGATGATCGACTGCGCGCCGGGCTTGTTCTCGACGATCACCGGCTGGCCGAGCCCCTTCTGCATTTCGGGCTGCATGACGCGGACGATGATGTCGTTGCCGCCCCCGGCGGCATAGCCGACGACGATGCGGACCGGCTTGTTCGGGTAGTCCTGCGCCATCGCAAAGCCGGCAAGCAGCGAGAGGAGGACGATCAGCGGGATTCTCTTCATTGCGCGATGGTAGCTCAGTGGCCGTGGGCATGGCCGAGGCCGGCCTTGATCAGCCCGACCTCGTAGTCCACGCCGCGCTGGCAGTCGCGGTGCTGCCCCTCGGGCAGCAGCCGGCAGATTGCGCCGCTCCTCGCCGGGTCGTGCCCGGTGGCGAACATCGCTCCGCCACCCACGGCGCGCGCGCATTCCGGCACGTGCCAATCGCGCACGCCGTCGCACATCGTCGGCGCAACCTGGGCGTAGGCTTCCGCACCCTGGTGGATGCGGAAATGCGCCCACTGCATCCACAGGCCGCCGAGGCACAGGTCGGCCTCGTGCCGGCCGCCGATCGTCTCGCAGGCGTCCGCCGCCGCCAGCAAGTCCTTGCGGTACACGTGCATGACGCCGTGGCCGAGCCCGTGCAGGCACTGGCGCCGCTCGAGCGACTGCATGCCGAGCGTGTCGCAGAAGGCGCGCACCCGGGGCGGCGTGGTCTGCCCCTCCGGCCCGTCGATCACGAAGGCCTCGACCGCGCCGTGCATGCAGCCCTGGAGGCACGCCGAGGTGCAGGCGCGGAAGGCGCGCTCGAGGTTGCGCTCCTTGCGCCAGCTGGCGTGGCCCACGGCGTGGCCCATGATGTGGCAGTCGTTGACGTTCATGACGCCGCTCTTGACCAGGCCTTCCGCCGCTTCGAGCGCGGCGGGCGCGCTCTGCCGCATCACGATGTCGTCCAGCCAGGGCGCCACGCATTGCGCACGCGCGCCCCCCTGCGGGAACCGCGCCACGCACTGCGCCACGATTGAATCCTGCGCACCGGCTGTGCCGGCAGCGAAACACAGCAACACGAACAGCATTCTCACGCGGCTAGCCTAGCAGGGCGGCGTCGGCAGCGCTCAGCGTCAGCGATGCCCCCTTCATGTTCTCTTCGAGATGGGCGATGGAGGAGGTTCCCGGGATGGGCAGCACGGCCGGCGACCTGGCGAGCAGCCACGCGATGGCCAGCTGAGCCGGCGTTGCGCCGAGCTTTTTCCCCAATGTCCGGATTTTCGAAGAACGCAGCGCCGCCCCCGCGCCGAGCGGGTACCACGGCAGGAAGGCGATGCCGAGCTTCTCGCAGCGGTCGATCACGTCTTCGGACGAGCGGTTGTCGAGGTTGTACTCGTTCTGCACCGAGACGATCTTCGCGACCTTGCGGGCGCGCTCGAGCTGGGCGAGGTCGAAGTTGGAGACGCCGATGTGCCGGATCTTGCCCGCCCGCTGCGCGTCCACCAGGGGCCCGAGCGAATCCTCGAGCGGCACCTTCGGATCGACCGCGTGCAGCTGGTAAAGGTCGATGCGCTCGAGCCTCAGGCGCTTCAGGCTGCCGTCGATCGCCTGCTTCAGGTGCTCCGGCCGGCCGTTCTCGTCCCAGGCGCTCGCCCGCGGCCGCACCAGCCCGCCCTTGGTGGCGATGACCAGGTCCTTCGGATAGGGATGCAGCGCCTCGGCGATCAGCTCCTCATCGACGTGCGGTCCGTATGAATCGGCGGTGTCGAAAAAATTGGCGCCCAGTTCGTAGGCGCGTCGCAGGACCTTGTGCGCGTGCGCGCGATCCTTCGGCGGGCCCCAGACGCTCGGGCCGCAGACCCGCATTGCCCCATAGCCGAGGCGGTTGACGATTAGGTCGCCCAAGCTAAGTGTTTGTTTTGTCATGTTGGGATATAGCCCACTTTTTGCAGCGCAAGATGTGTGGTTGATCTCCCACACCCCAGTCATCACTATGACGCAATGCAGGCCGGCGGCACCACCTTACTCGGAAGCATCTCGGATTTCTGCCAGCGCACCGGCATGGCCGAGTCGACGTTCGGCCGCCGGGCGGTGAACGACGGCAAGTTCGTCGCCCGCCTTCGCGACGGCGCCCGCGTTACCCCCGAGACCCTGCAGCGCGTCAACCTGTTCATCTCGAAGAACGGCGGCGTCGCCGCGGGCGAGTCGCCCCCCGAGCTGCTGCCGCTCATCCGCGCCAGCGCGCCGCAGCCGATGCTGGCGCCGGCACCGGCCGCGCGCCAGGACCCGGAAACGAATTTCCGCTTCTTCGACAACCGGCAGAAGTACCTGATGTTCGTGAACACCTGCAGCGAGAAGGACGTGGTCGCCGGGCGCGTCGGTCTCGAGCTCGGCCACATCCATCCGCGGCCGCCGGCGGTGCGCCTGTTCGACGCCGGCATGGGCGACGGCACGGTGCTCGCGCGCGTGATGCGCGAAATGCACCGGCGTTTCCCGACGGTGCCGTTCTACATCGTCGGCAAGGAGATCAGCCTCGAGGACGTGCGCCTCAGCCTGCGCAAGATGGTCGACCGGTTCTACGAGCATCCGGCGACGGTGCTGGTCGTCACCAACATGTACTACACCGAGGCGCCATGGCTGACGCCGCGCCAGGTCGCCGCTGCCACCTCGATGGTCTGGCACGAGGCGCCGCTGACCGGCAGCACCTCGCACGAATTCGGCGAGCAGATCGCGGCGCTCGAGCCCTTCCTGGCCAAGAACTGGCAGGCGCGCCACAGCCCGAAGACCGGCAACCCGGTCTACGACCATCCCGTGGCGCTGGTGATCTACCGCGACGACTACCGCTTCCTGCTCGAGAACGTCATCCCGCGCCGCGGCGAGGGCCGCGCCGACTACGACATGGTGATCGCCTCGCAGCCCTACCGCCTGCGCGCGCCGCTCGAGTTCAAGGCGCAGAAGGTCGTCGGACCGCTGGTGCGCGCGCTCGGCAAGGGCGGGCGCCTGCTGGGCATCCATTCCTATGGCCAGGACCCGGGACTGGAGATGATCGAGAAGGTGTGGCCGGGCGAGAACCCGTACACCCAGAGCCGCCACGACCTGCTGCGAGCGGTGAAGGCCGAGCTCGGCAAGGAGGCGCGGCGCTACAACTTCAACGCGTACAGCGACGCGCGGGCGCTGTTCCGCTACGACATGCACACGCTGCCGACCGAGATCTCGGCGAGCATCGGCACTTCGACCTTGTTCGCCGCCTGGAATGCGGCGATCTACGTCGCGCAGATCGACGACGCGCGCCTCGGCGAGGCGCTGCGCGGCAGCAGCTACCTCGATGCGACGCGCGAGGTGCTGCAGAAGCACGGCAGCCTCTGGTTCCTGGATGAATCCTATGTCGTTTCCCGCAAGCGCGATTGAGCTGCGCCTCCAGGCGCGCATTGCCGAGCTGGTCACCGGCGGCTCGCTGGAGATCTCGCCGCGCGAGCTGCACCGCGCCGCGGAGGCCGCGGCGCTGCTGCCGAAGGACACCTGCGTCTACATCCCCTCGCTGCCCGGGTTGCCGTTGTCGCGCACGCTGGAGATGGTGGCTGCGCTGCGCGCCGCCGGTCTCGATCCCGTGCCGCACGTCTCGGCGCGGCGCATCGTGGACCGCGGCGAGTTCAAGTCTTTTCTGAAGGAAGCAACCTCAAAGTACGGCGTGCACCGGGTGCTGGTCATCGGCGGCGACGAGCCGAAGGCGAAAGGGCCGTACAAGGACAGCCTGGACGTATTGCGCGAGGGCGTGCTCGCCGAAGCCGGCATCCGCGAGATCGGCGTCTCGGGCTATCCGGAGGGACATCCGCGCATCGAAGCTGCGATTCTGTCTTCTTCATTTGAAAGCAAAATTCGCCTTGCCCGCGAGCAGGGCCTGGGCCTGTACGTCGTCACGCAGTTCTCGTTCGCGCCGAAGCGCGTGGTCGAGTTCTGTTCCGCGCTGGCGCGCAGCGCCCCCAGCGTGAGCGTGTACGTCGGCATCGCCGGGCCGTCGGATCCGGCCGCGCTGCTGCGCTACGCCCAGCGCTGCGGGGTCAGCACGTCGCTGCGCGCGCTGCGCAACCTCGGCACCGGTATCGCGCGCCTGGTGGTGCACACCGACCCGCAGGAGCAGGTCGCGGCGCTCGCCGGCTACCTGCAAAGCCGCGGCGCCGGCAACGTGGTCGGGGTGCACCTCTACAGCTTCGGCGGCGCGGTGCGGACGGCTAGCTGGATGCGCGAGAGGATTTCGGCTTAGCCGGCGGAGAGAGCAGCGCCTGCAGTTCCTCCGCCGACACCGGCGCGCTGAAGAAGTACCCTTGATATTCGTCGCAGCCCTGCGCGGCGAGGAAATCGCGCTGCAGGCGCGTCTCGACGCCTTCGGCGATCACCTTCATTCCCAGGTTGTGCGCCATGGCGATGACCGCGTGCGTGATCGCGACGTCGCCGAGGTCGTCCGGCACGCCGGAGATGAAGGAGCGGTCGATCTTGAGCGAGTCGATCGGAAACCGCTTCAGGTAGGCGAGCGACGAGTGGCCGGTGCCGAAGTCGTCGATCGAGACGCGCACGCCGATCTGCCGCAGCTCGTGCAGCAGCGCGACGGCGCGGTTCGGGTCGTGCATCACCATGCTCTCGGTGATCTCGAGCTCGAGGCGGCCCGGCGCGAAGCCGTCGTCGCCGACCAGGCTGCGGATGTCGCGGGTCAGGTGGTCGTGCAGGAACTGCCGCGCCGAGAGGTTGACCGAGAGGCGCACCGAGCGCAGGCCCTGGCGCCGCCAGGCGCGGTGCGCGGCGCACGCCGTCTGCAGCACCCAGTTGCCGATCGGCACGATCAGCCCGGTCTCCTCGGCGATGCCGATGAAGCGCCCCGGCGGCAGCAGGCCGTGCTCCGGGTGCTGCCAGCGGACCAGCGCCTCGACGCCGGTGATCCGGCCGCTGCGCAGCTCGACCTGGGGCTGGAAATGCAGCAGCAGCTCGTTGCGCTCGAGCGCGCGGCGCAGCCCTGACTCGAGCGTCAGGCGCTCGACCGTGTGCAGGTTGAGCTGGGCCGAGTAGAACTGGAAAGTGTTGCGGCCCTGCTCCTTGGCGCGGTACATCGCGATGTCCGCGTTCTTCAGCAGCGCCTGCGCATCGGCTGAATCGTCGGGGTAGGCGCTCGCGCCGATGCTGGCGGTGACGTGGTATTCGCGCCCCCCGAGCACCACCGGCTGGGCGAGGGCGGCGAGCAGCTTGTGCGCCACCGCCGTGACGTACAGCGGATCGGAGAGATCCTCGAGCAGCACCACGAACTCGTCGCCGCCGAGGCGCGCCACGGTGTCGCTCGCGCGCAGGCTTTCGGTGAGGCGGCGCGCCACCTCGCGCAGCAGCGCGTCGCCGACGTCGTGGCCGAGGGTGTCGTTGATGATCTTGAAGCGGTCGAGGTCGATGAACAGCACCGCCAGGCGCCTGCCATGACGCGCCGCCTGGCTGAGCGCGTGCTCGAGGCGCTGCGCGAACATGACGCGGTTCGGCAGCTTGGTGAGCTCGTCGTGGGTGGCGACGAAGCGCACCGCTTCCTCGGCCTGCTTGCGGATCAGGAACTGGCCGACCTGGCTGCCGACCACGCCCGCCGCCTCGAGCAGGCGCGCGTCGGGCTCGCGCACCACGCGGCTGGCGAAGGCGACGACGCCCAGCGTCTTGCCGGCCGAGACCACCGGCAGGACGAAGGACCCGCGCATGCCGTAGTCGGAGGCGAAACGGCGCGTGGCGCGCGGGTCGGCCGAGATGTCGCCGCTCCATACCGGCTCGCCGGTCTGCCAGGCGCGGCCGGCGAGGCCCTGGCCGGGCGAGAACACCATGTCGCGGGTGCGCTCGATGAAATTGGTGACGCCCGCATGGTCGATGCCCCACGCTTCGCTGAAGCGCAGCACGCCGGCGTGCCCGTCGATCAGGTACACCCGGGCGCAGTCCCAGCCCTCCGCCTCGCAGATCGCGCGCATCACGCCTTTCAGGCCGGCCTGGGTGCTCTCGGCCTCGGCGAGCACCCGCGTCACGGCGTGCTCCATGCGCAGGCGGCGCTCGGCGCGCTTCTGCTCGGTGACGTCGATGATGTTGCCGATCAGGCCCGCAACCTTGCCGTCCGGCCCGGTAAAGGTGGCCTTGTAGTAGACGGTGTCCCGGTGCGCGCCGTTCGCCAGCGTGATCGGCGTCTCGTACACCTGCGTACCCGGGGTCTGCCAGAGCAAAGTGTCCATCGCCGACAGCCGCTGCGCGACTCCGCGGTCGTGCGGATAGAGCTCATACACCGTCTTGCCGACGATCTGCTCGCGCCGCGTGCCGAAGAACTGCTCCCAGGCCTGGTTAACGCCCAGGTAGCGGCCGTCGGTGCCCTTGAAGAAGACCGGGTTGGGCAGGGTCTCGATCAGCTTCTGCGTTCGCTGCTGCGACTCGGCGAGCCGGGCCTCGCTCTCGCGCAGGTCTTCGGTGATCGTCGCGGCGATGCGCTGCGCGCGGCGCGTCGAGGTGGCAAACGAGCCGACCAGTCCGGACAGGAGCACGGTGATCACGAGGCCCCCGGAGAGCGCCAGCCAGGGCAGGGCCGCGTCGCTCGCGGTGCGGAAGCGCTGCGGCGGCGCGCTGAACTGCAATTGCCAGGGCCGGCCGCCGACGTCGATGCTGACTCTCGCGAGGAAGGCGTCGCCGGCCGATTCGGCGCCGCTGTCGTAGATCCTCTGGCCGTCGTCGAAAATCTGCAGCTGCAATCCCGCTCCCGAGTGGAGCGACACCACGTCCTCCGCCAGGTCGGCGACCCGAAAGGTGAGGCTGACGACCCCGGCGAAGTTGCCGCGGCGCGAGTCGACGCCGTCGAGCGTCGCGCCGGGGCGATACACGGCGAGACGCAGGGCGCTGCCGGTGTTGTTGGGGGCGGAAACGAGGTTGAACGGCGCCGAGGCGATCAGGCGGCCGGAGTCGCGCGCGCGCTCGACCGCCTCGCGGCGCAGCGGGTCGGCGAAGAGATCGAGGCCGAAGCCGGCCTGGTTCCCCGCGAAGGGCTCAAGGTAGTGGACGGGCAGGTACCGCTCGCGCTGTCCCGGCGGCTTGATGGCGAATGCCGGATAGGCCGCCGCGTGCAGGCTTGCGTCGCGGCGCACGCTTTCCTCGTAGGCGCTCTTGCCCGCCGCGGTCACGCTGACGGCGTAGCTGAGCGAGCGCAGCCGGGCGGAGCGCTCGGGGCCGAGCGATTCGACGTAGCGGTGGAAGCCGGTGCGATTGACCTCGCGGCCGGCGTGGAAAAGGCCCTGCAAGCCGTAGAGGACGATGCGGTAGTCGCGCGCGCGGGCGTCGATCGTATTGCGCGCTTCGGCCACCACGCGCTCGAAGCTGGCGCGCGCCGCGCCGTCCACCTCGAGCGTGAGCGAGCGCCAGGTGAATGCGGAAAGCACCACGCCGACCGCCAGGATTGCCCAGGCCGTCGGTTGACGGATCCAGTCCCGCAGCTCGGCGCTTCCTGTCCGCAAGGGCCCTCGCCCCGTGGGATTCAGCCCAGTTTACCCGCGTCCGATCGCAGGAGGGCTTACCCCCGCCCTACAAACGGCATCTTGGTGGCCATGATGGTCATGAACTGCACGTTGGACTCGAGCGGCAGGTTGGCCATGTGCAACACCGCGGCGCCGACATGCGCGACGTCCATGCGCGGCTCGACCATCATGGTGCCGTTCGCCTGCGGCACGCCCTTGGTCATGCGCTCGGTCATCTCGGTGGCGGCGTTGCCGATGTCGATCTGGCCGCAGGCGATGTCGTGCTTGCGGCAGTCGAGCGAGATGCACTTGGTCAGCCCGGTGACGGCGTGCTTGGTGGCGGTGTAGGCCACCGACATCGGCCGCGGCGCGTGCGCCGAGATCGAGCCGTTGTTGATGATCCGCCCGCCCTTGGGGTTCTGCGCCTTCATGATGCGGATCGCTTCCTGGCAGCAGAAGAACATGGCGTTGAGATTGATATCCACCACCGCCTTCCAGGTCTCCAGCGGCAGGTCCTCCATCGGCACCGCCGGCGCGCCCATGCCGGCGTTGTTGAACAGGACATCGAGCCTGCCCCATTTGGCCATCACCTTGCCGAAGATCTCCTTCACGACTTCGGGCCTGGTGATGTCGCTGGCGAGAACCAGCGCGCGCTCGGCCGCGCCCGAGTCGGCCGCGGCCTTGTCGAGCAGCTCCCTGCGGCGTCCGACCAGCGCGACGCGATAGCCGTCCTTGAGAAGCGCGAGCGCCGCCGCCTTGCCGATGCCGGTGCCGGCGCCCGTGACGAGCGCAACCTTGTTGTTCATGATTTCCGCTCCTGTCTTTCGATGAAATCCATCAGCACTTCGTTGAACCGCCCGGGCCGCTCGAGGTTCACGAGGTGGCCCGCGCCCTTGATCATCACCAGCTCCGCGCCCGGGATGCGGCGCGCCACGTCGCGCGCCAGGGCCGGCGGATACACCGTGTCCTCGTCGCCGGACACGACCAGCGTCGGCACGCGGATGTTCTCGATCGGCGCGCCGCGGTCCTGCGCCACGGACGCCTCCAGCGTCTTGCGGTAGGACTCCTCGCGCATCGTCGACACGCTCTGCCACAGCGCGTCGAAGGCGCCCGCCCTGGCGCGGCTGCCGAGCAGCTTGCGCACGCTCTCGGGCGTCTGCGTCCTGCGCTCGGTGACGAAGCGGCGCACTTCGTCGATCGACATCGAATCGAAGCCCGGCGTGGTGTTCACCAGGGTCAGCGAGCAGAGCCGCTCGGGGAAGCGCAGCGCGACGTTGCGCGCGATGCGCCCGCCCATCGAAAGCCCGACCAGGTGCGCCTGCTTCACGCCGAAGTGCTCGATGACGCGTAGCACGTCGCCGCTGAAGTGATCGAACTGCAGCGGCCCGGCGTAGTCGTCGGAGTCGCCGTAGCCGCGGGCGTCCCAGGCGGCGGCGCGATAGCGCTTCGAGAACGTCTCGATCTGCGCCGCCCAGTTGCCGCGGTTGCCGCGGATGCCGTGCAGGAAGAGCATCAACGAGCCGCTGCCCGCGACCGAGACCGCAAGGCGCGGCGCCGGGCCGACGTGGACGGTCTCGACGCTCACTCGGCTTTTGCGCCGGAGATCTTCACTGCCCTGCCGCGGCTTTCCCGGTCCTTCCTGATGTACGCCGCAAACTCGGCGGGGCTGCTGCCGACCACCTCGTAGCCCTTGTCGATGAGCTGCTTCTGGCGGAAATCGGTCTCTTCAAGGACGCGCTTCACGTCCGCGTAGACCTTGTCGACGGCCGCTTTGGGAGAACCGGCAGGCAGGAAAAAGCCGAACCAGGCGTGCGTCTCGACCTCCGGGAAACCGAGCTCCGCGAAGGTCGGCACCTGGGGCAGCAGCGGCGAGCGCTGCGCGCCGCCGATCGCGATCGCCTTGATCCGGGCGGCCTTCAGCTGCGGCATCGAGGTGGCGATGCCGGCGAAGGTGAGCTCCACCTCGTTGGCCATGACGGCCGGCACCGCGAGCGAGATGCCCTTGTAGGGTACGTGCAGCAGGTCGATCCCCGCCTTGTACTTCAGCATCTCGCCGGAGAGATGCGGCTGGCTGCCGCTGCCGTACGACGCGTAGCGGATGGCGCCCGGCTTCGCTTTCGCGAGCCTGATCAATTCCGGCAGCGTGTCGGCGGGCAGCGAGGGATGCGCGACCAGGAGCTGCTGCAGGAGCACCAGCATCGTCACCGGCACGAAGTCCCGCTCCGCGTCGTAGGGCAGCTTCGCGTACAGGTGCGGGTTGATCGAGAAGGTGGCGTCGGTCGTCATCAGCATGGCGTAGCCGTCGGCAGGCGCCTTCGCGACGGCGTCGGCGGCGATGATGGTGTTGGCGCCGGGCCGGTTCTCGACCAGCACCGTCTGCCCCCATTGCGCCGTGAGCTTCTCGGCGATCTGGCGCGCCATCACGTCGATGCCGCCGCCGGGCGGATAGGCGACGACGATGCGCACCGGCTTGGCCGGCCAGGACTGCGCCGCGGCAGCGAAACAGCAAAGGGATAGCGTTGCGGCGACGAGCAATCTCATGGGTGGCGGATGATATCTTAGGCGGATGCTGCACAACATGAAGCTGCTGGCGCAAAACACTCTCAACGGCCACGGCGGCATGGGCGAGGGCATGTCGATGCAGCTCGCGCGCGACGGCCGCCGCATCCTCTGGCTCGCGCACGAGAGCGCGCCGAAGAACTTCACTGCCGTCGACGTCAGCGACCCGCGCAAGCCGAAGGTCGTCGTGCAGACCGACCTGCCGCACGCGCAGATGCGCTCCAACTCGCTCGAGACCTCGGGCGACCTGATGGCGGTCGCCTACCAGGTGTCGAAGCCGGGGCTGAAGCCCGCCGGCGTGGAGCTGTTCGACATCAGCGTGCCGGAGAAGCCGCGCTCGGTCTCGTTTTTCGACGCATCGGGCCCGACCTCGCGCGGCTGCCACGTGCTGTGGTTCGTCGACGGCGTCACGGTGCACACCGCCTGCTCCGACCCGGAGCTGACGCCGCTCAACCAGAAAGACGACCAGGTCTACCGCATCCTCGACGTGAGCAACCCGTCGAAGCCGGTCGCGGTCGGCCGCTGGCATCTCGAGGGCACGATGCAAGGCGACGCCGCGCCGCCGCCGGCGCGCCTGCCGAAGAAGTTCGACGCCGGCTTCCGCGCCCACAACACCAACGTCTACCCGGAGCGGCCCGACCGCTGCTACCTCGGCTATCTCGACGGCGGCATCATGGTGCTCGACATCGCCGACCGCGCGCGGCCGAAGCTGATTTCGACCTGGCGCAACTCGCCGCCCTACAACGGCTTCGCCCACACGGTGCTGCCGCTCTTCGGCCGCGACCTGCTGGTGGTCACCGACGAATCGGTGCAGGACGACGGCGCCGACTGGCCGAAGCTCGTCTGGCTGCTCGACGCGCGCGACGAGAAGAACCCGGTGAGCATCGCGACGCTGCCCGTCACCGGCGTGAAGCCGCTGCTGCATGCCGGCGGCCGCTGCGGCGCGCACAACGTGCACGAGAACCCGCCGGTGCGCGGCGCGTGGCGCTCGGAGGACTACGTGCTTGGCACCTTCTTCAACGCCGGCGTGCGGATCTACGACGTGCGCGATCCCTATCAGCCGAGCGAGGTGGCGTGGTACGTGCCGCCCACGCCCGAAGGCTCGTCGCGACCGACCGCGCAGATCAACGATGTCTTCGTCGACGACCGCGGGATTGTTTTCGCGGTCGATCGCCACGCCGGCGGGCTTTACGCCCTGGAGATGAAATTGTGAGAATACTGCTTGCCGTATTGGCACTTTTTTCTTCGAGCGTTTTTTCTCAAGATTATCCGAACAAGCCGATCCGCCTCGTGGTGGGCTTCGCCGCGGGCGGCATCTCCGACGTGCTGGCGCGCGCCATCGCGATTCCGCTGACGAAGCAGCTCGGCCAGCAGGTGATCGTCGACAACAAGCCCGGCGCGGGCACCACCATCGCCGGCGACTTCATCCTCAAGTCCGCGCCCGACGGCTACACCATCTGGCTGCAGGACGTCACCACCCACGCGATCAACGCCAACCTGTACGCGAAGCTGCCGTACGATTCGATGAAGGACTTTGCGTTCGTGGCGATGGTTGCCTCGACGCCGCTGATGCTGGTGGTGCATCCCACGACCCCGGCGCAGAACGCGAAGGACCTGATCGCGCTGCTCAAGGCGAATCCCGGCAAGTATTCCTACGGCTCCTCCGGCAACGGCACCATCGTCCATCTCGCCGCCGAGATGCTGCGCTCGGCGGCCGGCGTGGAAGTGCTGCACGTGCCCTACAAGGGGAGCAATCCCGCCACCGCCGCGATCCTCGGCGGCGAGGTGACCTTCGTCTTCTCCACCATGCCGCCGGCGATCGCAAACGCGAAAGCGGGCAAGCTGCGCGCCCTCGCGGTGACGACGCCGAAGCGCGTCGGCGCGGCGCCGGAAGTGCCGACCATGATCGAATCGGGCCTGCCGAATTTCGAGATCGTGCTCTACTCGGGCATCCTCGCGCCCAAGGGCATGGACCGCGCCTTGGTGAGGCGGATCAACGCCGAATTCGCGAGAGCGGTGCACGCGCCCGAGATGCAGCCGGTGTGGCAGAACATCGGCGCCGATCCGCTCGCGATGTCGCCGGAGGAGTTCGAGAAGCGGACCGCGGCCGAGATCGCCAAGCTCGGCCCGGTGGTGAAGGCTTCGGGAGCGAAAGTCGACTGAAACCCCTGCTGCCGCAGCACGCGCGCTATGAATTCGCGCCGCTACCGGAGCGGAAGGACTACAGCTGGCCGGAGGGGAAGCGCCTCGCCTTCGTGCTGACCACCAACGTCGAGTGGTTCGCCTTCGGCGCCGGGCTCGGCCACGACCCGGCGAAGACCGGCGAGCCGCAGACGCACCGCAACTACGCCTGGCGCGACTACGGCAACCGCATCGGCATCTGGCGCCTGCTCGAGCTCTTCGACGAGCTGAAGCTGCCCGTCGCGCACAACACCAACACGCTGGTCTACGACTACGCGCCGCAGGTCATGGCGGCGATCCGCAAGCGCGGCGACGAGGTGGTGGCGCATGGCCGTACCAACGCCGAGAACCTGAGAGGCCTGTGGCAGCCCGATGAGGAGCGCCTGATCCGCGAGGTGACCGAGGCGATCGCGCGGCACGAGGGCGCACCGCCGGCCGGATGGCTGGGATCGGGTGCGTACGAGACGGCGAACACGCTCGACCTCCTCAAGGAGGCGGGTTACCGCTACGTCATGGACTGGCCGATGGACGACCAGCCGGTCTGGCTGAAAACGCGCGCCGGGCCGATCCTCTCGGTGCCGTATCCGATCGAGCTCAACGATTCGCAGGTGGTGATCCACCGCAAGCAGGACGCGGCGGACTTCTGTGAAATGATCGTCGACCAGTTCGACGAGATGATCGAGCAGTGCCAGCGCCACCCGCTGGTCATGAACGTGTCAGTGCACACCTACGTTTTTGGCCAGCCATTCCGCCTGCGGCGGCTGCGCGCCGCGCTCAAGCACTGCCTGGGCCATGCGCGGGCGGCACGCGTGTGGTGGACGCGACCGCGCGATATTGCCGAATTTTGCTCGCGGCTGGCGCCGGGAATCGTTCCCGGGAGTTGAAGGCGCGGTATCCTCCTACCGGGAGGAAAGCGTGCTTCTGCCGTCGGGCCCCGCCGAGCTATCCAATGCCGTCCGCGTCCTGCTGCTCGAGGACGAACGGACCTGCGCGGAGATCGTCGCCCAGTACCTGCGCAGCGTGCGCGGCCTGGAATTGCGGCTCGACGTCGCCACCACGCTCGCCGAGGCGCGCGTGCATCTCGCCCGCGGTGCCTATGACCTGCTGATCGTCGACCTGCATTTGCCCGACTCGAAGGGCCTCGCCACCCTCGACGCCATGCAGGGCAGCAACGCGCTGGTCATCGTCATTACCGGCGACAACGAGTCGGACCTGCGCGAGGCGGTGCTGGCGCGCGGCGCCTACGACTTCATGCACAAGGCGCAGCTCAGCCAGAGCTCCTTCGAGCGGCTGGTGCGGCTGGCGGCGGTGCAGGCCGACACGGTGCGCTCGCTGCGGCGCAGCCAGGCGCGGCTGCAGGCGATCGTCGATGCCGAGCCGGAATGCGTGAAGGTCCTCGACCGCAGGGGCAACCTGATCGAGATGAACCCGGCCGGCCTGCGGATGGTCGAGGCGGAGAGCCTCGACGCGGTACGCGGCCACTGCGTCTTCCCGCTGGTGGTCCCGGACCAGCGCGAAGCGTTCCAGGGCCTGGTGCGGCGCGTCGCCGACGGCGGCGAGGGCAGCATGGAGTTCGAGGTGGTCGGGCTGAAGGGCGGGCGGCGCTGGCTGCACACGCACATGGTGCCGCTGCAGGACGAGGCGAGCGGCGAGCGCCTGGTGCTCGGCATCACACGCGACGTCACGGTGCAGAAGCGCGCGGAGCGCGAGCGCACCAGCGTCGAGCAGGCGCTGCGCGAGAGCGAGACGCGCTTCCGGCGCACCTTCGAGCTGGCGGCCTCGGGGATCGCGCACATCGGCATGGACCGGCGCTTCATCCGCGTCAACCGCCGGCTGTGCGAGATCCTCGGCTACGCCGAGAGCGAGCTGCTCGGGCTCACCGGCAGGCAGATTTCGCACCCGGACGACCTCGACGTCATCAACGAGCAGCGCCCGCAGCTCTACGCCGGCGAGATCGATGCGGTGCGCCTGGAGAAGCGCTATCTGCGCAAGGACGGCGCGGTAGTGTGGGTGACGTTCACGGTGACGCTGCAGCGCGACGCCGCCGGCAAGCCGCAATACGAGATCGCGGTGTTCGACGACATCACCGCACGCAAGCAGGCCGAGGAGGCGCTGCGGGAGAGCGAGGCGCGCTTTCGCAGCCTGGTCGCGCTTTCCTCCGACTTCTACTGGGAGACCGACGCCGAGCACCGGGTGGTGCACACCACGCGCGACCAGAAGTACCGACCGACGGGTGACCCGGTGATCGGCAGGACGCGATGGGACCGGCCTTCGATCCGCCCCGACGAGGCGGGCTGGGCTGCGCACCGCGCGGCGCTCGAGGCGCGGCTGCCGTTCCACGACTTCGAGATCGAGCGCGTCGATGCCGACGGCGAGCGCCGCTATCGCGCCTTGAGCGGCGAGCCGATGTTCGGCGCGCAAGGAGAGTTCCTCGGCTACCGCGGCGTCGGCCGCGACACGACGGAGCGCCGTCGCGAGGAGCGCTCGAAGGCGATGGAGCACGCCGTCACGCGCTGCCTCGCGGAGGCCGATACCGAGGCGACAGCGCTGCGGGCCGTGCTGCGCGCGATCTGCGAGTCGGAGCAATGGGACTGCGGCCGCTACCTCGGCGCGGATGGCGCCGGCGTGCTGCGCCTGGTCGAGTCCTGGACCGCGCCGGGCTCGGGACTGGAGAAGCTGGTCGAGGCCGCGCGCGACATCACCATAGAGCCCGGCGTCGGCCTTGCCGGCCACGTCTGGCAGGCCGGCGAGCCGATCTGGATCGCCGACGTGCGGAGCGATCCACGCGCGCGCCCGCGCGTCTTCGCGCCCGAGTCTGGCATCCGCGGGGCGTTCGCCTTTCCGGTGACCGCCGGCGGGCGCTCGATCGGCGTGCTCCTGTTCAACGCCCGGGAGGTGCGCTCGCCCGACGGGCGGTTGCTGCAGGCGGCGCGCGTCATCGGCAGTCAGGTCGGCCAGTTCCTGCAGCGCAAGCAGGCGGAAGGCGCGCTGAGCGAGAGCGAGGCGCGCTTCCGCGAGACCTTCGAGCTGGCCGCGACCGGCATCGCCCACGTTGCGCTCGACGGCCGGTTCCTGCGCGTCAACCGCCGCCTGTGCGAGATGCTCGGCTACGCCGAGGCCGAGCTGGTCGGGCGCTCGGTCAAGGATCTGTCGCATCCCGACGATCGCGACGTCACCGATTCCGAGCGCGATCGCATGCGCAGCGGCGAGCTGCCGTCGGCGCGCTTCGAGAAGCGCTACTTTCGCAAGGACGGCTCGATGCTGTGGGTCGCTCTCACCGTGGCGCTGGCGCGCGACGCGGGCGGCGCGCCGCTGCACGAGATTTCGGTGCTCGAGGACATTACCGAGCGCAAGGAAAGGGAGGCGGCGCTGCAGCGCTTCCGCACCGCGCTCGACTCGTCCGCCGACATGGTGTTCCTGTTTCGCCTGCGCGACGGCGCGCTGCTCGACTTCAACGAGACCGTCTGCACCGAGCTCGGCTATACGTACGACGAGCTGCTCACGCTGCGTGCCACGGACATGCGCAGCGGCATCACGCCGGAGAGCCTGCGGGCCGAGATCGCGGCCCTGCTGGATTCGCCCGAGCGCAGCAACACCGTGGTCAGCGAGTACCGGCGCAAGGACGGCAGCACCTTCCCGGTGGAGAGCCGGCGCAGCATCATCGACACGCCGCAGGGCAGGGTGCTGGTGGTCAATTCACGCGACCTGTCCGAGCGGCGCAGCGCCGAGAAGCGCCGCGCCACCCATGCCCGCTACCAGAAGAAGATCGCGCGCCTCGGCCAGAGCGCGCTCGCCAAGCGCGACGCCGCCGAGCTGCTCGAGCAGGCGGTACAGAGCGTGCTCGAGGGGATGAGCGGCGGCGTGGTCGCCTACGTCGAGCGCGGCGCGACGCCCGGCGAGGCAGTGTTGAGACGCGTCGACGGCCTTGCCGAGGCGGTGCCGGAGACGAGCGTGGCGAATTGCCGTCGCGAAAGCGCGCTCGGGCGCGTGCTGGAAGATGCCCAGCCGCTGGTCGTCAATCCGCCGTGGAGCGAAGACGAGCCGCTGCCGTTCCCGTGGGCGGCCCGCTACAAGGCGGCGGCGATCGTGCCGGTGCCCGGCGACCGCGGCGCGCGCGGCGCGCTGTGCGCGCTCGCCGAGCAGCCGCGCGCCTTCGGCCCCGAGGAGCTGCGCTTCCTCGGCGCGGCGGCGAGCATGGTTTCGGCCGCGCTGCATCGCCTGGACAGCGAGGCGCGCCTCGCCTATCTCGCGCAGTTCGATCCGCTGACCGGGCTGCCCAACCGCGCCCTGCTCAGCGACCGCTTTGCGCAGATGATCGTGCTGGCGATGCGGCGCGGCGCGCCGCTCGGGGTGCTGTTCATCGACCTCGACGACTTCAAGCTGGTCAACGACACCCAGGGCCACGCCGCCGGCGACGAGCTGCTGAAGGAAACCGCGCGCCGGCTGCTGCTCTCGGTGCGCCAGGGCGACACCGTGGCGCGCATCAGCGGCGACGAGTTCGCGGTCATCCTCGGCGACCTGGCGCGGGCCGACGACGCGGCGCTGGTGGCGCAGAAGATCATCGACAAGCTCGGCGAAGCCGTCGCCATCCGCAACCATCAGGTGTTCGTCACCGCCAGCATCGGCATCGCGACGTTCCCGGCCGACGGCGACAATGCCGAGGCGCTGCTCGGCGCCGCCGACGCGGCGATGTATCGCGCCAAGCAGGCCGGCCGCAACGCCTTCCAGTTCTTCACCGCCGAGATCAACCAGCGCACCCGCGCCCGTGCCGTGCTCGGCGCCGAGCTGCGCCGGGCGCTGGAGCGCAACGAATTCTCGCTCGCCTACCAGCCGAAGATCGACCTGGAGAGCGGCCAGCCGAGCGGCGCCGAAGCGCTGCTGCGCTGGAATCATCCCGAGCGCGGCAGCGTCGCCCCGGTGGAGTTCATCCCGGTGCTGGAGGAGACCGGCCTGATCGTACCGGTCGGCGAGTGGGTGCTGGAGCGCGCCTGCCGCGACATCAGGGCCTGGCAGGCGTCGGGCCGCAAGGTGATGCCGGTGGCGGTCAACCTCTCGGCGCGCCAGTTCCGCCAGCAGGACCTCGACGCGAGGATCCGCTCGATCGTCGACGCCGCGGGCATCGCGCCAGCGCTGATCGAGCTCGAAATCACCGAGAGCCAGCTGATGCACGATCCCGAGCACGCGACGCGCGTGCTGCGCGCGCTCAGCAAGGCGGGTCTGCGGGTCGCGATCGACGATTTCGGCACCGGCTACTCGAGCCTCGCGTACCTGACGCGCTTCCCGCTCGCCGCGCTCAAGATCGACCGCTCGTTCGTCGCGCACGTGCTCTCCGACGAGGCCGATGCCACGATCGTGCGCACCATCGTCGACATGGCGCACACCCTCGGCTTCACCGTGGTCGCCGAGGGCGTGGAGTCCGGCGGGCAGGCCGACTTCCTGCGCAAGCTCGGCTGCGAGCAGGCGCAGGGCTTCCTGTTCGCGCATCCGATGGCCGCCGCGGACTTCACCGCGCACCTCGACCGGGCCACGGCCAAGGCCGCGCCTCGTCGCCGGGCGAAGCCTCGCAAGCGGTAAGGAGTTGTTAGGACTGGGTTTTCGCGGCAGTTGTAGGGAATTCCCGACAGCGGAGGGGCTCGTGTTGAGGCAACCTACAAGGGCGTGGACAACGAGAAGTACGTAACCCGCCGGCGCCAGTGGCGCGAGGCGGTGAGCATCCTGCTCGTCGAGGACGACACGACGTTCGCAGAGCTGGTGCGCGCCCAGCTGCGCCGCATGCCCTGGGTGCAGGCGCGCCTCGAGGTCGCCGGGTCGCTGCGAGCGGCGCTGGAGAAGCTCGCCGCCGAACCCTTCGGCCTGGTCGTCACCGACCTGAACCTGCCCGACAGCAAAGGCCTCGATACGCTCGGTGCGCTATCGCGGGCGGGGGACCAGCCGATCCTCGTTCTCTCCGGCGACCAGGACCCGGCGGTGCGTGCCGGCGCGCTCGACGGCGGCGCGTACGACTTCGTGTCGAAGGACAACCTCAGCGCCGCCTCGCTCGAACGGCTGGTGCGGCTGGCGTCGATCCAGGCCAACACCTTCAGCCTGGTGCGCGAGAGCGAGGAGCGCTTCCGCAGCCTGATCAAGCTTTCGTCCGAATGGTATTGGGAGCAGGACGAGGAGCTGCGCTTCACCCGCATCGAGGGCCGGGTCGGCGAGAAATCGGGCGATCCGCGGCGGGCGATCGGCAAGCGCCGCTGGGAGATCCCGGGCTTGACGCCGGTCTCGGCGAGCTGGGACGAGCACCGCCGCCAGCTCGAGGCGCGCCAGCCGTTCCGGGACTTCGAGTACTCGCGGCGCGGCGACGACGGCGAGGTGCGCCACCTCACCGCGAGCGGCGAGCCGATCTACGACGCGAAGGGTGCGTTCCGCGGCTATCGCGGCATTGCCCACGACATCACCGGGCGCAAGCGCACCGACGAGGAGCTGCAGCGCTTCCGGCTGGCGATGGACGATTCGGCCGATATCATCGTCCTCGTCGACCGCGCGACCATGCGCTTCGTCGACGTGAACCGCACCGCCTGCACGCTGCTCGGCTACAGCCGCGAGGAGCTGCTGGCGATGGGGCCGCAGGACGTGCTGCTCTTCAGCCGCGAGCAGCTGGAGAAGGCCTACGACGAGTTCATCGCCGATCCCTCGCACGCCAGCGGCATGAGCAGCCACTACCGCTGCAAGGACGGTACGCTCCTGCCGTTCGAGTCGACGCGGCGCGTGCTGCGCTCGGGGTCCGGATGGATCATGGCCGCCATCTCGCGCGATGTGCGGGAGCGCATCGCCGCCGAGAAGGCGCTTCACGAAAGCAGCGAGCGCTTCCGCAGCCTGAACGCGCTCTCCTCGGACTGGTACTGGGAGCAGGACAGCGAATTCCGCCTGACCTTCATGTCGAGCATCGACAAGCTCGGCCTCGATCCGACCAAGTACCTCGGCGGCCGCCGCTGGGACCAGCCGGCGCTGAACCTCGACGCGGCAGCGTGGGCGAGCCACCGCGCGCAGCTCGAGCGCCACGAGCCGTTCCACGACTTCGAGATGGAGCGGCCCGGGAGCGACGGCGCCAGCGTCTGGCTGTCGCTCTCCGGCGAGCCGATATTCGATGCCGCCGGGCGTTTCACGGGCTACCGCGGCATCGGGCGGGATATCACGGCGCGCAAGCTCGAGGAACGCCTCAAGAGCCTCGAGCATCGCGTGACGCGCGGCCTCGCCGACGCGGGCAGCGATGCGGAGGGCGTGCAAGGCGTGCTGCGCGCCATCTGCGAGACGGAGATGTGGGATTGCGGCCGCTACTACGACGCCGGCGACGGCAGCGTGCTGCGCCTGCTCGAGGCGTGGACGGCGCCGGGGTCGGGACTCGAGGCCCTGATCGAGGCCGCGCGGGGGGTAACTTTCGAGCCCGGCAAGGGGCTGAGCGGCCAGGTCTGGCAGTCGGGCGAGCCGATCTGGGTGGCCGACATGCGCCGCGATGCACGGGCGGCGCAGCGCGTGTTCGGCGCCGATTCCGGAATGCGCGGCGCTTTCGGCTTCGCGGTCACGGCCGGCGGCCGCGCGATCGGCGTGCTGATGTTCAATGCCCGCGAGGTCCGCCCGCCTCACGAGCGCCTCCTGCAGGCGGCGCGCGTCATCGGCAGCCAGGTGGGCCAGTTCCTGCAGAGGAAGCGCGCCGAGGACGCCGCCGCGCGGCTGGCCCGCATGTACCGGGCGCTCGGCGCCGCCAACGAGGCGATCCTGCGCGCGAAGGCCTCCCAGGAAGTGTTCGAGCGCGCCTGCCAGATCGCGGTCGAGGCGGGCAACTTCCTGATCGGCACCGTGTTCGTCATTGACCCGCGGACCAAGACCTTGAGCCGCGCCGCGGTGAGCGGCCGCGCCGCCGAGCTGGTGCATCCGGTGCGCCCTACGTTCGACGCCAACGATCTCGCGGGCAAGGGCCTGATCGGCGAAGCCTGCCGCACCGGGCAACCGGCGATCAGCAATGACTACAACGCCGATCCGCGCGTCGTCGGTCGAGCCGGTGCGTACGAGGTCGGCTCGGCGGCAGTGTTTCCCCTGCACGTCGAGGGCGAGCTG
Source organism: Burkholderiales bacterium (assembly GCA_035607175.1). Lineage (GTDB taxonomy): Bacteria > Pseudomonadota > Gammaproteobacteria > Burkholderiales > SG8-39 > SCGC-AG-212-J23. The sequence goes on from DATNCP010000162.1 coordinate 39,966, forward strand.
TTCGGCGTCTTCGGCCTGCAGCACGCGCAGCGCGGCGCCTTCGGCGACGAGCTGACTGCGCTGCTGCAGCGGCTCGCCGACAACATCGCCTTCGCGCTGGAGAACTTCCGCGCCAATAAGCGGCGGCGCGCGGCCAAGCGCAAGCTGGCCGAGAGCGAGCAGCGCTTCCGCAGCCTGACCGGGCTTTCCTCCGACATGTACTGGGAGCAGGACGAGGAGCACCGCTTCACCGCCCTGTCCGATTCCGGGCCGAAATCGCTCAATGCCTGGCGCCGGCAGAACATGCTGGGCAAGCGCCGCTGGGACCAGCATTACTTCAACATGACCGAGGCGGGCTGGGAAGCGCATCGCGCGAAGCTCGCGGCGCGCGAGCCTTTTCTCGACCTCGAGCTCGGCCGGGTCAACGAGGCGGGCGAGAAGGTCTGGGTGACGGTAAGCGGCGAGCCGTTCTTCGACGAGGCGGGAACGTTCCGCGGCTACCGCGGCATCGGCAAGGAGATCACCGAGCGCAAGCGGGCGGCGCAGCTGCGCGAGCTCGAGCACTCGGTGACGCGCTCGCTCGCCGAGGCGAACGACGTCGACGACGCGCTACGCGGGCTGATCCGCGCCGTTTGCGACGCCGAGGGCTGGGAGGCAGGCCGCTATTTCCGTCCCGACCTGGAGGCCAGGGCGCTGCGCTTCAGCGTCGGCTGGGGCGTGGAGGACGCGGCCGTGCGGCGCTATCTCGACGCTTCGCGCGAGGCATCCTTCGCTTTCGGTACCGGCCTCGTCGGCCGCGTCTGGCTGAGCGGCGAGCCGCTCTGGATCGCCGACATGCGCGACGACCCGCGCGTCGCGACCGTCTCGCTCTCCCGCGACAGCGGGATGCACGGCGCATTCGTCTTCCCCGTCATCGCCGACGGCCGGACCATCGGCGTGCTCATCTTCAACAGCCGGGACGTGCGGCAGCCCGAGCACCAGCTCCTGCAGGCGATCCGCGTCATCGGCAGCCAGATCGGCCAGTTCCTGCAGCGCAAGGAGATCGAAGCGAGCCGCCGCCGCGACGAGGACGAGCTGCGCCGCTTCCGCGCCGCCATGGACACGTCGGCCGACATGATCCTGCTGGTCGACCGCGAGACGCTGCGCTACGTCGACGCCAACGCCACCGCCTGCCAGAACCTGGGCTATACGCGCGAAGAGCTGCTGCGCGTCGGGCCGCTCGACGTGACGCCGCTGAGCCGCGCGGATCTCGAGCGCAACTACGACGAGATGATCGCCAGCGGCGAGACGACGCGGCTGCAGAGCGTCCAGCTCCACCGCAGCGGGCGGGCCATCCCGACCGAGGTCCTGCGCCGTGCCGTGCGCATCGGCGAGCGCTGGATCATCGTCGCCATCCTGCGCGACATCAGCGAGCGGCTCGCCGCCGACGAAGCGTTGCGCAGGAGCGAGGCGCGCTTCCGCGGCCTGACCAACCTGTCCTCCGACTGGTACTGGGAGCAGGACACCGAGTTCCGCTTCACCAAATTCGAGGGCAAGGGCTCCGCGGATGGCTACTCGCCGGGCGTTCTGATCATCGGCAAGTGCATCTGGGACCTGCCCGGCATGGTCGGCGGCTCGGTCGACTGGGCCGCGCATCGCGCAACGCTCGAGCGCCACGAGTCGTTCCGCAACATCCAGTATTCATACCGGGTGCGCTCGGGCGCCGTGTTCTACGTCAGCGTCGACGGGGAGCCGGTGTTCGACGACAGCGGCCGCTTCGCCGGCTACCGCGGCACCTCGCGCGACATCACCCGGCAGCGGCGCGACGAGGAGGAGCTGCGCCGGTTCCGCGCGGCGATGGACATGTCGCTCGATGCGATCTACCTGACCGACCGCGCCAGCATGCGCTTCATCGACGTCAACGAGGCGGCATGCCGCGGCACCGGCCGCACGCGTGCGGAACTGCTCGAGATGGGGCCCCACGATCTGCTGCAGACGCCGCGCGCGGCCATCGAGGCGGAATACGACGCGGTGATCGCCCAGGGCAGCGCCGGAACGCGCAGCGAGAGCTCGTACGCCTCGAAGGACGGTGCGCGGCGCTGGACCGAGCTGCACCGCCGGGCGCTGCGCGCCGGCGAGAGCTGGATCGTGGTCTCCATCTCGCGCGACATCACCGAGCGCAAGCGCGCCGAGCAGCGCCAGGCGCAGTATGTCCGGCACCAGGAGCGGGTCGCGCGCTTCGGCCAGTCGGCGCTCGCCAAGCGCGAGCCGGGCGAGCTGGTGCGCGAGGCGGTGCAGAACGTGCTCGAAGGCCTGGCGGCCGACGCGGTCGCCTACTTCGAGCGCGGCACGGGCGGCGCCGAGCTGGTCCTGCACGCGCTGGTGGGCGCGGGCGAGGGCAGGGACGGGGCGGCAGTGAACTGCGGCGAAGCAAACCCGGTGCAGCGGGTGCTGCGCTCCGGCGGGGCGCTGGTGGTCGACGGCAGCGAGCTCGAATTCGACTGGGCGGCGGGGCTGCACAGCGCCGCCGTGATTCCGGTGCGCGGCGAGCGCAACGCGCGCGGCGCGTTGTGCGTCTGCTACCGCGCCGCCAGCGCTTTCGCGACCGACGCGCTCAACTTCGTCGAGGCCGCGGCGAGCGTGCTCTCGGCCGGCCTGCAGCGCATCGACAGCGAGAGCCGGCTCGCCTTCCTCGCGCAGTTCGACTCCCTCACCGGCCTGCCCAACCGGGCCCTGCTCGCCGACCGCTTCTCGCAGATGATCGTGCTGGCGAAGCGCCGCAACGCCAGCCTGAGCGTGCTGTTCGTCGATCTCGACGAGTTCAAGACGGTGAACGACACCCTCGGCCACGCCGGCGGCGACCAGCTCCTGAAGGAGGTGGCGGTGCGCCTGCAGGCCTGCGTGCGCCCCGGCGACACGGTGGCGCGCATCAGCGGCGACGAGTTCGCGGTGGTCCTCGCCGACATGGCGCGGCCGGAGGACGGCGCGCTGGTGGCGCAGAAGGTCATCGACCGGCTCGGCGCGGCGTTCGAGATCCACGGCCAGGAGGTATTCGTCAGCGCCAGCCTCGGCATCGCCGCCTATCCCGGCGACGGCGCCGACGCCGAGACCTTGATCGGCGCGGCCGACGCCGCCATGTACCGCGCCAAGCAGGCCGGCCGCAACACGTTCCAGTTCTTCACCGCCGAGATCAACCAGCGCACACGCAGCCGCGCGCAGCTCGGCGTCGAGCTGCGCCGCGCCCTCGAGCGGGAAGAGTTCGTCCTCTACTACCAGCCGAAGTACGAGCTCGCCGACCGGCGGCCGCACGGCGCCGAGGCGCTGCTGCGCTGGCGGCATCCCGAGCGCGGCCTGGTCTCGCCGGCGGAGTTCATCCCGGTGCTGGAGGAGACCGGCCTGATCGTGCCGGTCGGCGAGTGGGTGCTGAAGCGCGCCTGCGAGGACCTCAAGGCCTGGCAGGCGGCCGGCTTCGCGGTCGGCCCGGTGGCGGTGAACCTGTCGGCGCGCCAGTTCCGCCTGCAGGACCTCGACGCGCGGCTCAAGGCCGTGGTGTCCGAGACGGGGATCGATCCGTCGCTGATCGAGCTGGAAATCACCGAGAGCCAGCTGATGGTCGATCCCGACCACGCGATCCGCGTCATGCGCTCGCTGTGCGACGCCGGCATGCGCATCGCCATCGACGACTTCGGCACCGGCTACTCGAGCCTCGCGTACCTGACGCGTTTCCCGGTCGGGGCGCTGAAGATCGACCGCTCGTTCGTCGCCGACGTCAACAAGGACCCGAGCAACGCGACCATCGTGCGCACCATCATCGAGATGGCGCACAGCCTCGGCTTCACGGTAGTGGCCGAGGGCGTCGAGACCGAGGAGCAGGCGCACTTCCTGCGCCTGCTGCGCTGCGAGCGGGCGCAGGGCTTCCTTTTCGCCCGGCCGATGCCGGCCGCGGATCTGCTCAAGCTCTTTTCCAAGAAAGCTAATTGACAAAGGTAGTTGGGCGGTCGAGAATCGTCCGCCATGTCCCGCAAGCGCGGCCGTCCGCACACGGTTTCCCGCAGGGCGCTGCTGACCGGCGGGTCGGACGCCGAGTTCCGGCTGCTGATCCACGACCTGATCGCCTACGGCCACAAGCTCGACGCGTGCCGCGACGCGTTCGCCGCCATCGCCGGCATCTCCGGGGTGCAGTACGAGATCCTGATGCTGGTGTCGCGCGCCGAGGGCCTCTCGATCGGCGAGGTGGCGGCGCGGCTGCACCGCTCCGGCGCGTTCATCACCATCGAAGCCAACAAGCTCGTTGCGCAAGGCATTCTCGAGAAGGCGTCGGACCCCGCGGACGGCAGGAGAGTCCTGCTGCAAATGAACGCGAAGTCCGATGCGCTGCTTGAGCGGCTCGCCCCGTACCAGCGGCGCATCAACGATGTGCTCTTCGCGTCCCTCGACGCGAAGCGCTTTCGTGTGCTGCGCACGCTCGCCGCGGAGCTGGTCGCAGACGGCGACCGGGCCGTGGCGCTGCTCGACTACCTGAAGCAGGAGGCGGCGTGAGCGTGTCGTATTTCGTGCGCTACGACATCGAGGCCGGGGACCTGAAGGCGTTCCTGCGCCGCTACCGCGACGTGCACGTGCCGATGGTGGCGCGCTGGCCCGGGCTGCGGCGCATGGTCATGCACACGCCGCTCGAGTGGCAGGACCCGTTTCCGGTGAATCGCGGCAAGGCGGCATTGATGGCGCAGCTCGAGTTCGACAGCGAGGCGGCGATGAACAAGGCGTTCGCCTCGCCCGAAAGGGCCGCGGCGCGGGAGGATTTCAAGCGCTTCATGACGTTCGAGGGCACGGTGACGCATCAGGCGATGAGGAGCGAGGAGGTATGGCCATGAAACCGAAGCAACACCTGGAATTCGTCAAGGTCGATCTTGCCGGCGGCTGGCAGCAGGTGCCGGGCTACCCGCCGGGCTTCTCGCAGAAGATCCTCGCCTCCGACTTGGACGAAAAAGCGAAGAGAGGTAGCCGCACGCGGCTGCTCAAGATCGACGCCGGGGCCTTCACCACCGAGCCGTTCGTGCACGACCACTGGGAAGAGGTCTACGTCGTGCAGGGCGACCTCGTCGTCGGCAACGACAAGCAGGGCAAGGGCGGGCAGCAGTGCTTCGCCTCGACCTATGCCTGCCGGCCGCCGGGCGCCCACCACGGCCCGTTCACGTCCCGCGGCGGCTGCATCCTGCACGAGATCCACTATTACGAAACGTCCGGGGCGAGCCATGCTGAAGACCGGCGCTGAGCACCTCGAGTCGCTGCGCGACGGCCGCGTCGTCTACATCGGCTCGGAGCGCGTCGACGACGTCACCGCGCACCCGGCTTTCCGCAACGGCGCCCGCTCGATCGCCGCCATCTACGACATGAAGCGCGCCAGCGCCGACTTCTCGTACGAGGAGAAGAAGGAGAAGTACAGCGCCTACTTCCTGAGGGCGAAGACGCGCGAGGACCTGGAGAAGCGCACCCGGCTGCACCGCGCGATCGCGCGGATGAGCCACGGCCTGCTCGGCCGCTCGCCCGATCACGTGGCGAGCTTCGTCACCGGCATGGCCATGAATCCCTCGGTCTTCGGCAAGTACGAGAAGAACCTGCGCGCGTATTACGAGAAAATGCGCCGCGAGGATCTCTACGGCGTCTACGCCGTGCTGCCGCCGCAGGCGGCGAGGAACCCCGAGTTCTACCAGAGCAAGAATCTGCCGGTGCCGTCGCTGCGCGTGGTGCGCGAGGACGACGACGGCCTGGTCGTCTCGGGCATGAAGATGCTCGCCACCGGCGCGGTGTTCGCCAACGAGCTGTGGATCGGCAACCTGCTGCCGCTCGCGCCGACCCAGCTCGCCGAGTCGATCACCTGCGCCATCCCCGCGGGCACGCCCGGCGTCACGCTCTGGTCGCGCAAGCCCTTCGAGCTGCACGCGCGCTGCGAGTTCGACAATCCGCTCGCCTGGCGCTTCGACGAGACCGACTCGATGGTGATGTGCGACAACGTCAAGGTGCCGTGGGAGCGCGTGTTCGTGCACATGGACGCGATCCTGGCGCGCGAGATCTACATCCGCACCGCCGGGCACTGCTACGGCAACCACCAGTCGAATGTGCGCTTCCACGCCAAGATGCAGCTCATCGTCGGCCTGGCGAGCAAGATCGCGCATTCCTCCGGCGCCAACGAGGTGCCGGCGGTGCGCGAGGTGCTCGGGCGCTTCGCCGCCCTCGAGGCGGCGCTCGGCGGCATGATCGCCGGGCAGCTGCAGGACGCCGAGGACTGGCCGGCCGGGTACAAGACCTACAACCGGCGCTACATGTACGCAGCCCTCAACTGGTGCACCGAAAGCCACTCGTCGATCATCGATGCCTTGCGCGAGCTGGTCGGCGGCGGCGTCTTCCAGATGCCCGCCGACGTGACCGTGATGCACGACCCGAAGCTGCGCGAGCTGTTCGAGAAGTACTGGCAGACGCCGCAGCTCCCCGCGCTCGAGCGGATGAAGCTCTACAAGCTCGCCTGGGACCTGATCGGCTCCGAGTTCGCCGGCCGGCACCTGCAGTACGAGAAGTTCTACGCCGGCGCGTCCTTCATCGTTCGCAACCACAGCTTCCGCGAGGCGCCGTGGACCGACTACCACAAGGTCGTCGACGACCTGATGGCGGGCTACGACGTCCCCGAAGCAGCGGCGATGCGGAAGGTAGCGTGATGGAGTTCAGCAACGTCGTCATCGCCGGTTGGACCGGGCGCGATGAAGCGCAACTGAAGAAGCACATCATGGAGCTGGCCGAGATCGGCGTGAAGCCGCCGAAGACCACGCCGATCTTCTACCGCGTCGCTGCGTCGCTTATCACCTATGCGAACGCGATCCAGGTGTCGGGGCCGGAGACGAGCGGCGAGGTCGAGTTCGTACTCCTCTCCAAGCCCGACGGCCTGTGGGTCACCGTCGGTTCCGACCACACCGATCGCAAGGCCGAGGCCATCGGCGTCTCCCTCTCGAAGCAGCTCTGCGGGAAACCGATCGCCAAGGACGCGTGGAGCTACGACGAGGTGAAGCCGCACTGGGACAAGCTGATGCTGCGCTCCTGGGCGGACGGCAAGCTCTATCAGGAAGGCCCGGTCACGGCGATGCGCTCGCCCGAGGATCTCCTCTCCCGCCACGGCCAGATCCCGGCCGGCTGGGCGATGTTCTGCGGCACCCTCGCCGCCAAGGGCGGTATCCGTCCCGCCGATGTCTTCCGCATGGAACTCGATGATCCGGTGCGCAGGCGCAAGCTCGTCCACGAGTACCGTATCCACGTTCTTCCGGTCGAAGGCTGATGGCCATGCGTGCCAACTGCGGGATGAGATCCATTCGCCTGGTCTTTCTTCTTGCTGCTTTCCTTGCTCTCGTATCCCCAGCCGTTGCTCAGGACATGGCCGTTCCGCCGGCCGAGTCTGTCGGCAATATTTCTCAAGCCGACTGGTCCAAAGCCTGGTGGCAGTGGGCTGGCTCTTTCAATCACGCCGAGAGCCCGATCGCCGACCGTACTGGAGGGAATTGTCATCTCAAGCAGAACGGCCCGGTCTGGTTCCTGGCAGGGACCTACGGTACGCAGCGGACGATCCGGACCTGCACCGTGCCGCGCGACAAGTACCTGTTCTTCCCGATCATCAACTACGTGGTGATGCCGTCCACGAGGGCCGCCGCGTGCATGGAATGCTGCGCATCCTTCATTCAAAGCGCCAAGTCGATCACGGATCAGCCGTCCAACCTGGTACTCGAGCTGGACGGCCGCCGCATGGAGGGACTCGAAGGCCATCGGCAGGTGACGACGGAATGCTTCGACATGGGGGCGCTCGCGGAACCGAGGGTGCAAATGTTCCCGTCCGCCGCCAACGGCTACTACGTCATGCTGCGCCCGCTGGCCCCCGGGAAGCACGTCCTGAATTTCGGCGGGATGCTGCCCGGCATGTCGCAGGCGGTGACGTACACGCTGCTGGTCGAATAACAGCCCTCCTGCCGGACGGCCTGCGCCGGGATTGGGTTTAACACTCGGGGCGTAGAACGGCGGGGTGACCCGCAGAGTCAAGGTGCTGACCGGCCTGGAGGCCATGGCCGCGATCGTCCCGGCCTGGGAGGACATGGCCGCGGCGGCGATCGAGCCGAACCCTTTCTACGAGCCGTGGATGCTGCTGCCGGCGCTGGAATTGTTCGGGCTGGGGCGCGGCTTCCGCCTGGTCACGGTCTGGAACGGCGAGCGGCTGGATGCGGTTACGCCGCTCGAGCGGACCGCAACCTTCAAGGGGCTGCCGCTGCCGGCGCTGAGCTCGTGGCGCCACCGGCATTGCCTTCTCTGCACGCCGCTCGTGCGCGCCGACGGCGCGGCGGAAACGCTGGCGGCGCTGATTGAATGGCTGCCCAAGGAGGGCGCGTCGCTCGTCGGCCTGCAATACATCCCTGCCGAGGGACGGTTCAACCGCGCGCTGGCGGATGCGCTGAAGGTGGCGAAGGTCAAGCCGTTCGTTCTCGATGGCTATGATCGGCCGGTCCTGCGCCGGGCGAAGGACGGCGAGACGTACATCGAGGAATTCATCTCCCGCAAGGAACGCCAGGAGCTGCGCCGGCGGGAGCGCCGGCTGCAGGAGCAGGGCAAGCTGACGCGCGTCGCGCTCGGCCAGGGTGAAGATCTCGGTCGCTGGATCGACGAGTTCCTGCGCCTCGAGGCTTCCGGCTGGAAGGGCAAGGAAGGCAGCGCGATGATCTGCAGCGAGGCGAATCGCCGCTTCCTGACTGAGACGTTCACCGCCGCGTACAAGCGCGGGCGGCTGGAGATGGTCGGCATCGACCTCGACGGCAAGCCGCTCGGCCGCTGCACGGGCTTCATCGCCGGCGAGGGCGCCTACGCGTTCAAGCCGGCCTACGACGAGGCATTCGCCAGGTTTTCGCCGGGAATCATCGCCGAGGTGGCGCGCATCCGGACGCTGCACGAGCTGTCGGGCGTGAAGTGGATGGACTCGTTCACCGACGCCAACAACTCCGTGATGAGCCGCCTCTGGAAGGACCGGTTGACGGTGCAGACGCTAGTGTTCGGTACAGGCAAGGCGGGCGCGCTGGCGGTCGCGGCCCTGCCGTTCCTGCGCTGGGCGAAGCAGCAGGGCCGGCGTGCCCTCAGTGCCGCATCACGAGCCCGAGCGCCAGCAAAACCAGCCCAGCCCCCAGCAGCATCGGCAGCGTAACCGTCTCTCCCAGCAGCAGCCAGCCCCAGAAGATCCCAAGCACCGGCACCGCGAGGCCGACGGTGAGGGTGCGCGTCGGGCCGATGTCGCGCACCAGGGTGAAGAACGGCAGGTAGGCGACTCCGCTGACCAGGAGGCCGAGCGCGATCAGCGCGCCGACGGCGATCGGCGTCCAGGTCGACGGCGGCGGCATCTGAGCCATGGCGGGCGAGAGGATCAGGGCGCAGAAGAGGATCGACCCGGTGGCGAGGCCCATCGCCGGGACGCGCCCGGTGCGCTGGCGGATGACTACGCCCGCCCAACCCCAGAACGCGGTGCCTGCGACTCCTGCGAGCGCCGCCGTGATCGTGTGGGCATTCAGCGCGATCGGGCCGAGGTTGACGATCAGCGCCACGCCGGCCATGCCGAGCAGGAAGCCTGCGATGCGCCAGCCGCTGAGCCGCTCCTTCAGCACCGGCGCGGCGATCACTGCGCTCCAGAGCGGCACCATGCCGTTCATCACCGCAAGGTAGCTGGCCGGGATGCCGGTCGCGGCGTAGGCCAGGCAGAGGAAAGGCAGCACGTTGTTGACCATCGCTACCCACAGGTAGTCGCGCCAGTGCGTGCGCATGCCGATTTCCTGGCGCAGCACGAACAGCATCCACGGCACGAGGAAGATGGCCGAGAAGATCGCGCGGCCGTCGGCGACGATGGGGGCGCCAAAGGTCGGCACCGAGAGGCGCATGAAGATGTACTGCAGCGACCAGAGGGTGGCGAGCAGCAGCCACCGCCCGGCGTCGTAAGGCCGCACCCCGCTAGAGGTAGACGCGCTTCATCGCGTCCGCCGGGTAGCGCGGCCCGGAAGCCGCGCCGACCGGCGCGACGGCGGAGATTTTCTCGATTTCGGATCCCGAGAGCTTGATGTCGAGCGCGGCGAGGTTCTCCTCGACGCGCTGCTTGCGCTTGGTGCCGGGGATCGGGAGCACGTCCTTGCCCTGCGCGAGGAGCCAGGCGAGCACGAGCTGCGCGGGCGTGCACTTCTTCTGCGCCGCGATCTCCTCCAGGCGCTTGACGATCTTGACGTTGGTCTCGAGGTGCTCGGGCTGGAAGCGCGGATGCGCGAGGCGCCGGTCGCCTTCGGGCAGGTCCGCCTTGCCCTTCACCGATCCGGTCAGCATGCTGCGGCCGAGCGGCGCGTAGGCGACGAGCGCGATGCCCAGCTCGCGGCACGCCTGCAGGGTTTCCTCGCCGTCCTTGCGGTACATGAGCGAGTACTCGTTCTGCACCGCCGCGATCGGATGCACCTTGTGCGCGCGGCGGATGGTCTCGGGAGCGGCTTCGGAGAGCGCGATCGCGCGCACCTTGCCCTGCTCGACGAGCCGCTTCATCGCGCCGACCGTCTCTTCGATCGGCGTAGTCGTATCGACGCGGTGCTGGTAGTAGAGGTCGATGACGTCGATGCCGAGGCGCTTCAGGCTCGCCTCGCACGCCTGCATGACGTACGCCGGCTTGCCGTTCACGCCCTGCTTGCCGTCGGCGTCCTTGGTCTGGCCGAACTTGGTGGCCACGATCACGCCTTCGCGCCGGCCCTTCAGCGCCTTGCCGAGCAGCGCCTCGTTGTGCCCCCAGCCGTACATGTCCGAGGAGTCGAGGTGGTTGATGCCCTTGTCGAGCGCGTGGTGGATGACGCGGATCGACTCGTCGTCGTTGGCGTTGCCGTAGATGCCCGACATCGACATCAGGCCGAGGCCGACGGCCGAGACTTTGATGCCGCTGCGGCCCAGGGTGCGTTGTTCGATCATGTGACTCCTCGTAGGGAAAAGATTCTCAGGTGCGCTGCGAGCGGATGTCGTAAAGGAGCAGCTCGCGCACCGCCTCGCCTTCGACCGGCTCGACCCCGTGAAAGGCGTTCGGTGTTTTCATGAACCCGAACATCGCATTCGCCTGGTAAGGCATGGTGTACAGGCGGTGGAACTTGTCGAAGTCGTAGTGCGGGCCGCCGGCGCAGACGAAGCCCGGGTCCCGCGGCAGGTACATCGAGGTGCCGAGGTGCGACTGCGAGTCGTCGGCGGGCAGGTAGAACAGGAACGACAGCACCTTCGACGGGTGGTCGGTATGCGGCCCGAGGGAGTAGTTGCGGCGATCCTGCACCAGCAGCGCCTCGTCGGCGAAGCGCGCGTTGGCGAGGTCCGGGAAGCGCCGCCGGAGCCAGGGGCTGAACTTGGTCGTCATCACCTGGCCGAACGAGCCGCCGAGCAGCCAGCCGGCGACTTCCTGCCAGAACGCGCGCCGCGGCTCGTCGAGGCCGGCGAGGCCTTGCGTCGTGAGCGGCAGGACGGTGCGCTGGTCTGCGGCCATGTCACCGGCCTTCATGCGGCCCATCGAGCTCAGCGTAGCCAGCTTCTCGGCCGGCGGCAGCTGCTCGCGGAGCCTGCGGTAGAAGTCCGCCGGAAACACGTCGCGCACGTAGACGTGCGGATACGGGAACTCGCGCACCGGCTCGTTCGAAATGCGGTAGAGCGCGTGCAGCTCAGCGCTGGAAGACGTATTCGGCACAGCCCTTGAAGGTTCCCTGCCTGCGTTCCGCGCGGGCGACCTGCGCGGGATCGTGGACGAAGCCGAGCGCGCCCAGCTCGGCGACCATCTGCAGGTGATCGGGAAGGTTCCGGTTCACCTCGACGAGCAGCGAGCGCACCTTGCCGCCGCGCAGCACCTCGGCGGCGCCGGCGATCACCTTCGGCTCGAAGCCGTCGACGTCGATCTTGATGTGCTGCGGCGCCGGCACCACGCCGTCGCGCACCAGGTCGTCGAGGCGCGCCGAGATGCAGCCCTGCGAGAAGGCGGGCTTGGCCGGCTGGTGCTTGAAGTCGACCTGCTCGCCGAGCGAATGGCAGGAGCCGCCGGCGCGAAACTCGGAAAGGTGCAGCTCGCTGAATCCGGCCTGGTCGGAAAGCGCGACGCAGTACGCCTTCACGCTCCCGCCCAGCCCGTTGAGGACGATGTTGCGGTTGAGCAGGCCGTAGTTCTGCGCCTCGGGCTCGAAGGCATAGACGCGCAGCCCGCGCGTCTTCGCCGCCCACACGGTGTACATGCCGACGTTCGCGCCCACGTCCACCAGCACCTCGCCGCGGCCCATGCCGGCGATCCAGTCGATGGTGCAGGGCTCCTTGGTGAACAGGCTGTCGACGCGCCACTTGAGGTGCATGCTCGGCGTGTGCCAGCCGATCTGCACGCCTTCGTGCGCGACGAAGCAGGTCGGCATCAGCTTTTCGTAGTCCTCGAGGGTCGGCACGGCTAGAACAGGTCGAAGTATTCCCGGTGTTCCCAATCGCTCACTTCGAGTTTGAAGCGCGCGATCTCGGCTTCCTTGATCCGGCAGTAGTAGTCGACAAAAGTATCGCCGAATCCGGCTCGCAGCGCCTTGTCCTTTCGCAGCGCCTCGAGCGCCTCGTCGAGGGTGCGGGGCAGCAGGTCGGCCTTCGCCTCGTAGGGCGTATCGGCCGAGGGGCGGAGGTTGGGCCGCGCCGCGAGGCCGTCCAGCCCGGAGTGGATCTGCGAGGCGATGTAGAGGTAGGGATTGGCGGCCGGTTCGCCGATCCGATTCTCGATCCGCGTCGCGGCATTGCCCGGGCCGCCGACGACGCGCAGCAGCGCGCCGCGGTTCTCCTTCCCCCAGACGATCCGGTCGGGGGCGAGCGAGTAGGGCCGGTAGCGCTTGTAGCCGTTGATGGTCGGCGTACTGAACGCGCAGGCTCCGCGCGCGTGCGAAAGAAGGCCCGCGAGCCAGTGCTTGCCGGTTTCCGACAGGTCCTCTTTCTCGGAAACAAAAGCGTTCCGGCCGTTTTTCGAAAGGGATTGATGCAAATGCCAGCCGCTCGACATCACGTTCGGCAGCTTCGGCCGGCACATGAAGGTCGCGTGGTAGCCATGCCGGCGCGCGACCTGCTTTACTGCGCTGCGAAGCAGCACCATCGCGTCGGCCGCGGCGAGCGCCGGGAGAGGGGAAAGCGTGATCTCCAGCTGGCTTGGCCCGAACTCGACTTCGAACGAGCGCAGCGGCAGTCCCAGGCCGGCCAGGTTCTGCTGCAGGATCTGGAACACCGGATCGAGCTGGTCGTAGCGATGCTCGGTGAGCAGCTGGTAGCCGGTGGTGAGCAGCGCGACCTCGGGCGGGCTGCCCGGCTGGCCGGCGTCCTCGGGCCGCAGATTCTCCCGGACGATCTTGAAAACGTGGAATTCGACTTCCAGCCCGCAGACGAGCTCGTGGGGCGTCAGCTTCCCGAGGGCCGCTTTGAGGAGCGCCCGCGTGTCATAGGGAACCGGCCGGCCGTCGTGGAGCTGCAGGTCGCACAGCACCCAGCCGGTATCGGGCGCCCACGGCAGCACGCGAAAGGTCGAGGTATCGGCCATCATCAGCACGTCGCCCGCGCCCTGGAAGTCGGACAGGCCGACGCCGCCGCCCGGAGTGAACGCCGGGAAGACCGTGCGGTGCGAAGTGTCCTTCAGCAGGAGCGAACTCGGGAAGCCGACGCCGGACTTGAGCGCCGACTGGACTTCCGAAACGGCGAGCGTCTTGCCGCGCAGCACGCCGTGCTGGTCGGCAAAGGAAAACCGCACCTGCTTCAGCCCGTCGAGCTTCAGGCTGCCCACTGGCTTTGCTTGCGGCGTTTCTGGTCCGACTCTTTCCAATACTCGTCGATTTTCGCCGTCGGGCCGATGCCGTCGATCGTCGGCGGCCCCATGGCGTCGATGACCGGCGGCTGCTCGCCGGCTTCGTTCTTCCGGATTGCGTCCATCAGCAGCCGGCGATAGAGCACGATCCCCTTGTCGGTGCTGCCGAGGTTTTCCTTCGTGCGGTCGGCGATGACGCCCTGCGACTCGCAGGCGAACTGGTCGTGGATGTTGATATCGAAGCCCATGCCGGTGAAGGTCTTCGATTTCTGCTCCTCGGCGTTGAAGCCCCAGCCGTCGGCTCGGCCATGGATGGGCTTGTAGTCGGGCGCCGGGTAGGTCTTGAGACGCTGATTGCGCATCGTGTTCTTGTCCACCGGGCCGGCGAAACTGGTGAAGATCGAGTACCAGTAGCAGCCGGTGTCGTCGACCGGAACGTGGAACTGGGTGATCGTCATCTCGGCGTTCATCGGGATGACGAAGGCCTGCGGGAAGAGGATGTTGGTGACGCGCACGTGGGTCTGCGCATCGCTGATCTTGCGCAGCGTCTGCAGGCGCATGCCGTAATCGGTGCGCTCGACGCGGATCTCGGGCCGGTCGTATTCGCGCAGCACCTTGCTGATCGGCAGGTCGGAGTCGGCCGGCACGCCACGGAATTGCTTGCCGTAGCTTCCCGCCGTGTCCTCGTCCTCGAAATACTTGTGCAGCCAGGAGGCGTGCGCCGGGTCGATCCCGACCTCGAGCGCCTGCAGCCAGTTGCAATCCCAGTAGCCCTTGAAGGCGAAGGTGTAGGCGTCCGGGGCGACGAAGCAGTCAAAGTGCGGGAACGCCGGCGCGGCGCCTTCGCCGAGCCATGCGAAAAGGATGCCGCTCTTCTCGACCACGGGATACGAGACGGTCTTGATGTGCTCGCAGAGCCGGCTGCCCTCGGGCTCGGCCGGCGTCTCGATGCACTTGCCGCGGCTGTCGAACTTCCAGCCGTGGAAGGAGCAGCGCAGGCCGTCGGGCTCGATCCTGCCAAAAGCGAGATCGGCGCCGCGGTGCGGGCAGTGGCGCTGCATCAGCGCATAACCGTCCTTCGCCTTGTACAGGACCAGGTTTTCACCAAAGAGGCGTACTGCCTTGACCGGCCGCTCGCCTTGCATCTCGTCGACCAGCGCCACCGGCTGCCAATAGCGGCGCAGCAGCTTCCCCGCCGGCGTGCCCTGGCCGATGCGGGTCATCAGCTCGTTCTGCTCGCGGCTGATCATTGCTTTTCTTCTCGGTAGAGGCCCAATGCCTTCATCGCGGGAAGGTCATTGAACGAGAACAGCACCGCTTCCTTCGTCGCGCCGTGGCGGTACTTCGCCCATGACGGCACGCAGAAAATGTCTTTCTCCTCCCACTCGAAGCGCTTGCCGCCGATCTCGGACCAGCCATGGCCGGTCGCAACCTGGAAAATCTGGCTGCCGGTGTGACGAATCGGTTTCGTCTCCTTCACCAGCTCCAGTTTCGCGCCCATGGTCGGCATCACGGAACCGCCGGTCAGCGGGTTGCGATATTCATGAGTCTTGTGCCTCTTCAGCGCCTTGTAGCTCTCGTCCCACTTGTAGAGGAAAACGGGCGAGTAGGGCTTCTTCCAGTTCTTGCGAGACAGCTTCGAGGGCGCCTGCCGGGTTTTCGGATGCACCTCGTAGAAATTCGCGTCGAGGGAGTTCATGAGCGGGATGTCGAGCCCGTCCTGCCAGACGCACTGGGTGCCGCTCGCATCGACGCCGTGCTCGTGCCAGGTGCCGTTGGGCGTGAGCACGAAGTCGCGCGCGCCGAGCTCGAGGCGCTCCCCGTCGACGATCGTGTAGGCGCCGCGGCCTTCCATGACGAAGCGCAGCGCGCTTGCCTGATGGCGGTGGGCGGAAGCCGCTTCGCCGGGGTTCATCACCTGCACGCCGGTGTAGAGGAGACCCGATGCGGCGCTCCATTCCTTGCGTCCCGGGTTGACCAGCATGACCACGCGGCGCGCAGCCTTATCAGCGGAAACGAGCTCGGCGGCCTTCCTCACAAAAGGTTGAATTTTTTGCCAGGACCAGAGCGTCGGGACCGACTTGGGTTGGGGATACCAGGGCTCGATCTCGTTGGCGACGTTCCAGAGCGCGCCCAGCTCCTCGCCCTCGAGCGCGCGGTAGTACGCCTCGAGCTCGGGCGTGTCCTCCACGTTGGCGCGCCCTATGACGTTCTCTCTTTTCATACGCCGAGATGCCTGTGCTGGATTTCCTGGTTCGCCGAAAGCTCCGCCGAGCTGCCGCTCCATACTACGCGGCCCTTCTCGAGAATGTAATGCCGTTCGGCGACGCGCGACAACGCCTTCACGTCCTTGTCGATGATCAGGATCGACAGCCCCTGCGCTTTCAGCTTCTCGATCGAGCGGTATATCTCGGCGCGCACCAGCGGCGCGAGGCCCTCGGTCGCCTCGTCGAGGATGAGGAGCTTCGGGTTGGTCATCAGCGCCCGGCCGATGGCGAGCATCTGCTGCTCGCCGCCGGAGAGCTGGTTGCCGTAGTTGCCCCGCCGGGCCTTCAGGTGCTCGAACAGTCCGTAGACGCGCTCGAGAGTCCAGGGGCCCTTGGTGGCGGTGGCGACCAGGTTCTCGCGCACCGTCAGGTTGGGGAAGATCTGCCGCCCTTCCGGGACGAGGCCGATGCCGGCCTTGGCGATCCGGTACGACGGAAGGCGCTGCAGCTCGCGGCCTTCGAAGCGGATGTTTCCTGAACAGGAAGCGATTCCCATGATGGAACGGACGGTGGTCGTCTTGCCCATGCCGTTCCTGCCGAGCAGGGAAACCACTTCGCCCCTGCTGATTTGCAGCGCCACGCCGAACAGCACCTGGCTGCGGCCGTACGAGGTCTCGAGGTTGGCGACTTCGAGCATCAGCTCTCCTCGCCCAGGTAGGCCCTGCGCACTTCCTCGTTCTGCTTGATCTTCTCCGGCACGTCGGTGGCGACGACGCGGCCGTAGACGAGCACCGAGATCCGGTCGGCGAGGCGGAACACCGCATCCATGTCGTGCTCGACCAGGATCATGGTCTGGCGGCGCTTGAGCGTGGCGAGGAAGCCGATCATGCGTTGCGACTCCTCGGCGCCCATGCCGGCCATCGGCTCGTCGAGCAGCAGCAGGCGCGGCTTCGTCGCCAGCGCCATCGCCACCTCGAGCTGGCGCTGCTCGCCGTGCGCGAGGCTGGCGGCGAGGACATGCATGCGTTTCTCCAGGCCGACTTCGCCGAGGATTTTCTCCGCGGGAGAAATCAGCGAAGCATCGGCGAAGGCGGGGCGCCAGAACCGGAAGCTGTGTCCGGACTGCGCCTGCACCGCCAGCGCGACGTTCTGCAGCGCGGTGAACTCCTTGTAGACGCTCGTGATCTGGAACGAGCGCGCGAGGCCCATGCGCGCGCGACGCGGCGCGGGCAGGCGGGTGATGTCCTCGCCGGCGAAGCGGATGCTGCCGCCGTCGGGCAGCAGCATGCCGGCGAGCTGGCCGATGAGCGTGGTCTTGCCGGCGCCGTTCGGGCCGATGATGGCGAGCGTCTCGCCTTCGCGCACGTCGAGGTCGACGCCGTCGGTCGCGCGCAGCGCGCCGAAGCTCTTCGTCAGGGCGCGGACTTCAAGCATCGGGCTTGCCGAAGATGCCGGCGAGGCCGCGGCGGAAGAAGAGGACCGAGAGGACGAGCAGCGGGCCCATGATGACCTGCCAGTGCTCGATCCAGCCCTGCGCCTTCAGGCCGAGAAGCGCCTTGATCAGCTCCTCGCCGAAAAGGAAGGCGAACGTGCCGATCACGGGCCCGGCGGTCGTCGCCATGCCGCCGAGGATCACCATGAACATCAGGTCGCCCGACTGCTCCCAGGTCATCAGGCCCGGGGTGATGTAGTTGGTGTGGTTGCCGTAAAGCGCGCCGGCGAGCCCGCACATCGCGCCGGCGATGACGAACGCAGCCAGGCGGTACGGGTACGGCGAGAAGCCGATGGCGCGCGAGCGCGCCTCGTTTGAGTTGCAGGCGCGAAGAGCCATGCCGAACCGCGAATTGACGATTTTACTGACCAGAAATACTGAAAAAAGCATGAGAACCAGCGCGAGGTAGTAGAACTGCACCGGGTCGTTCAGGTCGACGATGCCGAGCTGGCTGCGCCGCTTGAGGCGCATGCCGTCGTCGCCGCCGAACTCGGCCACCGAGATGCCGAGGTAGTACAGCATCTGCGTGAAGGCGAGCGTGATCATGATGAAGTAGATGCCGCTGGTGCGGATCGACACCGCGCCGATCGCCAGCGCGACGAGCGCCGAGGCGACGACCGCGACGAGAAGGTGCAGCCAGCCGTTGAACACGCCGTAGAAGCCGAGGATGCCGACCGCGTAGGCGCCGACGCCGATGTAGGCCGCGTGGCCGAACGAGACCATGCCCCCGTAGCCGAGGATCAGGTTGAGGCTGACCGCGGCGATGGCGAGGATCATGATGCGGCGCACGAGGTCGACGTAGAACGGCTGCTGCAGCGCGAGCAGGATCGGCGGCAGCGCTAGCAGCGCGAGGACGGCAACGCCCCAGAGGAGGAGTTTGCGGCTCATCCGCGCGCGGGGAACAGCCCTTGCGGGCGAATGGCGAGCACCACTGCCATCAGCAGGTAGATGAGCATGGAGGCGAGCGCCGGCCCGGCCGACTCGGCCGCCGGCGCCGAGATGATGGTCGCCATCAGCGGCTTGAGGAAGGCGCGGCCGAGCGTGTCGACGATGCCGACGATGACCGCGCCTACCAGCGCGCCGCGGATCGAGCCGATGCCGCCGATGACGATCACGACGAACACCTGGATCAGCACCGCCTCGCCCATGCCGGGCTGCACGTTGTAGATCGGCCCGGCCATCAGCCCGGCGAGCCCGGCGAGCGCGGCGCCGAAGCCGAACACCACGGTGTAGAGCAGGCGGATGTTGACGCCGAGCGCGGACACCATGGTGCGGTTCGACGCGCCGGCGCGGACCAGCATGCCGAGGCGCGTGCGCGTCACCACGTACCAGAGGATCGCCGCCGTCACCAGGCCGACGACGATGATCGCGGCGCGATAGGCCGGATAGCGCGATCCGGTGAAGAGATCGATGTGGCCGGCGAGCCAGGAAGGCGGCGAGGCGAAGAGCGAGGCGCGGCCCCAGAGGATCGCCACCAGCTCGTTGAAGAACAGGATCAGGCCGAAAGTGGCGAGCACCTGGTCGAGGTGGTCGCGGTCGTAGAGCTTGCGCAGCACGATCACCTCAACCAGCATCCCGACCAGCAGCGTGCCGGTGAGGCCGAGCGCGACGCCGACGAGGTAGGAGCCGGTCCACTGCGCCGCGGCGAGCGCCAGGTAGGCGCCGACCATGTAGAGCGAGCCGTGCGCCAGGTTGACGACGTTCATGATGCCGAGCACGAGCGTCAGCCCGGCGGCCATGAGGAACAGCGTCACGCCGAACTGCAGGCCGTTCAGCAGCTGCTCGAAGACGAGTCCGAAAGTCATAAAAAAGGGCGCTGTCGCGCCCTTTTTATCTCTCCAGGAAATCCACTACTTCATCTTGCAGTCTTGGAAGTACGAGTCCTTGTGCTTCTCGAAGATGGTCTTCTGGATGCGCATCTCGATGTCGCCGCTCGCCAGCTTCTCGGTCTTGAGCAGGTAGAAGTTCTGGATCGGATGGTGGTTGACGTTGTAGGTGAACGGCCCGCGCAGCGAGCGGAAGTTCGCCTTCTCCATCTCCTTCACCATGCCGTCGACGTTGCTCAGGTTGCCCTTGACCGCCTTGATGGCGGAGTCGATGAGCATGATGCCGTCGTAGCTCTGCGCGCCGTAGAACACCGGCAGCTTGCCGTACTTCTTCTTGTAGTCGGCGA
This sequence comes from Burkholderiales bacterium, assembly GCA_035607175.1. Classification (GTDB taxonomy): domain Bacteria; phylum Pseudomonadota; class Gammaproteobacteria; order Burkholderiales; family SG8-39; genus SCGC-AG-212-J23. Next base: position 59,666 of record DATNCP010000162.1, read on the forward strand.
CGAACTTGTTGTTGGCCGGGTTCTTCAGGTCCGGGCTCCAGTAGCGCGTCTCGTAGATGCCGACCGCCGCGTCCTTCACCGCCGGGATCGAGATCTCGTCCACCGTGTACACGGTATAGAGCGGCAGTTGCCCGCGCAGTCCGGCCTGGTCGTACTGCTTGATGAACTGGATGCCCATGCCGCCCGGATAGAACGCGAACACCGCCTTCGGGCTCTTGGCGCGCAGCTGGCTGATCTCCGCCTGGTAGTCCTGCTGGCCGAGCTTGGTGTAGACCTCCTCGACGATGCGGCCCTTGTAGTAGCGCTTCAGGCCCGCGACCATGTCCTTGCCCGCCTGGTAGTTCGGCGCCATCACGTAGAGGTCGTTCACGCCCTGGTCGGTGAGGAACTTGCCCATCGCCTCGGGCGTCTGGTCGTTGTTCCACGAGGTCGAGAAGTACAGCCGGTTGCAGTCCTTGCCCGCGAGCGGGCTGGCGCCGGCGTTGGTGCCGACCATGATCTTGTTGGCGCCGGTGACGACCGGAACGACCGCCATCATCACGTTGGACCAGATGATCCCGGAGACGAAGTCGACCTGGTTCTTCTTCAGCATCTCCTCGGCGACCTGCACGCCGACGTCGGGTTTGAGCTGGTCGTCGCCGTAGAACATCTCGACCGGCAGGCCGCCGACCTTGCCGCCCAGGTGGTCGATCGCGAGCTCCACCGACTCCTTCATGAACTGGCCCATCACGCCCTGCGGGCCGGAGAACGTGCTGATGAAGCCGATCCTGACTTTCTGCTGCGCCGACACGGGCGCCGAGAACGCGAACGCGGCGACGGAAACGGCCGCGACGAGAGTACGCAAGGGTGTATGCACTTTATCTCCTCCTCCTGTCCGGCGAGTCTAGCAGCTATGAGAGTGTCTTTGTGCGCTGCTGCGCGATGAAGGGCAGCGCGCGCACGGTGGCGCGGATGGTGCACGCGGGCTCATCCGAGAATCCTCCCCAGCGCACCTGCACTTTATCTCCCGGCTGCAGGTCGGGATGCAGCCGGGCGAGCGAGATCATGCGCCGCAGCGTCGGGCTGTAGGCATAGCCGGTCGCCCAGCCGCCCTCGAGCACCTTCAGGTAGAAGACCCGGAACTGGCCGGCGGGCAGGTCGGGCGGCGGCGCGGCGGGCGCATCGCGGAACTGCGCGGCGTAGAGCTCGGCCATGTCCTCGCTCGACCACTCGAGTCCCACGAGCCGCCAGCGCGGGTCCTGCAGAGCGGATTTTCCGTGGAAGTCCCCCGTGCTCAGCGGGTAAGTCCATCCCAGCTCCGCCGGCGTGCAGAGATGGTCCGCGACCTGCCAGTCGATCGCGGCCAGCTCGTCGGCCGACATCCAGTAGCGCATCATTTTCTTCAGCTGCTCCGGCGTGCCGCGGTCGGGCAGGTAGTCGCGGATCACGGTGGCGATGCCGGTCTCGGTGTGGCCGATCATCTGCGCCTTGAAGCCGAGCTCGCGCAGGCCGAAGTCCCGCCCGATCTCGCGCAGCTTGCGCCACAGCTCGTGGGCGCGGCCGGTGTCGGTGCGCATCATGAACTCGTAACCGACCTCTCCGGTAACACCCTGGCGGGCAACGAGCGTTTCTGTCGCTAGAAAGGAAATTCTCTTAAATCGGGAAAAGCGCAGATCCTTCCACGTCTCTTTCGTCAGTGCTTCCAGGACCTCGGTGGAGCGGGGCCCCTGCAGCGCATAGCAGGTGTAGTCGGGGGTCACGTCCTCGAGCTCGACCGCGAAGCGCTTCTTCTGCCGCAGGAAGTCGAGCCAGCGGTAGCTCGCCGACTGCGTAAAGAGGAACTCGTCCTCGGCGAGCTTCAGCGTCAGCCCCTCGATCGCGACCTTGCCTTGCTCGCTCAGCATCGGCGTGTGGACGATCTGGCCGACCTGCTGCCGCGACAGGTCCCGGATGGTGGCGTAGCCCATCAGCCGCGCCGCGTCCTTGCCGTGCACGCGGGTCTTGTTGAGCCAGCTCCAGTCGCCGAGCACCGCGGCCGTGCGCAGCGCGAGCGACTCCTTCCACCAGCGCGAGTACTCGTAGCCGATGAGAAAGCCCGAGTTGATGTGCCCCCAGATCTGGCTGGCGTTGGTCTCGGCCTGCGCCGGCGCGGCGGGCGAGCCGAAGTAGGGCCGGTCGATGAAAGCCGGCTTGCCAAGCTGCTGCGCCTTCTCGTACTGTTCGCGCAAAGGATTTTTCATGAAGCGCAGCTTAGTCGATTATTTTGAGGAGAACGCGCGCCGCAGCCCCGACAGCGTCGCGATCTACTTCAAGGACGTGAAGTACACGTACGGCGAGCTGGAAGGCGCGGTCGCGCGTTGCCGTGGTGCGCTCGCGGCGCAGGGCGTCAAGCCCGGCGACCGGGTGTCGCTGGTCATGAGCGACTCGCCGGAGATGGTGACGGCATTCCTCGCGATCATGGGCGCGGGCGCGGTCGCCGTACCGTGCAGCACCTTGCTGCCGCCGGAGGGCCTCGCGTATGTATTCAGGGACAGCGAGGCGAAGCTGGTGCTCGTGTCGCCGGAGCACCTGCAGAACGCGAAGGCCGCGGGCCATGCCAAGGTCCTGCTCTTCTCGGAGTTTGCCGATCAGGGGCAGCGCGCGCCGCTCGGCGGGTTCGATCGCGACACGCCCTGCCTCGTGCTCTACACCTCCGGAAGCACCGGGCAACCGAAGGGCGCGGTCCATCGGCACGGTCATATGCCCTGCACGGTGGAGAGCGTGGCGAAGAAGGTCTATCGCCTCACGCCCGACGACCGGCTGTTCTCCGTGCCGCGCCTCTTTTTCGCCTATGGTTTCGGCAACAGCCTGTCGATCCCGCTCGGTACCGGGGCTTCATCCATCTTGGTGAGCGAGCGGCCGACGCCGGCGCTGATCGCGGAGGCATTCGCGAAATACCGGCCGACGGTGTTCTTCGCGGTGCCGACCGTATTCCGGATGCTGATCGAGCATGCCCGCCAGGGCAATCCGCTCGACGCGAGCTCGATTAAGTATTCGGTGTCGGCGGGCGAGGTGCTGCCGCTCGCGACATGGGAAGAATGGAAAGCCCTCGTTGGCAGCGAGATCATCGAGACCATCGGCACCACCGAGCTCCTGCACGCCTTCATCCACAACTATCGCGACAACAACCGCCCCGGCAGCTCCGGCGTGGTGCTCGAAGGCTACGAGTGCAAGCTGACCGACGAGCAGGGCAACGTCGTCGTGGGTGCCGGGCGCGGCCACCTGCACGCCCGCGGCGGCTCGGCGATCCCGTACTACCTGAACAAGCCGGACAAGACCGCCGAGACGATCCGCGACGGCTGGGTGCGGACGGGCGACGTCTATCGCCGCGACGAGGAGGGCTTCTACTGGTTCGAGGGGCGGAGCGACGATCTGTTCAAGTGCTCGGGGATGTGGGTGTCGCCGGGCGAGGTCGAGGACGCGGTGTGCAGGCACCCGGCGGTGATGGAGGCGGCGGTGATCGCGGAGACAGACGCGAACGGCGGCACGATCGCGGCGGCCTACGTGCTGCTGCGCCCCGGCCATGCCGCGAGCGACGCGCTGGAGCAGGCGATCAAGGACGAGGCGGCGAAGACGCTGCCGCGCTACAAGCGGCCGCGGCGCGTCCACTTCATGAAGGAGCTGCCGCGCACGCCGACCGGCAAGGTCCAGCGCTTCAAGCTGCGGCAGCAATCCAGCCGGGCGTCCTGAGGATCTCCTTCAGCGCCGCTTCGTCGTCCGCGGTCGGCAGGTTCTCCTTCGCGCCGTTCGGGTCGGGAAGCGCGAGCCGGGGATCGATCAGGCGCAGCAGCTTGCGCACTTCCTCGATGAACGCGGCGCGCGCCCGCTCGTTCGCGTGCAGCGGCTCGGCGCCCGGGACCCAGGGCGCCTTCAGACCCCAGTCGTGGATCCTTGCCGCGCGCCTGGACTCGGTACCGCCGAAAGCGTCGTAGCAGATCCAGATCATGCGGTTCAGGTAGCGCTGGTGCAGCTCGACCGGCACGCGGTCGGCCGCGGCGATGCGCTGCAGCCCCTGGTGGCCGATGACGAGGTGGAAGCCTTCCTCCTTCAGCATCGGCGCGATGCTGCGCGCGAACGGCGCGAAGGCGCAGCCGCCGAACATCGTCAGCTGGTACTTGCCGACGCGATCGCCCCAGTTGTGCCAGGAGAAGACGTCGACCCAGTTCAGCTTGATGTTGAACATCTCGAGCTGCGCCTCGCCGCGCGTCGCGCGGCGCTCGAGCAGCTTTCTCGCTTCGCTTCTTCCTTCAGCGCCGAAGTAGGTGACGAGCAGGTAGGCCATCTGCCAGCCGTGGCGCGTCTCTTCGGTGATGTGGCGCGCGAGCCGCTTCCGGTCATGCTCGGTCGGCGCGCTGTCGAGGAGCTCGCGCGCCTGCTCGACCGCGCGCACTTCGGAGTCGGCCTGGGAGACGATGAGCTTCAGCAGCTCGTCCTTGATCTCCTGCGAAGGGACGTCGGCGAGGCTTTCCCAGCGGCGCTCGCCGGCATAGCGGCCGAAGGCGATCTCGGGCTCGACCCGGTCGGCGAACTTGGTGCAGAGCTCGACCTGCGGGTCGGGGATGACGCGGATGTCGCGGTGCCAGGCCCGCGATTGATCCACCCAGTCGTCGAAGACGCTCATGTCGCGACTGCAATTCTAGGAGCTTCAGTCGGCGAGCACGATCCCCGTCTTGGCAATGACTTCGCCGAGGCGCTGCCTTTCCTTCGCCATGAAGGCTTCGAATGCCGCCGCCGCATCGCCCGCCGGGACCGCGCCGGTCTTGCGCACCTGCTCCCTGACGTCGGGCAGGTGCATCGCCTTGACGATCTCGTCGTTCAGCCGCCGGACGATGGCCGCCGGCGTGCCGGCGGGCGCGACGATGCCCCAGGTCTGGGCGATCTCGTAGCCGGGCACGGTCTCGGCGATCGTCGGCAGGTCGGGCAGGCTCGGATTGCGCTCGCTTCCCGTCGTCGCGAGCGCGCGCACGCGCCCCGCGTTCATGTGCGCGCCGGCGGCGATGGGCGAGGTGATGATGAGCTGGGTATTGCCGGCGATCACGTCGAGCAGGCCGGGCGCGGCCCCCTTGTAGGGGACATGGGTGAGCTTGATGTCCGCGAGCAGGTTCAGCATCTCGCCGGCGAGGTGGGCCGGAGTTCCGACCCCTGCCGATGCATAGTTGAGGACTCCCGGCTTGCTTTTCGCCAGCTGCACGAGCTCGGCGACCGATCGCGCGGGCAGCGACGCGTTGATCACCAGAACGTTGGACGCCGTGGCGACGCGCGAGATCGGCACGAAATCCCGGACGGGGTCGTAGGGGAGGTTCTTCTTGAGGTTGGGCAGGATGGCGTAGATCGCGGTCGTCGTCAGCAGCAGCGTGTAGCCGTCGGCAGGCGAGCGGGCGGCGATGTCGGCGCCGAGTGCACCCGCGGCGCCCGGGCGGTTGTCGACCAGTACCTGCTGGCCGAGGCTCTCCGAGAGTCTCTGGGCGAGGATGCGGGCGAGCTGGTCAGGCGCTCCGCCCGCGGCATCGGCCACGATCAGCCGGATGGGCTTCGTCGGGTAGGACTGCGCGCCCGCGCCGGCGCTCATCAGCAACAACAGCAGTAGCAGAAGCCGTTTCATGGGATCTCCTCCGTCAGTTCATGTCCGGCGCCTGCCCGGGCGCCGGCGTGTAGTTCAGGTCGCCGCGCGCGAGCGCCGCTTCGCGTCCGCCATGGCGCGCGAGCGTCTCCGCCTGGCGGCGCTTCGCGCGCGCGTCCACTTCTTCGGGATCGCAGAACCGGCGCAGCTCGACCTCGAGCGCTGCGATGGTGGCGCGATGCGCCGGATCGTCGCCGAGGTCCACCAGTTCCTCGGGATCGGCTTCGAGATCGAACAGTTGGGGGCGATAGCGCGCGCAATGGACGTATTTCCAGCGGCCTTTGCGCAGCATGGTGATGCCGCCGGTCGAGCCGATCGCGTGGTACTCGCTGATCACGGCGCGCTCCGCATCCCGCGCAGCCGTGAGCGCGAGCGGCGAAACCCCGTAATAGGCGCCGGCCGGCGCCGGACAGCCGGCGCATTCGAGAAAGAAGGGGAAGAGGTCGACATGGCTGACAGGGACCGTGCACGTCGTGCCGGCGGCGACGTCCGGGCCGGCGATCATCAGCGGCGTGCCGGCGGACTCCTCGTACATGGTCGACTTCCCCCACAGGCCGCGCGCGCCGACGTTGTCGCCGTGGTCACTGGTATAGACGACGCGCGTATCGCCGGCGAGGCCTGCATCCTCGAGGGCGCGCAGCACTTTGCCGACGTTGTCGTCCATGAAGCTGACCAGGCCGAGGTAGCCGGCGAGGGCCCGGCGCACCTTGTCATGGTCGCCGCCGAAGCCGAGGTCGTAGCCGACGCACGCGGCGTAGTCGCGCAGGTAAGGGTGATCGGGTCGCTCCCGCTCGAGATACTGCTTGGGCAGCGGGATCCGTTCGAGCGGGTAGAGGTCGTAGAACTCGGGCGGCGCGATGAGCGGGAAGTGCGGGCAGACGAACGACACGAATAGCGCCCACGGGCGCTCGCGGCGCTGGCGTCCTTCCTCCCGCAGCCAGCTCTGGGCGCGCGCCGCGATGTCGCGGTCGTATCGCGTGTACGGCGACTCGCCCGGGCCCGCGAGCTTGGCGAGCTTGTCGTATCCGCCGCGCAGCGGAATGTCCGTGCGGACCAGTCCCTTGAGATCGCCGATGCCGTCGAGCACATGCATCGCCAGGAGCTCCTGCGAGAAGCCGTGGTCGTCGCCGGGCAGGCCGCGGAAGTGCAGCTTGCCGATCGAGATCACCCGGTGCCCTCGCGCGCGCAGCAGGTGATGCCAGCTCGGAACGGCCCCTTCGTAGGGATCGGCGTTATCCCAGTAGCCAACCTGGTGCTGGTACTTCCCGGTTGCGAAGCCGGCGCGCGAGGGTACGCAGATCGGCGAGGTGACATAGGCGCTCGTGAAGCGCGCGCCGCGCGCCGCCAGGCGGTCGAGGTGCGGCGTGCGCGCGAGCCGGTGGCCAGCGACGCCCAGCGCGCGCGGGTTGTGCTCGTCGGACATGAGCACCAGGAGATTGTTCGGCGCGAGCGGCATGGCGGGCCACAGTAGTTGTCATGACACCATCCTGTCAAGCCGCGGCGGCTCCCTATAATGGCCGGGTGAAGCGCGACGATCCTCGCCTGCTGAATGCCTTGCTGTCGCACCGCGTGCTGGTGCTGTCCAACACGCTGGCGCTTGCCGCCGCGCGTCACTATCCGCGCCGCTTCGGCGTGCGGCTCGCAGAGTGGCGCGTCATCGACGCGCTGCATGCCGGCGGTGAGATCAGCGCCAACGAGATCAGCCGCTGGCTGCGCACCGACAAGGCCTGGGTCGGACGCTCGATCGAGCGCCTGCTCGCCGGCGGCCACGTGCGGCGCCGGCCGGACCCGGGGCACGGGCGCCGGCTCCTGCTCAGCCTCACCGCGAAGGGCGAGCGCGCGTACGCGGCGATCGCCGTCGCGGCGCGGCGGCGGCACGAGAACCTGCTCGGCACGCTTTCGAGCGCGGAGCGCGCGACCCTCGAGCGCGTGCTCGCCAAGCTGCAGCAGCGCGCCAGCGCGATGCTCGGCGCGCCGGATCTGGGATTCGGCAAGCGACGCCGGGCCTAGTAGGATCGAGCGAGTGCTGAGACTGACCGCAGTGACCCAGCGCTTCGGCGCGCGCACCGTCCTCAACGCCATCTCGCTCGACGTCGCGGCCGGCGAATACGTGGCCGTGGTCGGCGATTCCGGCATCGGCAAGTCGACGCTGTTGAACGTGATTGCCGGTCTCGAGCCGGTCCACGAGGGAACGGTGCAGTTCGAAGGGAAGGATCTGACCGCCATGGACGACGACGCGCTGACGGTGCTCCGCCGCGAGAAGTTCGGCTTCGTTTTCCAGGCCTTTCATATCCTGCCGAACCTTACCGTCGAGCAGAACGTCAACCTGCCGCTCCTCCTGAGACGGATTCAGGATGGCGAAAAGGTGCGCAGCTGCATCGCTTCAGTGGGGCTCGCCGGCAGAGAAGCAAGCCTGCCCCGGGAGCTCTCCGGCGGCGAGCTGCAGCGGGTCGCCATCGCGCGCGCGCTGGTCGGCGAACCGAAGCTGGTACTTGCGGACGAGCCCACCGGGAACCTCGATCCGGAGAACGCGAAGTCGGTCCTGAGCCTGTTTCGCGAAGAGACGAAAAAGCGCGGCGCGGCGGCGATCCTCGCCACGCACTCCGAGCAGGCGGCGGCGGGCTGCGACCGCGCCTACAGGCTGACCGCCGGAGGATTGATCCCGCTGTAAGGACTGGTATGGGCTTTGCTCTCCCCGGGCATGGCCAGAGTTCTAGCTGCGGACGTTCCCGAGCCTGATGGTGATCGGCCTGCATTTCGACGAATCGCGCATGTTCGAGCTGCTGAGCCATGTGCGAGCGCTTCCCGCCTACGAAGACGTGCCGGTGGTCTGCGTGCAGGGCCTGGGGTTCCTCATTCCCGAATCCGTGATGAAGACCGTGGACATGGCGGTGAAGGTGCTCGGCGGCACGGCCTTCGTCGATCTGCGCGACGGCGCGCTCGACTTCCGCCAGCACTGCGATTTCCTCGACCGCGCCGCGGGCGAGGGTGCGCCGCTGCGGCCGAACTAGCCGCCGCTAGCGCTCACGTGCGGGGGGGGGCGCTGCACGTCGACCATCTCCTCGCTCATGCGGGCGAGGGCGTTGATCTGCTCGCTGATGCTCTCCAGCGCCTCGCGCGCCTGCGGATCGAGCCCCGGGCTGCGGTTCAGATGCTCGAGCGCGATGCGGATCGAATCCAGCGCGTCGCCGGCCAGCGCGGGCCATTGCAACGGCCGCTGGTCGGAGACGAGCAGCGTGGTGTAGCCGTCCGAGACGGCGGCGTGCGAGAGCACGACCGGAATGGCAGTGCCGTCGCGTCGCCGCAGGTCGAGCTCCATGCGGGAATCGCGGGCGCTGATCAGGAGGAACGTGCCGATGCGCGCGCGGTCGGCGACGCTCACCAGGCTGTCGAGGGCGATGGTATAGAGCTGCGACAGCGGCATGCCGACCATGTCGGCGAAGCGCTGGTTGGCATAGAGCACGCGGCTATCGCCGCTCAGCGTGACCGCGCCCTGCTGCATGCGCTCGACCAGCTGCCGGTAGCGCTGGTAGGCGTTGGCGAGCAGCAGCACGCGGCGGTTGTCGTCGCGGCCGATGACGAAGGCGTCGACCTCGCCGTTGGCGACCGCGGTCAGGAGGTTTTCGCTTTCGCGCAGCAGGTCTTCGGTCTTCACGTCGCTCTCCTCAGCTCGAGGCCGACCAGCGCGCGCTCGGTGTCCGACAGGTCGCCGATCACCCGGCGCAGCGGCTCGGGCAGCTTGCGCACCAGCGTCGGGATGGCGACGATCTGGTGGTCCTTGGCGAGGCGCGGGTTGGCCATCAGGTCGATGACCTCGATGCGGTACTTGCCGCGCAGGTGCTCGTCGCAGATGCGCTGCAGGTTGGCGAGCGCTGTAAGCGATTTCGGCGTCTGGCCGGCGGTGTAGAGCCGCAATTCCCAGATCTCTCCAAGTTTCGCGTCGTAATTCTCTGTCGTCATCGGGTGGTGCTCTTCCTTTCACCCACCGCGTCGCGCAGCTCGATGCCGCGGTCGGTGAGCAGAAACTCATGGGTCTGGTTCGAGTGATTCATACCGCGCGATTTGAGGATGTAGAGGCCGCGGTTGCGCTGTCCGTTGACCTCGAGGTGGCGCATCAGGATCCAGGTGTCGATCAGCGACGAGACGCCGACGTCGGTCGTCTCGACGGCGTCGCCGCCGCTGTTCAAGTGGTTGAAAAAGGCGGTGATGTTCCGGCTCTTGAGGACATCGATCAGCCGCAGGAGCATGGCCGAGGCGTCGAGGCTCGTGCCGGCGCTCATCAGGTTGCTGATCGGATCGAGGATCACCACGGTGGGATCGAACTCCGTGATCATCTTGTGGATCAGCACCAGGTGCGCCTCGAGGCCGAGCAGCGTCGGCCGCGAGGCATGCATGCGTAGCGTCCCCTTCTTCGCATGCGACTCAAGGTCTACGCCGATCGAGCGCATGTTGCGGTAGAGCTGGCCGGGCGATTCCTCGAACGCGAGGTACAGGACGCGCTCGCCGCGGGCGCAGGCGGCCGCCGTGAACTGCGCCGCCAGGCTGGTCTTGCCGGTGCCGGCGGTGCCGGAGACGAGGATCGACGAGCCGCGGTAGTAGCCCTTGCCGCCGAGCATGGCGTCGAGCTTGGGGATGCCGGTCGAGACGCGCTCGTCGCTCGCCGCGTGCTCGAGGCCGAGCGCGGTGAGCGGCAGCACCGACATGCCCTTCTCGTCGATCAGGAACGGGTACTCGTTCGTGCCGTGCGAGGTGCCGCGGTACTTGACGATGCGCAGCCGGCGCGTCGAGACCTGCTCGTTCACGCGATGGTCGAGGAGGATGACGCAGTCGGAGACGTACTCCTCGAGGCCCTGGCGCGTGAGCGCCCCATCGCCGCGCTCGCCGGTGATGACCGCGGTGACGCCACGGTCCTTCAGCCAGCGGAACAGGCGCCGCAGCTCGGAGCGCAGCAGCGCCTGGTTGGTGAATCCGCCGAACAGCGATTCGATGGTGTCGAGGACGATGCGCTTCGCGCCAACCGAGTCGATGGCGAAGCCTAGCCGCAGGAACAGGCCCTCGAGGTCGTACGAGCCGTTCTCGATGATCTCGCTGGGCTCGACACGGACGAAGTCGACGGCGATCTTCTCCTCCGCGACCAGGCGGTCGAGGTCGAAGCCGAGCGAGCGCACGTTCGCCGCCAGTTCCTCGGGGCTCTCCTCAAAGGTGATGAACACGCCTGGCTCGCCGAATTGCGTCGCACCGCGCACCAGGAATTCCATCGCCATGAGCGTCTTGCCGCAGCCGGCGGCGCCGCACACCAGTGTCGGCCGGCCCTTGGGCAGCCCGCCACGCGTGACCTGGTCGAGGCCATCGATGCCGGTCGGAACTTTCGGCAATTCAAGTGCGGTTGAGTGTTCTCGTGGAGCCATCTGGCGGAAGGCCTGCGGGAAACTGACGACATCGTAACCGCTTCAGATCACACGATGTAGAAGAATGGCGCCGGATTTCAGCCGTTGGACATTCGCGCGCGCGACTTCGACGCTTCGCTCCAGGGTTTCTTGCGTGAGCCAGGCCACGTGCGGTGTACAAATCACACTAGGGAGTGCTAGGAGCGGACTGCCGCTTTCCAGCGGCTCGGTGGCGAAAACATCGAGCCCTGCGGCTGCCAGGTGGCCCGATTCGAGACATTCGGACAAGAACTCCTCCTGCACGAGACCGCCGCGCGCCGTATTCACGAGGATGGCGCCGCGCTTCAGGCGCCGCGGGTCGATCAGCCGCTGAGTGTCGGGCGCAAGCGGCAGGTGCAGCGAAACGATGTCCGACTGCGAGAGCAGGTCAGGCAGCTCTCTGTTCTTTCGGGAACGCGACCAGAAGAGCACCCTCGCACCCAGCGCTTCCAGGACCGGATGCAGGATCTTCGGCACCGCGCCGTAGCCGACGAGGCCGACCGTGCGCCCGCCAAGCTCGCCGAAACGGTCTTGAAGGTGCCACGCATCGAACCAGCCGGTGTTCAGCGACTTCTGCAAATCGGGAAGGCGTCGCAGACAGGCGAGCATCAGCAGCAGCGTCATCTCCGCGACGGCGCGGCTATTGGTGCCGGGCAGGTTGCACACCGCGATGCCGCGCTTCTTCGCCGCTTCGAGGTCGATGGTGTTCACGCCGCTGCCGATCTTCTGGATCAGCTTCAGCTTCGGCGCGCGGGCGATCACCTCGGCCGTCACCGGCTTGAGGACGTGCCAGAGCACCTCCATCTCGGGCAGCAGCCGCTCAAACGCCTTCGTGTCGCTCTCCGGGCAGAGGATCACGTCGCCCAGGCGCGAGCGCAGCTCGTCCGTACCGTCGAAGTGAAAGACCACCTTCATTTCTGCTTGAAGATCCTGCGCGCCGGGAAAGGCAGGGCCTTGGCGCCGAGCGCCTCTTCGATGCGCAGCGCCTCGTTCCACTTCGCCATGCGCTCGGAACGGGCGAAGCTGCCGACCTTGAGCTGCGGCACGCCCCAGCCGACCGCGAGATGCACGATCGACGTGTCCTCGGTCTCGCCCGACCGGGCCGAGACGATCGCGCTGCAGCCGGCGGCTTTTGCGGCGTCCCAGCAGGCGAGCGTCTCGGTCACCGTGCCGACCTGGTTGGGCTTGAGGAGCACCGTGTTGGCGAGGCCCGGCTGGACGCGGGCGGCGCTGGTGACGAAGAGATCGTCGCCCACCACCTGGATGCCGGCGAGCTTGGTGAAGGCGCGCCACGCCGGAAGATCGTCCTCGGCGAAGGGGTCCTCGATCGAGACGATCGGGTAGCGCTCGATCCAGCGCAGCAGCATGGCGTGCAGCTGCTCGGCGGTCAGGCTTCGTTTTTCCAGGGCGAGGTGGTACTGGCCGGCGCGATACAGCTGCGTCGCCGCGACGTCGAGAGCGATGCCGACGTCGACGCCCGGCTCGAGGCGGGCATCGGCGATCGCGCCGACCAGCTCCGCCAGCGCTTCCTCGTTGGTCTTGAAGCTCGGCCACCAGCCGCCTTCGTCGGCGACGCCCTGCAGCGCGCCTCGTTTCGCGAGACGCGCGCCCGCGGCCGCGTAGACCTGCGCCGTCCACTCGAGCGCCTCGGCGAAGCTGCCGGCGCCCATGCAGACGATCATGAAGTCCTGGATGTCGACGCGTCCCTGCGCATGGGCGCCGCCGCCGAAGATCTGGATCTGCGGCACGGGGAGCGCCACCCGTCGCTCGCCCGCGAGCTTCTTCCACAGCGGCAGCTTCTCCGCCGCCGCGTCCGCCTGCGCGCAGGCGAGCGAGACCGCGACCATCGCGTTGCCGCCGAGCCGGCTGCGGTCGGGCGTGCCGTCGAGCTCGACGAGGCGCGCATCGATCGCCGCCTGGTCGCCGGACTTGAGCGCTCGCAGGCCGTCGCGGATGCGCGTGTTGATGTTCTGCACTGCCTGGGCGGCGTCAATGGCTTTCGCTTCGCCCGAGCCCGTGGAAGCGCCCGCGGGCGCGATCGCCCGGCCGCGCGCGAGCGGCGTCGTGCCGCGGCCGACCACGACCTCGGCCTCGACCGTGGCGCGGCCGCGGGAGTCCCAGACCTTGCGGCCCTTTACGTCGAGGATCTTGGCCAGCGCAGCCTCTTCTCTTCGGCAATCAGCATCCGGCGCGCGAGCTGCCGGACCTGCTCGCGCTTCTCTTCGTCCAGATACTCGACCGGCGACTTGCCGTCCACCCGGGCGAGCAGCAGGCCGGGGAGCAGGGTGGCGACGCGCTCCTCGATGCTCGATTCCCAGGTCACGCCGGCCAGGTAGTGATCTCTCAAGGATTCAAAACACGTCTGCAACGCGGGATTCGGCGTCCAGAACGACTTCAGGATGAGGTGATTCAGGCAGAAGGCGAGGTCGAAGGCCGGATCGCCGTACCAGGCGCATTCCGCGTCGAGGAACACGGGTCCCCGCGGCGCTACCAGGATGTTCTTCGGGCTGACGTCGCCGTGCACCAATGCCTTTTTCTGCTTCGCGGTCCTTTCAGCAAGAGAGAGGAGCTTGGAGCGAAGATCGGGATGCTTCCCGGCGGTCGCCACCAGGTACGGCTCGAGGCGGATGGCGTAGAAGATCTTGTCGGTCGGAAAGCGCTTGGCGACGTCTTCGCGGCCGGCGGTAGCGGCATGGATGCCGGCGAGCGCGGCGCCCACCTTCCCTGCAAACGCCGGATCCGCATCGCCGAGGCGCAGGCGCTCTTTCCAGACCGGGTAGTCGAGGTACTGCATGGCGAACAGGCCTTGCTCGTCGTCCCACGACAGCACGGCGGGAGCGCACCCCGGCACTGCTTCGCCTGCGGCCTGCAGCCAGAGTCGTTCGTACCGGTTGCGTTCCACCGGCGCTTCCCAGAGTTGCGCGACGCGCAGGCGGGGCAGGGCGCGCTTCACGCAGGCCGGCCCGCGCGGGAGATCGACGCGCCAGATATCCGAGGAGACGCCCCCCGACAGTGCTCGGATCGTCGAGGCCCGACCGAGGCCGGTGCTCTCGAGGAACCCGGCTACGGTGCGAGCCGCCTGATCTTCCATCCGGCGTCGGCGCGCTCGTAGAGCAGTCGGTCGTGCAGCCGGTCGGCCCGGCCCTGCCAGAACTCGATCGCCCGCGGCAGCAGGCGGTAGCCGCCCCAGTGCGGAGGGCGCGGCGGGTTGTTGCCGTGGCGCTGCCGCGCCTCTTCCATCGCCTTTTCCAGCACCTGCCGCGAGGCCACGCTCTCGCTCTGGCTGGAGGCCCAGGCGGAGAGGCGCGCGCCCAGCGGGCGCGTGACGAAATACTCGTCCGAGTCGCGCGCGCTGACCTTTTCCACCTCGCCCTCGATGCGCACCTGACGCTCGAGATCGGACCAGAGGAAAAGCAGGCAGGCTGCGGATTTTGCTTCGATCTCCTGCCCTTTGCGGCTGCGGTAATTGGTATAGAAGACGAAGCCGCCGCCGTCGATTCCCTTGAGGAGCACGATGCGTGCCGTCGGCGCGCCGCCGGCGCTCGCGGTGGCCAGCGTCATCGCGTTCGGCAGCGGCAGTTTCGCGCGCAGCGCGTCCTCGAACCAGCGCTCGAACTGGCGCAGCGGCTCGGGGTCCGCTTGCGTCTCGGCGAGGCCCGCGCGCATGTATTCCTGGCGCAACTCGGCGATGTTCACGCGGCGATTCTACGTCGCAAAAAACAACTTCCGAGGGAAAACACCGTCTTTCCCCTCGGAAAGTCGTTGACACGCCACTCTGGATTCGGCATCTTCACGTCTCCGCTGCAGACCAGCGGGGAAATTTCCGGATCGAACAACGTACACCGTTTAGAGGAGAAACCGAGATGGCGAAGAAGAAGGCGAAGAAGGCAGGCAAGAAGCGTAAGCCGAATGCGGCTTTCATGAAGCCGATGAATCCGACCGGGCCGCTCGCGGCCGTAGTCGGGTCCAGCGCGATGCCGCGCACCGAAGTGACGAAGAAGATCTGGGGCTACATCAAGCGCAACGGCCTCCAGGACAAGAAGAACAGGCGCATGATCAACGCGGACGAAAAGCTCAAGCCCGTGTTCTCCGGGAAGAGCCAGGTGTCGATGTTCGAGATGACCAAGCTCGTCAGCCGGTTCCTCAAGTAACCGCTTTCCGAGGCAGTTCACAAGGCCGGGAGATCCCCGGCCTTGTCATTTCTGGTGGTAGGAAGTCACTCGCTCCACTTCATTCCTGGAGCCCAGAACGACCGCGACCCGCTGGTGCAGGCCTTTCGGCTGCAGCTCGAGGATGCGCTTCGAGCCGTCGGTGGCGGCGCCGCCCGCCTGCTCGACGATGAACGCCATCGGGTTGGCCTCGTACATGAGGCGCAGCCGGCCTTCCTTGTTCTTGGAGTCGCGCGGGTACATGAAGATGCCGCCGCGCGACAGCACGCGGAACACGTCGGCCACCATCGACGCCACCCAGCGCATGTTGAAGTCCTTGCCGCGCGGGCCTTCCTTGCCGGCCAGGCATTCGTCGATGTAGCGCTTCACCGGCGGCTCCCAGCGGCGCAGGTTCGAGGTGTTGATCGCGAACTCCTGCGTGTCCTCGGGGATGCGGATCTCGGGATGCGTCTGCACGAAGGTGTAGGTCTCGCGGTCGAGGGTGAAGCCGTACACGCCGTCGCCCACCGTCAGCACGAACACCGTGGTCGGGCCGTAGACCGCAAAGCCGGCCGCCACCTGGCTGGTGCCGGGCTGCAGGAACGCCTTCTCGTCCGGCTCGCAGTACTTGCCGTCGGCGAGCTTCGGGCAGCGCAGGATCGAGAAGATGGTGCCGACCGAGATGTTGACGTCGATGTTCGACGAGCCGTCGAGCGGGTCGAAGAGCAGCAGGTACTCGCCGCGCGGGTAGTGGGTGGGAATCGGCCGCGGGTCCTCCATCTCCTCCGAGACCAGCGCGGCGAGGTTGCCGCCCCATTCGTTCGCCTCGAGCAGGATCTCGTTCGAGAGCACGTCGAGCTTCTTCTGCACTTCTCCCTGGACGTTCTCCTTGCCGGCGGAGCCCAGGCCGTCGGCGAGCGCGCCCTTGTTCACCCGCGTGCTGATCGCCTTGCAGGCGCGGGCAATGGTCTCGATCAGCAGCCGCAGGTCGGCGTTGATGAGCTGCTTCTCGCGCTGGCGGGAGACGAGGAACTGGCTGAGCGTGACGCGTCGCATGAAATTCATTTTACTTGCTGTTTCGCGTACCAGCCGCCGCCGAGGAGCAGCGCGGCGAGCAGCCAGAACGCGGGCGCCACGCCGAACGCGGCGCTGATCGCGCCCGAGACGAGCGGGATCAGGGTATGGCTGCCGTTGAGGAGCGAAGTGCGCAGGCCCACCGCCTCGCCCTGCCGCCCGGGCGGCGAGGCCTCGTAGAGCTGCGACATGATGATCGGCTGCGCCGAGCCGAGGCCCATGCCGAGGATGAACGACAGCAGCATGAGGAGCGGCACCGCCTCGACCAGCGGCAGGACCAGGTAGGCCGAGCCCGCGACGGCCATCGCGGCGGCGATCACCACCCACTGCTTCAGCCGCTTGATGAGGATCGGCATGGTGAGCCGCACGGTGAAAGTGGCGAGCGCGAACGTGGAGAGGATCATGCCGATGGTCGTCGCCGCGAGGCCGAGCGACGCGCCATAGAGCGGCAGGAGGAAGGTGTAGAGGTCCCAGCCCATGGCGAGCGTCGCGCTGACGATGAAGGTGCGGCGCAGCGGCGCGATGCGCAGCAGGTCCAGCACGCTCGAGTTGGCCAGCGGAGCGCCGTGGCGCACGGGGCGCGGCAGCGGGCGCTTGCGCAGGAGCAGCAGGGCGAAGGCCGCGACCGGGAAGATGGCGAGGATCAGGAAGGCCTGCGAGTGCCCGAGTCCGTCGATGGCGAACCCGGCGATCAGCGGGCCGATCGAGTTCGAGATCGAGAAGCCCAGCGCGAGCCAGGAGAAGTTCACCGCGCGCTGCTCCGGCGAGCCGTGCGCGCCGAACACGCTGTTCATGGCGATGTGCGTGACCATGAACGAGGTGCCGACCAGCGTGGTGGAGACGTAGAGCACGCTGACGGAGGGGAAGAGGAAAGGCAGCACGGTGGCGCAGGCGAGCATCGCGAGCGCGAAGAGCAGCGGCCGGCGCGGCCCGGTGCGGTCGATGAGGCGGCCCGCGCTGACCGAGAGGAGCATCGGCAGCAGCGCGAACAGCGCCATGAGGAGGCCGACGGTGAAGCGCGATGCGCCGAGCTCGAGCGCGAACAACGTCGTCGTCATGCGGCTGCCGACGAAGGCGAGGTGGCCCAGTCCGTTCAGGAGGACGAAGTAGACGAGTTCCATCGCGGGGTCCGGACCGTCATCGCTACGGCGAACACCGGTGGAAGGTACATCATGCGGACCCGCGTGGCCTGCCGTGCCGCAGCAGCCGCCACGGCGCCACCACCCCGAGGATCTAGGGGAGGAGCCTCGCCAGCAACCCGTGCAGCTTGTCGGGCTCGACGGGCTTGGGCAGCAGGGCGCGGATGCCGGCCGCCTCGAGCTCGCGCTCGGCGATCGGATCGATGTGCCCCGTATAGAGGATCACCGGCAGGCCCGGCCGGAGCGCCAGCAGCTCGCGCGCCAGGCCGAATCCGGTCGAGCCGGGCATGGCGAGGTCGGTGATGACGAGGTCGTACGCCCGCATGTCCGCGCGGAACGCCTGCAGCGCCTTGCGGGGACTGGTCATCGCCGTGGCATCGATACCCCAGCCGCCCAGCAGCTCGCGCATGAACTCGCCGAGCGGCGCCTCGTCGTCGACGATCAGCACGCGTCCTTTGAGCGAGCGGTCGCTGGCGCTCGCCGCCGCAGCCGACGCCGACCGCGAGCCTGGGCGGGCCAGCGCCGAGGCCGCCGTGAGCGGCGGCAGCAGGATGCGGAAGCGGCTGCCGCGCGGCTCGCGGCGCTCGACGACGATGTGGCCGCTGTGCTCGTGGACGATGCCGTGCACGGTGGCGAGCCCCATGCCGCTGCCGCGCCCCACGTCCTTGGTCGTGAAGAAGGGCTCGAACATCCTTTCGAGCACCTGCGGTGCGATGCCCGGCCCGGTGTCGGAGACCGCCAGCTCGACGAAATCGCCCTCGAAGCGCTGCCGGCAGCTCGCGCAGACGGAGACGAGGCCGGGGGCGCTGCGCAGCGCGATGTGCAGCACGCCCGGCCCGCCGACCGCGTCGCGGGCGTTGATCGCGAGGTTGAGCAGGACCTGGTCGAGCTGCACCGGGTCGAGCAGCACGTCGCCGGCGGCGAGGTTGATGTCGGTGCGGATCTCGAGCGTCGCCGGCAGGGAGCCGCGCATCAGCGTGAGCGAGCCCTCGACCGCGGCCGCCAGGTTCATCGCCTTGGGCGCGCTGCGCTGGCCGCGGCTGAAGGTCAGCATCTGCTGGATCAGGTCGCGCGCCCGGCGCGAGGAAGCGAGCGATTGCTCGAGGTAGTGGGCGAGCTTGTCGTCGCCGCTGGTCTCGGCGCGCTCTCCGGCGAGCGTGACGTAGCCCATGATGGTGGCGAGCAGGTTGTTGAAGTCGTGGGCGATGCCGCCGGT
This sequence comes from Burkholderiales bacterium, assembly GCA_035607175.1. Taxonomy (GTDB): domain Bacteria; phylum Pseudomonadota; class Gammaproteobacteria; order Burkholderiales; family SG8-39; genus SCGC-AG-212-J23. Next base: position 78,307 of record DATNCP010000162.1, read on the forward strand.
GAGGTGGCCGATCGCCTCCATGCGCTGCGCCTGGCGGAGCTGCGCTTCCAGCCCGGCGCGCTGCTCGTCAGCGCGCTTCTGTGCCGTGATGTCGCGTGCCATGCCGAGGGCGTGCGGCACGCCGCGGTACATGATCGGCACGGCATGCATCTCGACCAGCAGCTTCGCGCCGTCCTTGCGCGTGCCCTGGACCTCGAAGTGCACCGATTCGCCGGCGATCACCCGCCGGTGCATCTCCTTCGCCAGCCCCGACATCTCCGGCTTGGCGAAGAACCAGCGGGACTCGCTGATGACCTCCTCGCGCGTGAAGCCGCTCATCGCCAGGAACGCGGGGTTGACGTCCACGACCCGCGCCTGGGCGTCGCGCAGCACCAGTGCGTCGGTGGTGGCGTTGAAGATCGCGCGGTACTGCTCCTCGCTCGAGCGCAGCGTCTCCTCGGAGCGCTTGCGCTGGCTGATGTCGCGGCCGATGTAGAGCACGTGCGGCTGGCCGCGGAACCCGATCGGCACGCCGCGCAGCTCGACCTCGATGCGGGTGCCGTCCTTGCACACCCGCGTCGTCTCCATCATCGTCGACTCGCCGGCGAGGGCCCGCGCGTGCATGGCGCGGATCCATTCCTCGCTCTCGTGGGGGTTGGCGACCACGCGCTGCAGGCCGATCACCTCTTCCCGCGAGTAGCCGCTGATCGTCACATAGGCGCGGTTGACGTCGACGATGCGGAAATCGGCGTCGCGCAGCACCAGCGCGTCGGCCACGGCGTTGAACACCGCGCGGTACTGCTCCTCGCTGGCGCGCAGCGCCGTCTCCGTGGCATAGCGGGCGGTCATGTCGCGGCCGACGTACAGCACGTGCGGCCGGCCCTGGTAGTCGATCGGCACGCCGCGCGTCTCGATGTGGAAGCGCTCGCCGTTCTTGCGCCGGGCGCGCGACTCGAAGATCACGGTCTCGCCGGCGAGCGCGCGCTCGTGCAGCCCGCGCACCTCGTCGTTCATCTCCAGCGGGCTCATGGTCAGCATGTCCCGCCCGAGTGCTTCCTCGCGGCGCCGCCCGCTCATCGCCTCGTAGGCCGGATTGACGTCGACGATGCGGAAAGCGGCGTCGCGCAGCACCATCGAGTCGGCGGCGGCGTTGAAGATGGCGCGGTAGCGGTCCTCGCTCGCGCGCAGCGCGAAGTCCGACTGGATGCGCGCGCCGTGCTCCAGCTCCGCGGCGACGCGCACGGCGAACATCTTCAGGATCGCCTCGCACAGGGCCGTCTCGGCGAGCGGCCGCCGGTCCATCGCGCCGATGACCCCGAGCGGGGCGCCCGCCGCGTCGTTCAGCGGGAACGCGGCATAGCTCTCCAGCCCGAGCTTGGCGAACAGGTCGTCGTTCGGGAATTCCTGGCGCGCGCCGGACGCAACGCAGCGGAATTCCTTCCCCACCACCGAAGCGCAGGGCGAGCCGGCAAGCTCGTAGGTGAAGGGCTTGCGCAGCCGCCCGTCGAGGTGGAAGGCGAGCATGCGCATGCGCGAGCGGGTGGGGTCGTCGAAAACCGCGATGAAGCCGATGGCGACGCCAAGGATGCCGGCCAGGTCGCCCGCCAGGCGGTCGAAGACGCCGCCGCCCTCGGCGGCCGACACGGCGAGCGCGGCGCGCCTGAGGCTGTCGTCCATGCGCGCGCAGTGTAATCCGCGCGTTGCGCCGGGGCGGGGTTGTTACACGACTGAAACGATTGAAACCGGGGGGTTACTTGGCGGGGATGAACATGTAGCCCGCGCCGCGCACCGTCTTGATCACCCGCGGCCGCGCCGGGTCGTCTTCCACCTTGCGCCGCAGCCGGGTGATGCGGATGTCGATCGAGCGGTCGAAGGGCTCCCACTCGCGGTTGCGGGTCATGCTGAGCAGCTGGTCGCGCGAGAGAACCTGGTTCGGGTGCTCGACCAGTGCCTTGAGCAGCTCGAACTCCATCGACGTGATCGGGATCTCGCGGCCCCGGGCGTCGCTCAGGGCGCGCGCCTTGAGGTCGAGGAAGCAGCTGCCGATGCCGACGCGGCTGTCCGGTTTCGAAGTCGCTTTTTTCTCGAGGCGGCGCAGCACGCTCTTCAGCCGGGCACGCAGCTCGCGCGGGTCGAACGGCTTGGCGATGTAATCGTCGGCGCCGACCTCGAGGCCGGCGACGCGGTCGACCACGTCGGAAGCGCCGGTCACCATGATGATGCCGACCTCGTAGCGTTCGCGCAGGAAGCGCGCCAGCGTCAGCCCGTCCTCGCCGGGCAGGCCGATGTCGAGCAGGACGACCGCCGGGCGCGCGCGCTCCATCTCGGCGCGCATCGCTTCGCCGCTCCCCGCCTGCGCCACCACGTAGCCGTGATCGGCGAGATAGTCGGCCAGCATCTCCCTGATTGCCGGATCGTCGTCGACGACCAGCACTCTCGTCGCTTCCATCACCGCTCCCTCTGCGAACGATTATACAAGCCGGAAACAAATCGTTTCCCGAGGGAAATACGCCGGACACGTCGCGCGCCTAGTCTGAGCGGCGTCGAACTACTGAGCAAGGAGCAGCACATGAGGAACATGCTGGCATGGTGGATCCGGTTGCACCGCAGGGGCGCGGCGATGGCTCTGCCGCGCGCGCGGCAGGTCTACGAAGCGGTCAAGCGCGCCCACCAGGCGCGCGCCGACCGCGAGATCCTCGCCCGGCTCGACTCGCGCACGCTGCGCGACATCGGCATCGATTCCTGGAACACGCACCTCGCCGAGCGCGTGGAGCTGCAGCGGCAGCAGCGGTTGCTGCGGCTCGCGGCGGCGCGGATCGGGATGTACTGATGAACGCGCTGCTGAAGCAGGACCGCGTGCTGCGCCTCGAAAAGCCAGCCGGGCTCGTGGTCGAGGTGTCCAAAGGCGAGGTGTGGCTCACGCAGGAGCGCGATCCCCGCGACTACTTCCTTCGCGCCGGCGACTGGCTGCGCATCGACCGCCCCGGGACCGTCGTCATCTCGGCAGTAGGCAGCGATGCGTGGGTCGCGCTGACCACGCTGCATTCACGGCCCGGCCGGGTCGCTCTCTCCGCCGTGCCGGCATGATCAGCGAGCTCACCCTGGGGCACCTCCAACCCTCCTCCTCGCCCCGGGGTGAGCTTCGCTACCCGATCCGAACGACTCCAATTTCCGGGACCCGCATGACACCCCGCCAGGTCGCTCTCGTCCAAGGGAGCTGGAAGGACGTACTCGCCGTGGCCGAAACGGCCGCGCAGCTTTTCTATCTGCGGCTCTTCGTCCTCGATCCGTCGCTACGGCCGATGTTCAAGGGCGACATGCGCGAGCAGGGGCGCAAGCTGATCGCCATGATGAGCGTGGCCGTCAACGGGCTGGAGCGCATCGAGACGCTGACGCCGGTGGTCGAGGTCCTCGGCCGCCGCCATGGCGGCTACGGCGTCAAGGACGAGCACTACGCCACCGTCGCGGCGGCGCTGCTTTGGGCTCTCGAGCAAAGTCTGGGCGCGCGCTTTACCCCCGACGTGAGGGAGGCCTGGGCCGCCGCCTACGGGCTGCTCGCCAGCACCATGCAGGGCGCGGCACGACAGGAAGCGAAGGCCGCGTAGTGAGGACCAATCGCAAGGGGCTGCCGCAGCTTGGCGGCGGCCTCTTCATTACCGACGGTGGCATCGAGACCGCGCTGATCTTCAACGACGGGATCGAGCTGCCCGATTTCGCCGCCTTCGACCTCTTCCGGCGCAAGGGCGGCGAGATCGCGCTGCGCAAGTACTACGACGAGTACGTCCGCATCGCCGCGCAGTTCCGCGCCGGGATCGTGCTCGAGAGCGCCACCTGGCGCGCGAGCGCCGACTGGGGTGACAAGCTCGGCTACAGCCGGCTCGAGCTCGCGACCGCGAACCGCAAGGCGATCCGGCTGCTCGAGGATATCCGCGGCGGTTGCCGCGAGCTGACCGCGATGATCAGCGGCTGCGTCGGCCCGCGCGGCGACGGCTACAGCCCGAGCCGCGTCATGCCGGCCGGCGAGGCGCAGCGCTATCACCGCGCGCAGGTCGACACCTTCGCCGACAGCGGCGCCGACATGGTCACCGCGATCACGATGAACTACGTGGAGGAGGCGGTCGGCGTTGCGCTCGCCGCGAAGGAGGCGGCGATGCCGGCGGCGATCTCGTTTACGGTCGAGACCGATGGCCGCCTGCCGACCGGGCAGCCTCTGAACGAGGCCATCGACTGGGTCGACGCGGAGACCGACGGCTACCCCGCTTACTACATGCTGAACTGCGCGCATCCGGAGCATTTCCGCAAGGTGCTGGCTCGCGGCGACGGCTGGACGCAGCGCATCCGCGGCTTGCGCGCCAATGCGTCGCGCAAGAGCCACGCGGAGCTCAACGAATCGAGCCAGCTCGACATCGGCGATCCCGTCGAGCTGGGAATGGACTATGCGGCGCTGAAGCGAAGCCTGCTGCCGAAGCTCGCCGTGGTCGGCGGCTGTTGCGGTACCGACCACCGGCACGTGCAGCGCATCGCCGCGGCCTGCGCACCGCTTTTCTAACAGGGAGGAAAAACCATGCAACGAATGCTTCTCGTACTTCTCCTCGCCGGCTGCGCGAGCACCGCGCCGGCTCCGGAAAACCACCTCGTGCAGGTTCCGGACAGTCTCCGGCCCGCCAGCAGCGAGTCGCTGAAGCGGGTCATCAGCGCGAAGGGGGTACAGATCTACCAGTGCCGCGACCAGAAGTGGGTGTTCGTCGCACCCGAGGCGCAGCTGTTCGACTCGAGCGGCAACCTCGTCGGCCGCCACTTCGCGGGCCCGACCTGGGAAGCGAGCGGAGACGGCAGCAAGGTCGTCGGCACGACGAAGAGTCGCGCCGATGCGCCGGCCGCCGGCGCAATTCCCTGGCTTCTCCTCGGCACGAAGTCCGTGGGCGGAAGCGGCTACTTCAGCGATGTGACCAGCATCCAGCGCGTGGCGACGGCTGGCGGGGTCGCGCCGGCCGGGGACTGCAGCGGCACCGGAGCCCAGGCCCGCGTCCCCTATACCGCCGACTACTACTTCTTCCACGCGAAGTAAGCCGGACCTTTAAAGGAGACTCCCTTGGGAGCGTTCTTTTCGTTGCTGTACGGCATGGCCGTCTACGTGTTCTTCCTCTGCACCTTCGCCTACGCGATCGGCTTCGTCGGCGGCGTGTTCGTGCCGAAGGGAATCGATAGCGGCGAACCGGTGCCGCTTATCGAAGCGCTCGCCGTGAACCTGCTGGCGCTCGGCATCTTCGCGGTGCAGCACAGCGTCATGGCGCGGCGCTCGTTCAAGCGCTGGTGGACGAAGATGGTGCCGCCCGCGGTCGAGCGCAGCACCTACGTGCTCGCCGCGACGCTCGCGCTTGCGCTGCTGCTCTGGCAGTGGCGGCCGATCGCCGAGCCGGTGCTCTGGCGGATCGAGAACCCCGCGGCGGTGAAGGCGATCTGGGCGGTCTTCTGGCTGGGCTGGGGCGTGCTGCTCCTCGCCACCTTCCTCATCAACCACTTCGAACTGTTCGGCCTGCACCAGGTGTTCTCGCGCCTGCTGGGCCGCGAGATCCCCGAGGGGGAGTTCCGCACGCCGTTCCTCTACCGCTACGTGCGCCACCCGATCTACCTCGGCTTCGTCCTCGCCTTCTGGGCAGCGCCGGTGATGACTGCCGGCCACCTGCTGTTCGCGATCGGCGGGACCGGGTACATCCTGGTCGGCATCTGGTTCGAGGAGCGCGACCTGGTCGCGCAGTTCGGCGAGCGCTACCGCCGCTACCGCGAGCAGGTGGGGATGCTCATCCCGTGGAGAAAGTCCGCCTAGTTAGCGCGGCGCTTGCAGGGCGGCGATGCGCTGCTCGAGTGGCGGGTGGGTGGCGAACAGGGCTGCCAGGCCGGAGTTGCTGTTGATGCCGAACGCCTTCACCTGGTCGGGCAACCCGCCCGACTGGATGCTGCCGAGGCGCGAGAGCGCCGCGATCATCGGCTGCGGCGAGTGGAGCAGGCTCGCCGAGCCGGCGTCGGCGCGGAATTCGCGCCGGCGCGAGAACCAGGCGACGATCGCCGAGGCGGCGATGCC